>DDEO01000221.1 GCA_002336725.1 Bacteroidetes bacterium UBA1952 | reverse complement strand
TTCATTTTAGCGTTCCATTTAGTATTACGTAGCTTCCTGAAATTAGTTTAGGTCATTCGCTGTATAAAACATGTGGGTCATTACCTGCGGTGCTGCTTCGCGGTGCGAGGGGCCGCTCGTACGTTTTGTAGGTCGGCCCCGAAGCAACCTGCACGCTCCACAACGTTTTGTGCAGGTTGCTTCGTGTCTCGAAATGCCCCCCATTTTGTAGCCTAAATAATCTAAACTAATTCTGACAACCTACTTAAGGTCTTGAAGACCTTATAGGTTTCGGGGAAATTTCCGGTTTCTACCATCCTTTATTTAGGGCTGCTTCTTAGATTTAGGGCAGCCACATAGGGCTGCTTCTTAGATTTAGGGCAGCCACATAGGGCTGCCCCTACCGCAAATCCACTACCTCTACGTTTTTATACTTTTTCGGGTCGAAGGTGAAAGCCGCATCCGACACCGGCGCGTTGGGTGAATAGCCGCTCACAGTGTATTGATAGACGGTTCCGTTTTTCTCGGTAATCGTGCCGCCGAGCAGGTTGTTGGTTTTGGCATCTACCGCCAGTTCTACTTTCTTAAACTGCTTGGCTGTCTTCGGAGACAGTTCTACCACTTCGGCATTCTTAGCGCCAACTTTGCGGCTTCCGCCGTAGCGATACACATATTCTTTGTCGTAGAAATTGGTGAAGAGCTTGGTGGGCGAAAGCGTTTGCTCCGACGGATTGTAGTTGGTAACCTGCACCTCGCCGGCATCCTTCAGATACGTCCACACCGTTTTGCCATCGCAGAAAATTTCCTGCGTGCCGAGCGACACATGGTATTTCGGGCCTTTCATTTCCAGGCTGCCGCTGCGGTTTTCTTTGGTCTTGCCGTTGGCAGAGGCCAGCGAAAGCGAGAAATTGGTTTTCAGCGATTTCAGCGCCGATACGTTCTTGCTCAGGTTGTCGAGCAGGGCTTTTGCCTTTGCGTCGGTCTGCGCAAAACCGGGTGCGACCACGGCAGCAAGGGCAAGGGTAAAAAAGGTTTTTTTCATAAACAGGTGCAAAGGTGCCTTTGTACAGGCCTTTCAGACCTTTAAAAAACCGGGATGTTTAGCCAAGGGTTTGTAAAAATTCCTCCAACTCGGCTTCGGTATGGAAGAGTACATCGCGCGGTTTGGAGCCGTTCGCCGCGCCTACGATGCCGGCGGCTTCTAATTGGTCCATGATGCGGCCCGCGCGGTTGTAGCCCAGGTTGAAGCGCCGTTGCAGCATCGAAGTAGAGCCGCTTTGGGTTTGCACCACCACGCGTGCGCAGTCGCTGAATTGCTTGTCGCGGTTGGTCAGGTCCACGGCTTCTTTAGTGTTGTCTTCGTCAGCGCCTTCGTATTCCGGAAGTTCAAAGGCGCTGGGATATCCGCGCTGGGAGCCGATAAACTCCACAATATTTTCCACTTCCGGCGTATCCACAAAAGCGCATTGCAGGCGCATCAGTTCGGAGCCGTGCGATACCAGCATATCGCCCCGACCTACCAGTTGCTCGGCGCCGCCCGCGTCGAGGATGGTGCGGCTGTCCACCTTGGCCGAAACCTTAAAGGCCACGCGGCCCGGAAAGTTGGCCTTGATGGTTCCGGTAATTACATTGACGCTCGGGCGCTGGGTGGCGATGATAAGGTGAATGCCTACGGCCCGCGCCAGTTGCGCCAGTCGGGCAATGGGCATTTCTACTTCCTTGCCGGCGGTCATGATGAGGTCGGCAAATTCATCGACCACCAGCACGATAAAGGGCAGGTATTTGTGGCCGCGTTCGGGGTTGAGGCGGCGGGCCATAAACTTGTCGTTGTATTCTTTGATATTCCGCGTGCCGGCCTCCTTGAGCAGTTCGTAGCGGTTGTCCATCTCAATACACAGGGCATTGAGCGTATAAATCACCTTTTTGGTGTCGGTGATGATGGCTTCTTCTTCGTTGGGTAGCTTGGCGAGGAAGTGTTTTTCGATGGTTTTATAAATGGAAAGCTCTACTTTTTTGGGATCTACCATCACAAATTTGAGCTGGCTGGGGTGCTTTTTATAGAGCAGCGAAACCAGAATGGCGTTAATCCCAACTGATTTACCCTGACCTGTGGCACCGGCCATCAGCAGGTGGGGCATAGTGGCCAGATCCACGATGTAGTTTTCGTTGGAAATGGTTTTGCCGAGTGCCACCGGCAGGCTCATCTTCGCCTTCACAAATTTCTCCGAAGCCAGCATGGCCCGCATGGATACCATTTGCTTGTTGGCATTCGGCACTTCAATGCCAATGGTTCCTTTTCCGGGAATGGGCGCGATGATGCGGATGCCGAGGGCGGCGAGGTTGAGGGCAATATCGTCTTCGAGATTCCGGATTTTGGAGATGCGCACGCCTTCTGCCGGGATGATTTCGTAGAGCGTAACGGTTGGGCCAACGGTGGCGGTGATGTGCTGGATTTCGATGCCAAAGGAGCGCAGCGTCTGGATGATCTGCTTTTTGTTTTTATCCAGTTCGTTGGTGTCGAGTGCTACGGCGTTTTGATTGCGCTCTTCGAGCAGGTCGAGTGTTGGGAATTTATAATCGGGCAGGTCCAGTTCGGGCGCATACGGCTCGTTGTCGGCCACCGAGATATGGGCGCCGTGTTTTACGGTTAGCTCGGATGGTTTTTCGGTTACCTGCACCACTTCGAGGGCCAGGTC
>DDEO01000112.1 GCA_002336725.1 Bacteroidetes bacterium UBA1952 | reverse complement strand
AAACAGCGAGCCGAAAGACGTGCCGATGATGTCGGAAGACACGATTTCGTCTTCGTTGTAGCCAAAGGATTCGTTGGCAGCCGCTTTCATCGCTGCATTGATTTCGTCGGCAGTGGTTTTCTTGCCCAGAATAACGTTCAGTTCGGTCAGCGAGCCGGTAACGGTCGGTACGCGCTGGGCGCCGCCGTCGAGTTTGCCTTTCAGGTCGGGCAGCACGAGGCCAATGGCTTTGGCCGCGCCGGTAGAGTTGGGAACAATGTTTTCGGCAGCAGCGCGGGCGCGGCGCAGGTCGCCTTTCGGGTGCGGCGCGTCGAGCGTGTTCTGGTCGTTGGTGTAGGCGTGAACGGTAGTCATCAGGCCCGTTTTGATTTCATATTTGTCGTGCAGCACTTTGGCCATCGGGGCGAGGCAGTTGGTGGTGCAGGAGGCGCAGGAAATCACCTCTTCGGAGCCGTCGAGGATGTCGTGGTTTACGTTGAAGACAACTGTTTTCAGGTCGCCGGTAGCCGGAGCGGAAATCACCACGCGCTTAGCGCCGGCGGTGATGTGAGCTTTGGCTTTCTCGGCATCGGCGAAGAAGCCGGTGCATTCCAGTACCACGTCCACATCGTGCTGACCCCACGGAATTTGCGCCGGATCTTTTTGGGCGTAGATTTTAATCTCCTTTCCGTTTACAGAGATGCTGTCTTCGCCGGAAGTTACCGCTTCGTTGAAGCGGCCCTGTGCGGTGTCATACTTCAGCAGGTGGGCGAGAACATTCGGTTGGGTGAGGTCGTTGATAGCAACAACTTCAATGCCTTCCATATTGTGAATTTGGCGGAAGACGAGGCGGCCGATGCGGCCAAACCCGTTGATGGCAACTTTTACAGTGCTCATGAAGCGACGCAGAGGTTTTTAAAAAAAAGGGTGATTTGAGGCCGCGAAGGTAGGTGTTTTAAAAATGAATTAAAAATCCGGTACAAGAAGCGCAGAATACAAACACCTTCTGGCAAACCCGACCGGCAGGAAGGCTGCCTCGCGAACGAAAGGCCATTACCTTTATATCTCTTTTTTGCCGGAAAATGCGATGGCTCCATCCTGCTACTGCCCGGCCCGGAGCACACCGCTACCCGGCTTTTCGGGAATATTTTGCAACCCGGAATTTCCAATGCCAAACCCCCTTAAATCCATTATGTCTGCAAAGACCTATAAATTTTCTTACGAACGCCACACCGACGCGCAGACGCTCACGCCTGCCGACCGCAACCTGCTGCAACAGGCGCGGGACGTTACCCGAAAGGCTTATGCGCCTTATTCGCAGTTCTTTGTGGGGGCAGCGGCGCGGCTCCAAAACGGTGCTCTTGTGTATGGAACCAATCAGGAAAACGCCGCCTATCCGGTGGGCATCTGTGCCGAGCGCGTTCTGCTTTCCGTGGCGGCGATGGAGCATACCGACGTTCCGGTAGAGGTAATGGCCGTTTCGTATTTCAACCAGTCCAACCCCGAAGCCGGCAACCATCCCATTTCGCCCTGCGGGATGTGCCGGCAGTATATTTCGGAATACGAGCAGCGCACCGGCCACCCCATCCGGCTGATTCTTTCCGGCATGGAAGGCGAGGTGTATGTCATTGAGAAAGCCAGCCAGCTCCTGCCGTTCCGGTTTGGAATGGAAGATTTGGGGTGATTTGCCACCGCCGGGCCTGTCTTTTTCCGGAAATTTCAGGCCATTTCCGGAAGCAGCAGCGCATGGAGCGAAGCCAGGCCGGGCGTGTTTTTAGAGATAAAACCTTCTCCTGCCCTCGTGCCGATGCGCTTGCCCCAAAGGCGATCGCGGCTCACGATGTCTTCCAGAAAAGAAGAAGTGGCGATATAGGTCTGCGGCTCGCCCGAATTCGGGTCGTGAAACTGTGTTTTATACGCCCGTACCGCTTCCATTTTGGTTTCGATTTCGTCGGAAATATCTACGATAAAATCCGGCTCCAGCGTGCGGTCCTGAATCAGGTGCAGAACGCGTTTGGGTCGCCAGGCTTTTTGCTTTTGCCCTTCCCATTCCGTTTCGATTTTTGCCAGGCCCGAAAGGAAACAGGCATCGCTCACCAGTGCCGCGCCGCGTCCGTGGTCGGGGTGGCGGTCTTCGGGTGCGTTGGTAATCACGATGTCGGGCTGCCAGCGGCGGATATAAGTCAGCAGCAGGCGCTGATGTTCTTCGTCGTTCCGGAAAAATCCATCGCGGATACCGGCGTTTTCGCGCACGGCCAGGCCCATGATGCGGGCGGCTTCCGCCGCCTCGGCCAGTCGGGTTTCGGGGGTGCCACGCGTGCCCAGCTCGCCACGCGTCAGGTCCAGAATGCCCACTTTTTCGCCCATGCGGGCGTGTTTTATCAGCGTACCGCCGCAGCCCAGTTCGGCATCGTCGGGGTGGGTAAGGATGGCCAGGATGTGCAGCTTCATAAGGAGTGTACAAAGTTAGGGCAGGGTAGCGGCTGTGGCAGTTCGCTGCGACTGATAGCGGTAATAATTGCCGGCTTCCATCTCCTGCACCACGTTTTCAATATCGCTGTCGCGGCCTGTGGGGTCGTATTCCTTTTTGAGGTTGTTGTTGAATAGCAGGCCCACCGACTGGAACAGTACGGCGCTAAAACCGCCCTTTAGCTCTTTGATGATATGAAAGCAGGGCCGCCCCGTCTGCCGGGCAATGAGCTTCACCAGTATCTGGCCTTCGGAGATGGTGAAATCGCTCAACTCGCCCTTGAAACGCTTGTTGAGCCGTTCTTCCAGATTTTTGATATAGGCTTTTCGGGCTTTTTTGTCGTCGCCGATGGCTGCCAGTTTTTCATCCACGCCTTTCAGGAGTTCACCGGCGGTTACGGCATAGGGATAAACCTTATAAACCCTTTGTTTGAGCCGGTTCCATTCCATGCGCTGACGGGCGAGGCGGGCAGGCATTTTGGCCCATATTTCTACCTCGTTCAGGTATAACATCGGAATGGTATCGCGACCTTCTATCACAGCGCCTACCAAAATAGGGTTTCTGCTCCCGGTTTCTTCCTGCGCCCGAAGCGCAGCCGGCAGCAAAGACCCAAAGGCGAGCAGGAAGAAGGGAACGATTTTTTTCACGGCAACAGCATAAGACGCTACCAATTTATAACGGTTTATTTCAAAAGTAACCTTTTCTGCAATGCTAATTTTGCGACCGGAATTTTTAGGAAAAAGAATGTTTAGAAGAAGTATTGTACTGGCGCTGGTTTTAATGAGCTTCGCCGCTTGTCAGAAGGAAAAGAAAGTGTTTACGGAAGCCGAACTGCACCGCCGGGTGGATTCGGTGGTGCGGGAAAATGCCCCTTTGCTTCAGGAACAATTTGATGAAGACCTCGACCGGCGCATGAGCATCGAGGTGCGCCCGCTGGCCGATTCGCTGCAGCGGAAATAAACGGTTTTATGTGGGGTGTAGAGACAAGGAGACAAGGCATGCCTTGTCTCTACGGGACGACGAAACAGTCCCGATGACCGGAAACAGCCCTCCTACATCCGCTCTGTTTCCGGAAATTTCCGCCTTCCCCGGCGCAGTTTTTGAAGCCTTTCAGGCAGTGTGAAACATCCCATTATTCTCTACGACGGCTACTGCAATTTCTGTGCGCGGATTGTAAACAGCATTCAGCGCCACGACCGCAAAAAACGCTTTCGGTTTTCGCCGCTGCAATCGTCTTTTGGCGCAACGGTTCAGGGAAGGCTCAAAGCGAAATACGGTGCCGTGCCGGATAGCATTGTGCTGGTTCATAACGATAAAGTGTATATCCGCACCGATGCCGTTTTGCGTATTGCCGCTATCATCGGCGGGCCGTGGTATCTGCTGGCCCCGCTCTGGCTGCTGCCGCGCCCGCTGCGCAATGCCCTCTACAACCTTTTTGCCCGCAAGCGTTATCGCTGGTTTGGGCAGCGCGAAACCTGCTACCTGCCGCCGGCAGAAGAAGATACGCGTTTCCTGACGCGTCGGGAAGACTTGCCGCCCCGTCGCCCCGCAGCCGCACCGGAAGCGTAAATTTGCAGGCAATATGACTTCCATTTTCCGGAAAATCCTGTGCTTTTTGCTGGCTGCTTCCTTTTGTGCAGAAGCCGATGCGCAGCAGGTTTTATATTCTTCGTACAGCGATTTTAGCGTGAAAGACGGCAATATTGCCGTAGTGGGCAAGACGGCAGGGCGCGTCTATACTTTTCGCGGCGATGCCGAGGGCTATTTTATGGATGCCTGGAACGATTCCATGCGGCTCGTTGCTACGGTCATCCTGGATTTCCTGCCCCCAAAAATCTACGACACGCAGTTTTCCATTGCCGGCGATTCCATCACGCTGCTCTATCAATACCAACAAGGGCGCGACTTGTTTCTCTACGGCGCCGTGCTTGACGGCGAAGGTCGCCTGCTGCGCCGCCCGCTGAAGCTCGACCAAAAACGCACCGGTTTTCTGGGCGTGGGCAACGAATACTATCAGTTTTTGGCTTCCGACGACAAACGCAGCCTGGCCGCCTTTTCGATAACAGACGACGCACGCGAACTGGATGTGAAGGCCCTTATCCTTCAAAACGACCTCAACGGCGTTCGGCGCGTAAACACTACGCTGAAGCGCGACGGCAATCTGCTGGCCGTGCGCCCGGTGCTGACCAACAACCGCGACCTGGTGATTCCGGTGCGGCAGGCCACGGGCCGGCGCGATGCCTACGACAAGCTCTTCCTGCTGCGCTTTGCCGATTCGGCGCGAACCTATTCGGTGGTGGATATTCCAATGACGGATGCGTTTGTGGAAGAACCGTTCATCCGCACTGCGCCGCAGGACGGCAATATTTATGTGGCCGCGTTTTACTCCAATCGCAAGAACGGCAACCCCGACGGGCTGCTCTATGCCGGTTTTGATGCGTTTTCTTTCCAAAGCATTCGCCAAATCAGCGTGCCATTCGACGACCGGCTGCGGGCCATGACCGGCGAGCGAAGCCTGCGNNTGCGCCATGCCTTTGCCAATCAACACCTGCGCCAACTGATTATCCGCAAAGACGGTGGTTTTGTGGCCATTTCGGAGGAAAGCTATGTAACCACCCGCAGCAACTATTCGCCGGGCTGGGGCTATTACAGCATGTATGGGCCTTTTATGGGCGGCACGCAGGTGCGGGAATATTTCTACAACGATATTCTGGCCCTTTCGGTAGATGCTTCCGGCGCGATGCAGTGGCCTTCTTTTATCCGGAAAGAACAATATTCGCAGGAAGATGGCGGGCTGTTTTCATCTTTTGCCTTCGTCAATACCGGCGCAAATTTGGGATTTCTCTATAACAATTTCAACCGGCAGCGCAGCAGCATTGCGTTGGTGCAGATAGCCGATGACGGGCAGCAGCAATTCCGGAATTTTGACGTAGAAGGAGAGACTGCGCCCGACTGGGTGCCGCGTATGGCCAAACAAGTGAGCGCCCGCGAGGTCATTGTGCCCTGCCTGATGGGGAAAAAGATTTGCTTTGCGAGGGTGTCGTTTTAAAAGCACCTTTGCGCCGGTTTCTCTCTTTCTCGCGTGCTTTCTCTCGTTCGCAACAATACGCCCTATGCAGTGCTTTCGCTGCTCATCCTGCTGGTAATAACCGGTTCGGGTGGTATGGCCGTTCCGGCATCGTTCCCGTCAGTATCGCAGCCGCTGTATTATCTGTTTATTCGCGGGGCGAAGGGGATTTTGGGCGATAGCTTTCTGGGCTGGCAGGTCTTGTATCTTTTGCTGGTTTTTTTGCAGGCGCTGTATGTCAATGCCCTGGCGATGCGCCACCGGCTGCTGCCGAAGCCCACCTTTACACCAGCCTTCGCCTATATTGTTTTTGCGGCGTTGTTTCCGGAATTCCGGAGTATTTCGCCGCCGCTTTTGGGCAATTTCCTGCTGCTGGGTGCGCTGGATGCCATGCTGCAATTTGGCAAGCCCACGCAGCCCCGCCGACAGATTTTTAACGCCGGTTTCCTGATTGGGGCGGCTTCGTTTGTGCAGTTTTCTTATCTGTTTTCCGGAATAACCCTGCTGGTGGCGCTTCTGCTGCTGCGGCCTTTTCATATAGGCGAGTATTTCTCGGCGCTGCTGGGATTGATTACGCCGCTGTATTTCGTTGCCGGCCTGATGTTCCTCACCGACACGCTGCCAATGCTGCGCACCTGGCCCTTTCTACACATACAGTTGCCGCCGTGGCAGCCTGCTCATAAAGCGGTTGTTAGCACCCTTTACGCGCTGGCCGGAGGGCTGCTTCTGGCGGGCTTTTTTCAGCTCCATCAGCAGATGAACCGCAGCGTGATTTATGTGCGGCGCAGTTGGGGCGTGCTGGTGAGCGGGCTTGTGGTGTCGGTAGCGATGGCGGTTTTTACCTCGCAGCCGCAGCTGCAAAGCTGGCTGATGATGGCACCTTTCTATGCCCTGATAGTGTCGGCGGCACTGGAAACGGAGAAGCCCCGCCGGTTTGCTATTTTTGCATTCTGGGCGGCACTGGCGTTGCCGTTTATTGGTAAAATTTTTCTTTAGAAATCCCTTAATCCCTTTTCCCGTTTTGAAATTCGGAATCGTTGTCTTCCCCGGCTCCAACTGCGACCGCGATATGATGCACGCTTTGCAGGACGACCTGCAGGCAGAAGTGCAGATGCTCTGGCACAAAGACAAAGACCTGTCGGCGTTTAACCCCGAGCGCGACTGCATTGTGCTGCCGGGCGGTTTTTCGTATGGCGATTATCTGCGCTGCGGTGCGCTGGCGCGTTTTTCGCCCATGATGGAAGCCGTTATCGGTTTTGCCAATGAAGGCGGAAAAGTGCTGGGCGTGTGCAATGGTTTTCAGATTCTGTGTGAAAGTGGGCTGCTGCCGGGCGTGTTGCTGCAAAACGACCATCAGAAGTTTGCCTGCAAAAACGTGTATCTCAAAAGTGCTGAGAAACAAAGCGTTATCGGTATGAAAATAGGCGACCGGATTTTGAAAATACCGGTGGCGCACGGCGAAGGCCGCTACCACGCCGATGCCGAAACGATGCGGCAACTGGAAGCCAATCATCAGATTCTGTTTCGCTACTGCAACGAAGCCGGCGAAGTACACCTCGACTCCAATCCCAACGGCGCAACCGGAAATATTGCCGGTATCTGCAACGCCGACCGCAATGTTTTTGGCATGATGCCACACCCGGAACGCGCCACAAGCGAAGCCCTCGGCAACACCGACGGACGAGCTATTCTAAGTGCGCTGAGTTTGTGGAATTGAGCGCGTCGTTCGGCGAAAGCTGCGCTTTCGTCGGATTATGGTGCAGGCTGTGCCTGCGGATAAAATATGCAGGCACAGCCTGCAGGATAGCACGACATAGGCGAAGCCTATGCCGAACGAAAATTGTTTGGCGAAAGCTGTGCTTTCGTCGGATTATGGTGCAGGCTGTGCCTGCGGATAAAAATGCAGGCACAGCCTGCAGGATAGCACGACATAGGCTAAGCCTATGCCGAACGAAAATTGTTCGGCGAAAGCTGTGCTTTCGTCGGATTATAGTGCAGGCTGTGCCTGCGGATAAAAATGCAGGCACAGCCTGCAGGATAGCACGACATAGGCTAAGCCTATGTCGAACGGTTTTTATTCTTCTTTTCCGCTACCGTCTTTTTTTTAATTAACGGGATTCCCGGTCTATCTTAACGCCATCTTCCCCGCTTTTGTGCTTTTTTTGCATTTCTGAAAAGGCACTCTTCTATTTCTCCTATGCGCAAATATCTTCTGCTTTTTGTCCTGCTCATTGCCGCCGGTTTTTCCGGAAAAGCGCAGATTATTCAAGACCCCACTACCTGGACCTACGAGCTAAAGGACAAGGGAGCCGGAAAATATGAAGTGCTTTTTAAGCTTAAACTCAAGGAGAAATGGCACATCTGGAGCCTCGACCCCGGCGGCGATGGGATGCAGATTCCGCCGTCCTTTGAGTTTGATAAAAAGCCCGGCCTGAAGCTGATCGGCGGTGTGAAGGAAGCCGGTAAAAAACACACCGGCCCGATGGACGGCGTGGATGGCATCGTCAATTATTTTGAAGGTACGGTTATCTATACCCAAAACATCGAGGCCAACGGCCCGATGACGATTACCGGAAAACACATCTATCAGGTGTGCGACGACAAGATGTGTCTGCCGCCCAAAAACAAGAAATTTTCGCTGGAGATTTCCGGAAAAGCAGCCGATACGTCTAAAAAAAAAATTGACACAGTAGCGGCTGTTATACCACCCGTTACGGCTGATAGTCAACAAGTTGCAACTTCCGGAAACGCTCCCGATACCGTTGTGTCAGGCGTGTCGGGCGGTGAGAATATTTCCGGAAATTCGGGGGATATTTCCGGAAATCCCGGCATGGTTTCCGGAAAAAAGACCCTCGCCGGTGCTGGCGGGACAGACGAAACGGATGGCGGCAAAGGCTTGCTATGGCTTTTCCTAGCAGCCTTCGGTGGCGGATTGCTGGCCGTTACCACGCCCTGCGTCTATTCGATGATTCCGATAACGGTGAGCTTTTTCACCAAGCGCAGCAAGACACGGCAGGAAGGCATCAAAAACGCTCTGCTGTATTCTACCTCTATCATCCTCATCTTTACGCTGCTCGGCATCCTGATATCGGTGCTTTTTGGGGCCAATGCGCTCAATAATCTGTCCACCAACTGGGTAGCCAATCTGTTTTTCTTTGCTGTATTCCTGATTTTCGGCATCTCGTTTCTCGGCGCTTTTGAAATCACCCTGCCCTCAAGCTGGACCAACAAGACCGATTCCAAAGCCAATACTTCTTCGTTTGGCGGCATCTTCTTCATGGCGCTCACGCTGGTGATTGTGTCGTTCTCGTGCACCGGCCCCATCATTGGCCCGCTGCTGGTGCTGGCGGGCAGCGGCGGCATCCTCGGCCCTTCGCTGGGTATGTTTGCCTTCTCGCTCGGTCTGGCGCTGCCGTTTGCGCTGTTTGCCATCTTCCCGAGTGCGCTCAACAAGATAGCGGCGGGCGGCGGCTGGCTCAATCAGGTAAAGGTTTTCCTGGGCTTTGTTGAACTGATGCTGGCCTTGAAATTTCTCTCCAACGCCGACCTGGCGCGGGGCTGGCGACTGCTCGACCGCGAGGTGTTCATCAGCCTCTGGATTGTGCTGAGCGTTCTGCTGGGTATTTATCTGCTGGGCAAACTGAAACTTTCGCACGACGATGCCTCGGCCAAAAACGTGTATGGACAGGAATACGTGTCGCTGCCCAAATTGTTTTTGGCGATAGCTTCTTTTTCCTTTGCCGTGTATATGGTTCCGGGGCTATGGGGCGCACCGCTCAAGGGGCTGAGTCAGTTTTTGCCGCCGATGGGTACGCAGGATTTTATTTCCGGAGCAGGGAGCAGTGGGAGCGGTGAAAATCATGCAAGCACCGCGTTGGGCGGCATTCAGCCGGTGAAACTGGTGGAGGAGATGAAGATTTACGAGCCGGAAGTGGTGAAGAAATTCGGGCTGGTTACTTTCTATGATTATGATGAGGCGCTGGCTGCCGGAAAGGCCCTCAACAAGCCGGTGCTGCTGGATTTTACGGGCATCAACTGCGTGAACTGCCGCAAGATGGAAAGCGCGGTGTGGAGCGACCCGCAGGTGATGAAGATGCTCAAGGAAGATTTTGTGATTGCCTCGCTCTACAGCGATTACGACAAGCTGGAAGCGCCCAAAGAAAAGCAACGCTATTCGCAGGTGCTCGGCTCCGACATTGTTACGATTGGCGACATGAACGAAGCCATTCAGGCCGAGCAATTCGGGGCCAACTCGCAGCCGTTTTATTTTTTCGTGGATGGCAATGGCAACAAACTCATCGACAAGGGCTATGGCTACGACCCAAGCGTGCCGAAGTTTCTGGCGCACCTGCAGGCTGTGAAGGCCAATTTTGAGAATAAATAAAAGGGAGAAAGCAGACAGCAGTATGGAGATGGCAGGTTACGGCTT
>DDEO01000182.1 GCA_002336725.1 Bacteroidetes bacterium UBA1952 | reverse complement strand
TCGCCTTTGGTTTCCATCACCAGCAGTTCGCCTTTGCGCTGCGTTACCAGGTCAATCGCTCTGCCGGAGTTTTCGGCAGGCACATCAATGACGAGGGTTTCGTAAGGTTCGCATTTTTTGTTTTCGATTTCTTTCAGGATTACCTGCGGTTGTCCGACCGTCAGTTCATATCCTTCGCGGCGCATGGTCTCCACCAAAACCGAGAGGTGCAGAATACCACGGCCAAAAACCAGAAATTTATCCGCATCATCGGTATCCTGAACCCGCAGGGCGAGGTTTTTCTCCAATTCTTTATAGAGGCGATCGCGGATATTGCGGGAAGTAACAAATTTGCCTTCCCGTCCAAAGAAAGGCGAATTGTTGATCGAGAACTGCATATTCATCGTTGGCTCGTCGATGGCAATTACCGGCAGTGCTTCGGGGTTTTCAAAATCAGCGATTGTCTCACCGATATTAAAATCTTCTACGCCCACAACCGCGCAGATATCGCCGGCAGCCACTTCTGAAACTTTTTTCTTCCCCATTCCTTCAAACACATACAACTCTTTCACGCGGCCTTTCACGAGCGAGCCGTCGAGTTTGCAGAGTTGGAAAGGCTGTCCCTCGCGGATAGCACCACGGGTTACTTTGCCGATCGCAATCCGACCGAGGAAAGAAGAATAATCCAGCGAGGTGATTTGCATTTGCAGCGGGCCTTCCGACACTTTAGGTTCCGGAACTTTTTCCAGAATCATGTCGAGCAGCGGCTCAATGCTATCGGTTTGCGTCAGCGAGGTATTGTACCAGCCTTGCTTAGCCGACCCATAAAGTGTTGGAAAATCAAGCTGTTCTTCGGTGGCATCGAGCTGGAAGAACAGTTCAAAAACCTGATCATGTACTTCTTCGGGGCGGCAGTTGGGCTTATCTACCTTGTTGATAACAACGATAGGGTGGAGGCCCAGGTTGAGTGCTTTCTGAAGCACGAAGCGTGTTTGCGGCATCGGTCCTTCAAAGGCATCTACCAGCAGCAGTACGCCATCGGCCATTTTCAACACGCGCTCCACTTCCCCGCCAAAATCGGCGTGACCGGGGGTGTCAATTACGTTGATTTTGGTGTCTTTGTAGGTAACGCTAATGTTTTTTGCCAGGATGGTGATCCCGCGCTCGCGCTCCAGATCGTTGTTATCCATCAAAAGCTCACCAGTTTCCTGGTTGTCGCGAAATACTTTGGTTGCGTGGATAATCTTGTCCACCAGGCTGGTTTTGCCATGATCGACGTGTGCGATGATGGCAATGTTGCGAATATTCATTGGGAATTAAAAGCGGTGTGAATGGGGTCATCAGACCAAAAAAGCCGTTCTATCGACGGCTTTTCTGTATGCTTTGGATGCTGGATCCTATAATTGAAACCGGCTGCAAAAGTACAAAATTCATTTTTTACAGTCGGTATTTTCCGCTTGGAACTTAATAAAAATCAGTTAAGTTTAAAGGGCATTTCCAGCGTAAAAGCGGGTATTCTTACGGTGAATGTATTTCCGGAAATCAGGTCCTGCATTTCATAATGGCCCACCATCTGGCCGATAGGTCCGCTTAATTGGCATCCGGAAATGTAGATAAATTCCTCGTCCGGATGGATAACCGGCTGCTTTCCAACCACACCGGCTCCATCCACGGTGCGCATTTCATGGCCACAATCGCTGATGTCCCAATGGCGGTTGAGGAGTTGTACCGGGCTATCACTTTGGTTTCGGATGTGAATCCGGTAGGCAAATATATACACATCATTCTCCGGCTCGCTTGCCTGAAACTGGTATTGCGTTTCTACCCGGACGCGTATGCCGGCGGTTACGTCTTCCTTCATGCGCTTAGAAAGGGTTGTACTCATTTTGTTGTGGGTTGTGATTTCAGTGCGTCGCTGATCAAATCAGCTTCAAAGCCGCGTGTAATAAGGTAGCGGTTGATTTTCGCTTTTTGCATCCATTCGGGGTCTTTCTGATACTGCTCTGAAAGCCGCTGGCACAATTGCGCCAACACTTTTTCATAGACTTCTGCATCAATTTCTGCCAGTCCTTTCCGGATGCAATAGTCAGATACTTTTTTCTGCTTCAGGTGGTAGCGGATTTTATTTCGCCCCCATTTCTTTTGTCCGAATTTTCCTCTGCAATAGGATTGCGCGAAGCGTTCTTCGTTGAGCAAATTTGCGCCAATCAGTTCTGCTAATAGCTGGTCGGCATATTCCCGGTCGGCTCCCAGTTCAAAGAGTTTGGATTTCACTTCTTCATGGCAGCGTTCCTGGTAGTTGCAGTATTTATAGATAGCCGTTCGGATTTCCATGCTGAAGCAAATAGGTTATCGTCCAAATTTCACGAGCAAAACCTGAATATCACTGGGATTCACGCCGGAAATTCTGCCTGCCTGCCCCAGTGTAAGCGGCCTTACTTCCTGGAGTTTCTGGCGTGCTTCAAAGGATAACGCGGTTATTTCCATATAGTTGAGATCTGCCGGAATTTTTAAGTTCTCCAGCGTGCGCATCCGCGCGGCCATTTCTTTTTCCTTCTCGATATAGGTTCTGTATTTGAGTTCGATTTCTGCCGCCTCGATGCTTTCCGCCGAAGCATTTTCCGGTACTATCGGGATGCCTTCGACCATTTGCTGAAGCTTTTCGGCGGTCATATTGGGGCGCAGCAGCAGTTTTTCTATTCGGGTTTTCTCGCTGATGGGTTGCGTTCCTGCCTGCGCTGCATTTGCATTAAACACCTCAGGTTTGATGCCTGTTTCGCTCCAAAAGTGCTGAATTTCCCGGATTTCCTCTTTTTTCCGCCTGAATTGATCATATCGTTCCGCAGTAGCAAGTCCTAAGGTATATCCCGTTTCTGTGAGGCGCATATCTGCGTTATCCTGGCGCAGGAGGGTTCTGTATTCTGCCCGGCTGGTAAACATCCGATAGGGTTCTTCCGTTCCTTTGCTTACAAGGTCATCAATCAAAACACCCATATAAGCATCTTCGCGAGACGGTGTGTAAGGTTCCTTTTCCTGAACACTTCTGGCTGCATTTATTCCGGCAATCAGTCCCTGACAAGCGGCTTCTTCGTAGCCGGTAGTACCGTTTATTTGTCCGGCGAAGAACAAGCCGTCGATGGCTTTTGTTTCAAGCGATAATTTTAATTGAGTGGGGAAGAAATAATCGTATTCGATAGCATAACCGGGTTTTAGGAAGTGACAGTTTTCAAATCCAGCCACTTTTCTCAGAGCTTTCTTCTGAATTTCCAGCGGCAGGGAAGTGCTGAAACCGTTCACATAGATTTCGGTGGTTTTCCGGCCTTCCGGCTCTACAAAAAGCTGATGTCTTGTTTTATCTGCAAAACGACCAATTTTATCTTCGATGCTTGGACAATAACGGGGGCCGGTGCCTTCGATAAGTCCTGTGTACATGGGCGACTGAGAAAAACCCTCCTGTAGTATTTCATGAACTTCTGGCGAAGTATAACTTATCCAGCAAGGCAACTGACCTTCGTTTTTCAATGGAGACTTTCTTACATAGGAAAAGGACTCCGGATTTTGATCCCCTTCCTGTATTTCCATTTTCGAGTAGTCCAGCGTCCGGCCATCGATTCGGGGGGGCGTGCCGGTTTTAAGTCTCGACGATTGCATTCCGTAGGAGAGCAGGCATTCGGTTATCCCAACGGCTTTCCTTTCGCCAATTCTTCCGCCGCCAAAATTTTTGAGACCGATGTGAATCGTTCCGTTTAGAAAAGTTCCGGCGGTTACGACTACTTTCTTTGCTTTAATTTCTTCACCAAATTCCGTTATCACGCCTTCAATTGTTCCACGTGAAACAAGCAATTTTATGACCGTATCCTGCCAAAGGAAAAGATTGGGTTGAGATTCCAAATAAAAACGCCAGGTAGATGCGAAAAGGAGCTTATCACATTGTGCACGCGGACTCCACATTCCAGGACCTTTGCTCCGATTGAGCATTCGGAACTGAATGGAAGAAGAATCGGTAATCAAACCCATCTGTCCACCAAGCGCATCAATCTCACGCACAATCTGCCCCTTAGCAATTCCGCCCACGGCAGGATTACAAGACATCTGACCAAGCGTATATAAGTTCTGAGATATGAGCAACGTAGAACAACCCAGTCGGGCAGAAGCCATAGCGGCTTCGCAACCGGCATGACCGCCGCCAATCACAATAATATCGAAAGAAGAATTCACACTGCAAAATTAAGAAATTTAGCAGGGGAGCAGAAGGAAAGAATCTATCAAAAAACTGTTTGAAAGAAATACGGATGTTATTTCAGCAGCCTTGTTTGGATGCATTCCTGACCAGAATCCAATAGACGAATAATTGTAAAGACAAATAAACTTTCCGGAATAAAAAACGGCAGGGCGATAGACCACCCACAAGGATTTCTTTAGCCAAAGCCTGCATAGAAAAGAGGAGGCGCTATTTCCGGAAAAATCCGTTTTTAGCAGGCTTTTTTCTTAAAAAAAACACCTTTTTAGGGTTAAAAAGCTGGATTACCCCATATTGAGCTAAAATAAAAAAATGCTGTGTACGCATTCCAGTTGCTACTAACCAAACGAAAAATAACCATAATTATTCATTCAAAAAACAAAAAAAGTATTTAAAGGAGTAACTAAAGTATTGCAGACTGCCTAAAAAAAGAACGGCTGTCCTAAAAAGAGGACAGCCGCTCCAACAAAAAACGAAAAGCCGGTATAATGTTTTGTCAGGACTTTTAAAAGAAAGCGCCTTAAAATTTCCGGAATTATCCCTTATCCAAGCCCAAATTGCCGGCTCAGGTCGAGCATCCGCTGAACAGGCTTACGGGCGGCATCCATCAGCTCTTCAGGAAGCGTTACTTCCGGAACCTCGTACTTCATAGCGAGATACACTTTCTCGAGCGTGTTGCGCTTCATGTGTGGACACTCGTTGCAGGCGCAGGCGTTATCGGGTGGGGCAGGGATGAAGGTCTTCTGCGGGCTTTCCTTCTGCATCGAATGGATAATCCCCGGCTCGGTAACCACAATAAATTCGGTCGCCGGATTTTCCATCGTGAATTTAATCATCTGCGTAGTAGAACCGATAAAATCGGCCAGCTCCAAAACAACCGTTTCGCATTCCGGATGCGCAATGACGAGTGCCTGCGGATGACGCACTTTCAGTTTGGCAATGCGCTGTTGCGAGAAAATTTCATGAACGAAACAAGCCCCGTTCCACAGCAGCATATCGCGGCCGGTCTGCCGGTTGATGAAAGAACCCAGATTCTTATCGGGCGCAAAAATGATCTTCTGGTCTTTGGGCAAACTGTCCACAATCAACTGTGCATTGGAAGAGGTGCAGATGATGTCGGTCAGGGCTTTGATGCCCGCCGAGCAATTGATGTAGGAGATCACCAGATGGTCGGGGTGGGCTTCGCGAAAAGCTTTGAAGACAGGTGGGGGACAGGAATCCGAAAGCGAGCAGCCGGCCTTGAGATCGGGGAGCAGTACTTTTTTATGCGGATTCAGGATTTTGGCAGTCTCGGCCATGAAGTGTACACCGGCGAAAAGAATCATGTCGGCATCCGTCTTTGCGGCGGCCTGAGCAAGCCCCAGCGAGTCGCCGATATAATCTGCGATCTCCTGAATTTCCGACTCCTGATAATAGTGCGCAAGAAGAACGATGTTCTTTTCTTTTTTAAGCCGCTCTATTTCGGCAAAAAGATCGAGGTCTGCGGGAACGTCCACATCCAGAAATCCTTTTTTATCGACAAGCGAAAGCGCGTTTTCGAAATCCACAGGCATAGTAATGATGATAAAATTTTTTTAGAAAAAAAGAAAGAAGACTATTAGGGCTGTGGATATGTGGATAACCACGGGCCAATTTCCGGAAAATCCGGGCTTTTAGAGCCGGAAAACCACTGCAAAGTTGCAGTTATCCACACTAAAAACCCGCGTCATTCAAGGATTTCCACACCCCATTGTGGATAACTTTTTTAAAAGCTCCGAAAACCCGTTTTTTGCCCTTCTAAGTGTGGATAACCCTGTGGATAAAATGGGGGGTGATGTGGATAAAAACCGGAAAAGAGGACTTATCCACAAGGAAGGCGAAAGATATCCACACGTTATCCACACGTTATCCACAGGAAAAGCGGGAAATCCACACCCTATTGTGGAAAAATAAAAATGCCGTGGAACATTCGGCGCTCTTGCTAATCCCAAAGTGCGTTCTTAACATCCGCACGAAAAGATTTTTGAAGCAGCGGCCAGGAAGCGCACTTTGAAGAGTGTATAAGCCTATTTTTGCAAACTTTCCAGATTCCTAAAAGTTTCGTACCAACTCCATTATGTCGGTTATTCAAAGCCTGCGTACTAAATACGCAAAAGTTGTGGGAGGGCTTATCGGCGTTTCCCTCGTCGGATTTATTTTGATGGACGCTGCCAACGGCCCCCTTCAGTCGCTGTTGGGAAGAGACACGAGCGTAGCCAAAGTAAACGGCAGTAAAATTGATGTCAAGGATTATCAGCAGCAGCTCGCCGATTACGAGCTGCTCGTGCCGCTCTATAGTCAGGGCAAGCCGCTCGACGAGGCCACACGTGCGCAAATCCGTCAGCAGGTACTCGACGAAATGGTGTACCAAAAGCTCGTGGAAGGAGACATGGAGCGCCTCGGTATTACCATAACCGATGCCGAACTGAAAGACCTCCTTCGCGGCGCTGCCCCCGACCCGATGGTGCAGCAATTTCCGTATTTCAAAAATCAGGAAACCGGCCAGTTTGACCCCGCGATGATTGCGGCCTTCGAACAGCAGGTTCCTCAAATTCCTGATGCCAATCAGCGGCAGCGCCTGCAGGAAGAATGGAGTGCTGTGCAACGCTTTGTGGCCCGTAGCCGCAAGTTGCAGAAATACAGTGCGCTCGTGCTCAATGGTGTATATGCACCCGGCGCTTTTGCAAAAAAAGCGATGGAAGAAGGTGCCGAACTGGCAAGCATAAAATTTGTAAAGCTGCCTTTCGTGATGATTCCGGATGCAGACGTGAAAGTAACGGATCAAGATCTCAACGCCTATATTAAGGAACACGCTGATCAATACACCATTGATCAGCCGGTGCGCAGCATCGAATACGTAACTTTCGACGTGGTGCCTTCCGCAGAAGACACGGCGAAATCGCTCGGTGCGCTGCAAAACCTGCGGAATGAATTTGTAGCTACCCCGGATGCCGAATCCTTCGTAAACCGCAATTCCGATGTGGCCTACACCGACCGGTATTTTACCAAAAAAATGTTTCAGGCACCCGGTTCCGATTCGCTGCTCAACTATCCGATAGGAAGCGTAATTGGTCCGTTCTATGATGCCGGCGCTTATCAGATGGTGAAAGTGCTTGAGAAAAAGCAAATGCCCGACAGTGTGAAAGCGCAGCACATCCTGCTCGCCGCCAACCAAAACCGCGACGACAGCGCCGCGCATAAAATGGCCGATAGCCTGCTGGTAGCCATCCGCGCAGGTGCTTCTTTCGACACGCTGGCGAAGCAGTTCTCAGACGATCAGAGCAATAAAGAAAAAGGCGGCGACCTGGGTTATTTCCCGCAGGGCATGATGGTTCCGGAATTCAACGAAGTGGCTTTCAACGGCAAAACCGGCGACCTGAAAACCGTAAAAACCCAGTTTGGCTGGCATATCCTGAAAATCAACGACCAAAAAGGATTTGAGACTGCTACCAAACTGGCCGTCGTGGTAAAAGCCCTGCAACCCGGACAGATTACAAACGACGCTGCCTACAATAAAGCAGTTGCTTTTTCCGGAAAAAACAGCGAGGCGAAAGCCTTTGACGCAGCGATTACCAAAGAGGGATTGCAGAAAAAAGTGGCCGAAAACATCCGCCAGAACGACTTTAATATCAATGGCCTCGGATCCAGCCGCGAACTGATTACCTGGGTATGGGCCGACAAGCAGAAGGCTGGCGCTGTATCGGCTCCCTTCCATATGGACGACCGCTATGTGGTGGCGAAGATTTCCGGAATTAAAGATGCCGGTCTGATGACGCTTGACGAAAGCACCCGTCCGCAGATCGAGCAACTGGTGAAAGCCCGCAAAAAAGGCGATGTGTTGCTGAATAAATACGGCAAGATGAAAACGCTGGACGAAGTGGCCGCCGCCAGCCAGCAGCCCATCATGCAGTCTGACTCCTTCTCGTTTGCCAATCCGTTTGCGCCCAATCTCGGTTTTGAGCCGAAAGTAGTAGGTTATTCCTTCTTTAAAGGTTTCCAGCAGGGCGCTACTTCGCCCGCTATCCGGGGCAATGACGGCGTGTTCTTCACCTCGCTGCTTTTGCGCACCACCAACGCGCTTCCTGCTCAGGATGCCGCCACGATGGAGCAGCAGAAGATGTCGCAGGCGATGCAACTGCGTCAGGCGCTCGCCAACGCACTCCAGCAATCCGTACGCCGCAATGCGAAGATTACTTACAACACCAAGATGCTGTAAAAAAACAAGTATCCGGACAAAAGAATCCGATTTTCAGAGAGAGGCTGTTCCCCAGGGGCAGCCTCTTTTTATTCAGAAAACCGAGCGTTGTTTCTGTGCGAAAAAATACTTTCCGTAAAGTCTCTTTTAAAAAAACCATCTCTGCGTCTCTGCGCCTCTGCGAGAAAATACTTTCAGTGAAGTCTCTTTTTTAAAAATCATCTCTGCGTCTCTGCGTCTCTGCGAGAAAATACTTTCCGTAAAGTCTCTTTTTTAAAAAACCATCTCTGCGTCTCTGCGAGAAAATACTTTCCGTAAAGTCTCTTTTTTAAAAAACCATCTCTGCGTCTCTGCGTCTCTGCGAGAAAATACTTTCCGTAAAGTCCCTTTTAAAAACCACCTCTGCGTCTCTGCGAGAAAATACTTTCAGGGTAAAAACCACCTCTGTTTCGCGAGAAAACCCCGTTTCGGTCAAACCCATCCAAAAGGGTTAATTTTGTAGAAGCACCTTCCCGGTGCAGCGCATATTGATTATGGAAACTCTTGTGAACAAGGTAGCGGCCAGCGGCATCCTCACCCTCGACCTCTCGCCCTATTGTGATACCGATATTGTGGCTTTCGACCTGCAACCGCATTTATTCCGGGGGTTGATTTTAAAAGAAAAAGACTTTCGCGAAGCCCTCAAAGCCCTCGATCTGATGCCATTTTCCGGAAAAGACGTGGCCGTTTTTTGCAGCGTAGATGCTATCATCCCCGTTTGGGCCTATGCCCTCGCAACGGTTGTACTTCGCCCCGTGGCCCGCTCGGTGTATTTTGGTGCGCCCGAAATCGTTCGGGAAAAAGTTATTGAGGATACTATCCGCCGGGAAATTTCTCCTGAAATATATGCCGGCGCCCGCCTCGTGCTGAAAGGCTGCGGCGATGTAGCCATTCCGGCGGCAGCCTATGTGGCGGCAACAGATTTATTGCAACCCGTAGTGCAATCGCTGATGTATGGCGAGCCATGTTCTACCGTGCCGCTCTACAAGAAGAAAGCGGCGAGCGTGGACAAACCCTAATCCAACGCCGCTTTTTTTTACTTCGCGCCTCCGAGGTCGTCTTTAGCTCTCTCTCCTGCATTCTATTATTGTTTTCTGCCGTGATTCGTGTAATTGGAACCCTGCTGCTGTGCTTTACGCTGATAGCCCAGACACGGGCGCAGCAACCCGCCCCGCAAAAGGGAGAAGAAGCCGCAGTGCCGGTAGTGCCGAAACTCCATAATTTTAAATTGCTCGCCGAATATCCTGATGGCAAAGGCAATATTGTGCGCGAAGTGCAATACGACGAAGGGTTGATGCGCGTGCGCCAAACCATCATCATGCCCATTCCCATCAAACAGGGGCAGGTGGTGAAGGTGCAGCCCGACACGATGCGCAAAGACAAGGTGATGATTCTGGTGGATAAATCGGATTATTCCCTGCAGGTCTATTACAACAACCGCGCAATCCGGAATTACAAAGCCGTTTTCGGGCCGCGACCACAGGATGATAAATGCCGCGAAGGCGACCGCTGCACACCGGAAGGGTCTTTTGTGATTCAAAACATCAACCCGCGCTCGCAGTACAACAAGTTTATGCTCCTGAATTATCCCAACGATTCTTCGCGAGCCAAATTCAACCGCCTGAAAGCCCGGGGCATTCTCCCGGCAACGGCTACTATCGGCCACTCCATCGGCATCCACGGCATCTGGCCGGGCGGCGACGATATGATAGAAATGGGCGTTGGCTGGACGGATGGCTGCATTGCCCTGCGCAACACGGATGTGGATGAACTCTTTACCCTCGTGGGCGTGGGAACGAAGGTTTTTATCCGGAAATAAACCCCCGATTTCCGGAAATTTCCGGAAGATTAAGAGTGCTGTCAGCACCGGCCGGGATCGCTTGTAGCGCCTGAATAATACCCTTGAACCCGTGAAAATTTCCGGAAACTTTAATGCTATTTCCGGAAATTGCATCGCTACTTTTGAAGTACTATTCAAACTCATGAAAAAACTCCTCTTTGCCCTGCTCCTGTTTGCAGGCATTCCGGCTTTTGCGCAGCAAAATGCCAACGAAGCACTCCTGAAATACCTTCCTGCCTACGACACCACCTGGAATCAACAGGCCAAAACCGATCTGGCCAATAAATTTGAACTGATAGCCAAAAAATGGCCGGACAGTTGGGCCGCCAATTACTACGCAGCCTATACCAAAGCGCAGCTTTCTTATCTGCAAACCGATGCCAAAGCCAAAGATGCGCTGGTAGATGAGGCAGAAACCTATGCCAATACTGCTGCCACGCAACTGGGCCACGAATCGGATGAAATCTATGTTTTGCAGGCTTCTATCGCCAGTGCCCGCCTCAGCGCCGACCCACAGGCCCGCTGGCAGAAATACGGTAAGATATTCGATCAAAACCTCGATAAGGCCAAAGCCATGAACCCCGATAATCCGCGCATTTACCTGTTACGGGGAACGTCTAAATTCTATACACCCAAGATGTTTGGCGGCGGCAAAAAAGCAGCCCTTCCATACTTCGAGAAAGCCACGCCGCTGTTTGAAAAAGAAGCCAAAACAGACCCCGAAAAACCCTTCTGGGGCTGGAATACCAATCAATGGATGATTGGACAGGCCAAAGGCGAAGAGAAGGAATAAGATGACAGCAAGCGTCCGGAAACGGACGCTTTTTTCTTCTGGCGCGGTTTCGTTATTTTCCGGAAAATGATGACTGCTCCCGAAAACTACGACACGCTTTCGCCCACCGAAGCCATTGCCCTCCAACAGGAACTGCGCCACCGCGTGCAGCTCACGTCGCTGGAAAAAATGCCTAAAACCGTTGGCGGCGCCGATATTTCCTTCAACAAATACTCTGAAACGATTTACGCCGGTATTGTGGTGCTTTCATTTCCGGAAATGCAGGTGCTGCACCGCGAATATGTAGTCGCCACGGCAAAGTTTCCGTATGTGCCCGGCCTGCTGTCTTTTCGGGAAGTACCCGCCCTGCTTCAGGTCTGGGAAAAACTTCCGGAAAAACCCGATGTCCTCATCCTCGACGGCCATGGGCAGGCGCATCCGCGCCGTCTTGGCATTGCCTCGCATTTTGGCGTTGTTGCCGGTATTCCAACCCTCGGCTGCGGCAAAAGCATTCTGGTCGGCAAGCACGAGCCGCTACCCGAAGAAGCAGGCGCTGCCGTTCCGCTCCTCCACAAAGGCGAAGTGGTGGGAACGGTGTTGCGCACCAAAAAGAAAGTCAATCCGGTGTATGTCTCTGCCGGAAACCTCCTGACGCTTGAAGATGCCGTAAATATTATTAGACAATGCGTGGGCAAATACCGCATTCCGGAACCGACGCGGCAGGCGCATCTATGGGTGAATGAAGTGCGGATACAGCACGGCAGCGCACAGATGCCGGCGGAAGAAGCGTGAAGTCGTTTCGTCGGATTTCAGGCGGCTGTTTTCCGGAAATAATATCAGTTTTAATTCGATAGCCTCCGGGCATATTCCCACGCATAACACCGTTAGCTATTGCAAATCGGTATGAGAAGGCATAGGGAAACAAATTAATAATTTATTTACTAATAGAATTCCGAAACTTAATTAAAAATAAGTAGCTCCCTGAAATTAGT
>DDEO01000077.1:184-11248 GCA_002336725.1 Bacteroidetes bacterium UBA1952 | reverse complement strand
TCATGGTGTTGCTCATGGCCATAGCACCGGCAGACGTTCCGGAAATCACAAAGCCGTCTTCGTTGTGATAGCGGTCGAGCAGGATATCCAGCGCCTCGGTGCCGCCGAAGATAGAGGAGAGCCGCAGTTGATTTCCGCCCGAAAACATAAAGCCGTCGCAGGCGCGGATGCGCTCCACCACGCCCGCCTGCTGCACGTCTTCGCGGTTGCGAATATCCAGTATGCCGACGTTGTAATAGCCAAATTTGGCAAAGGCATTAATGTAATTTTCACCTACTTCTTCCGGAATCTGCGAAGCCGTGGTAGCCACTTCAATACGGCACTCCGGCGGGCCGATGAGCTTGGCGATGGTCTTCAGAATGGCCAGTTCAAAGAAGTTGAGATTGTTGCGTCGGATGATACCCTGCTCCAGGTCTGTGCCCTTATCTTCTGCTCCTCCCACGCTTACAAGAATACCTTTTGGAATGTGCATAAACTGTTTTTTAGGTGAAGTTGCAAAAGTACATTTTGCAACTTGTGAAGTACGATGTACTTTTTGAGCCGCAAAAATGCCTTTTCTTCCCCACTAATGATTCACAAATTATGAGCGAAGCCACTAACGCCCTGCCCCAAAACCTCCGAAACCAAATGAAAATCCAGGGCATCAACGTGATGAACGGACCGAATTACTGGTCGGACACCCGCTATCATCTGATTGTCATGCTGCTGGATCTGGGGTTGCTGGAGGAATATCCCAGCAATAAAATCCCCGGCTTTCGCCAAAGACTTGAGGAGCTGATGCCCTCGCTGTATTCTCATCGCTGCTCCGAAGACCGCGAAGGCGGCTTCCTGCACCGTGTGGAAGAAGGCACCTGGATGGGCCATATTATTGAACACGTGGCGCTGGAAATGCAAACCCTCGCCGGCATGGAAGTAGGATTCGGGCGCACCCGTGGCGCCGGCAAACCGGGCGTTTATCATGTGGTCTTTAGCTACTACGAAGAGAAGGCCGGCGTGTATGCTGCCAAAGCCTCCGTAGCACTCATCGAGGCCATCCTGAGCGGCGAAGATTATGACCTGGCTCACGACATCCAGACGCTGCGCGAAATTCGCGAAAACGACCGCCTCGGCCCTTCTACCGGCTCTATTGTGGACGAAGCCCGCCGCCGCCGCATCCCCTGGATTCGCATCAACAAACGCTCGCTGGTGCAACTGGGATACGGCAAAAACCAAAAACGCATTCAGGCAACCATTGCATCCACCACTTCGAGCATTGCCGTAGAACTGGCCTGCAACAAAGAAGAAACCAAAGACATCCTCGAGGCTGCCGAAGTGCCGGTACCCAAAGGGGTGATTATCCGCAACGAAGACGAAATCGAAAGCGCCGTACGCCGCGTGGGATTTCCACTCGTTACCAAACCGCTCAACGGCAACCACGGGCGCGGGGCCGTTACCAACATTCGCTCCCTCGAAGAGGCCCGTATGGGTTTTGAAGAAGCCCAGAAACACAGCCGCTCGGTGATTGTAGAGAAATTTATTACCGGCCGCGACCACCGCGTGCTGGTGGTAAACTATAAGTACATCGCGGCAGCCGTGCGCACCCCCGCCGCCGTTACCGGCGACGGAAAATCCACCATTCAGGAACTGGTTGATAAGGTGAACGCCGACCCACGACGCGGATTCGGCCACGAAAACGTGCTGACGGAGATTAAAATCGACCGCGTAACGATGAACGTGCTGGAAAACCAGGGCCTGACGCTCGAAAGCGTGCTGCCGGAAGGCGAAGACCTCTGGCTGAAACCTACGGCCAACCTCAGCACCGGCGGCACGGCTACCGACGTTACCGACAATGTTCACCCCGATAATATCGTCCTCTGCGAACGCATTGCCCGCATCATTGGCCTCGATATCTGCGGCATCGACATCATGGCCGATACGCTGGAGGTGCCGCTGATGCAGAGCGGCGGCGCGGTGCTGGAGGTGAATGCTGCACCCGGTTTCCGGATGCACCTCGACCCGACCGAAGGCCTGCCCCGCAACGTGGCCGGCCCGGTGATCGATATGCTCTTCCCGCCCGGCACCTCGGCCCGCATTCCTATCATCGCCGTAGCCGGCACCAACGGCAAAACCACCACCACCCGCCTGATAGCCCACATCATGCGCCAAACCGGAAAAACCGTGGGCTATACCACCACCGACGGCGTATATATCGGCAACGAAATGATGGTGCAGGGCGACTGTACCGGCCCGAAGAGTGCCGAATTTGTACTCCGCGACCCGACGGTAGAAATCGCCGTGCTGGAATCGGCGCGCGGCGGCATTCTGCGCGCCGGGCTGGGCTTCCATAAAAGCGATGTGGCCGTCGTTACCAATGTGGCAGCCGACCACCTCGGCCTCGGCGGCATCGACACGATGGCCAAGCTGGCGCGGGTGAAGGCTGTCGTTCCCAACACGGTGCGCAACAGCGGATACGCCATCCTGAACGCCGACGACGACCGCGTGTATGATATGCGCCTGACGCTGGACTGCCACGTGGTACTCTACTCTACCGACCCCAACAGCCCGCGCATTCAGCGCCACATCAAGCGCGGACGGCTCGCCGGTGTGTATGAAAACGGCTTTATCACCATCCTGCGCGACAACTGGAAAATCCGCGTCGAAAACGTGGCCAACATCCCCATCACCTTTAACGGCACGGCGATGTTCAATGTCTATAACACCCTCGGCGCAGTGCTGGCCGCCTACGTGAGCGACGTGCCGCTCGACACCATTCGCGGTGGGCTGCAAACCTTTGTACCTAGTGCCGCCCAAACGCCGGGCCGCATGAATATCTTTCAGTTCCGGGATTTTACCGTGATGCTCGACTATGCACACAATACGCACGGCATGAAGGCGATCGGCGGATTTCTGGAACACGTGCCGGCAAGCATCAAAGTGGGCATCATTGCCGGCGTGGGCGACCGCCGCGACGAAGACACCATCGACCTGGGCGAAGAAGCAGCCCGTACTTTCGACGAAATCATCATCCGGCAGGACAAAAACACGCGGGGCCGCACGGCGGAGGAGATTGTAGATTTGTTGCAGCAAGGCATCCGGAAAGTAAAGCCCGATATGCCGGTAAAAGTCATCCTGAAAGAAGGCGAAGCCATTGACTATGCCATCCAGAATGCGCACATCGGATCTTTCATTACTATCATCTCCGATGTGATTCCCGCCGCGTTGGAGCAGGTACGCGCCTATAAAGAACAGGAAGGATCGGCCTTTTGATTTATAAAAACTCCCAAAAACAAATAGGGGTAAACCCGACTATTTACGTCTCTCAGGAGGCGTAGCCATTCCTTATGAAAAAAATACTGCTTGCTCTTGCTGCCGTCAGCGTGTTGGCCGCCTGCAAGAAAACGGAACCCGCCGGCCCCAGCAATGCCGAAAAAATGGTTGCCGGAAAGTGGCGGCTTACCTACGCCAAGGGCTTTTCGATCCTAGACGGCAAGGTGGACACAACCATCAATATCCTGGCCACCATCGACTCCTGCGGCCTCGACGACCTGACAGACCTGCGCGCCGACCACAGCTACTACATAGATCAAGGAGACAAAATGTGCTTTCCATTCCTGCCTAAAGAAGTGCGCAGAGGAAGCTGGAAACTCCAGAACAACGATCAGGAACTGGTCTTTACCCTCGACACCTCGGCGCAGGTAACCGTGAACCGCATCCTGAAGCTGACCGATACCCGCATGGAACTCTACAACGACAACACCTATATGCAGGACGGCCACACTATTTCCGGAAAAGCAATCTCTGTTTACGAAAAATAACCCCTTGAGGAGCTTTCCGTTCCATCATCCATCAGAAGTCATCTTAACCATGAAAAAAGCACTCCTCTCGCTTTCCGCCTGCACGCTCGTTTTTGCAGCCTGCTCCAAAAAATCAACCAGCGTCTCCCCCGATGCCCTCGTGGTCGGAAACTGGAAACTGAGCACTTTTAAAATCACGCTCCCCCAACTGGGCGCACTGGGCCAGTTTAATATTCTGGACACTCTGGCAACCTGCAAAAGAGACGATATAACGGAATTTACCGCCGAGCATACGCTTTTTTACAATGAAGGACCCGTGAAATGCAACCCTGCCGACTCGCAGCGCACCTATGGCGGCAACTGGCAACTGCTGGACAATAACGCTACCCTGCAGGTTACCAAAAATCCGACGTTTGGCGACATGAGCATGAAAATCAACGAACTGAGTACTACCACCCTGCACCTGAGCAAGGATACAATCCTGAAAGTCGGCGGCCTCAACTTTGCAGGCACTGCCGATGTGATTTACCGCCGATAGGCGATCTTGGGGTATCATCCTGCCCCGACAAAAAAGACCTGATATGAAAAAAACCCTCCTGAGCCTGACGGCGCTGACACTGCTGCTGGCAGCTTGTAAGAAGAACGAAGAGCCGTATACCCCAACACCTACACCCACGCCTACCCCGACCCTCACCGTGCCGGAACGCGTCGTTGGTGTATGGATAAAAACGGAAAGTAAATCGGTTACGACTACCAACGGCACCGCCGGCCCCGAAACCGACAACCTGGCATCCCTGACCTCCTGCGCCAAAGACGACCTCTATAACTTCTTTGCCAATAAAGCACTGATACAAACCGAAGGTGCCTCCAAGTGTCGGCCAACAGACCCCGACACCGTAAACCGGGGTTCGTATGCGTTTACAGCAAACGACACACAGTTGCTCCTGACGCTTCCGACAGGCTCGGCAACCGATACTTTTAATATCGAAGAAGTATCTGCCACCGTGCTGCGGTTGAAAAACCGCTATGCTACGATGGCCGGGCCTAATACGGTCGTGATTGAAAACAGGATAACCTACACCAAAAAATAGCTCGTTGTTCTGCCCGTTTCCGGAAAAAGCCTTTGTTGTTCAGCAAAGGCTTTTTCTTGAAAGGGAAAAACCTGCCGACTGCCTATCTTTCCGCTTCTGCATCGTATCTTTCGTTTTATGACACGCGCCGCGCTTTCCCTCCTGTTTTGCCTCGT
The DNA here is from genome assembly GCA_002336725.1 of Bacteroidetes bacterium UBA1952. Taxonomy (GTDB): domain Bacteria; phylum Bacteroidota; class Bacteroidia; order Chitinophagales; family Chitinophagaceae; genus UBA1952. Next base: position 6,229 of record DDEO01000077.1, on the reverse strand, counting down.
GGCACTTGCGGCCTGCGAGAAAGACCCTCGCTATATGTCGCCCCAGAAATACCTGAGCCGGGCACCCTGGAAACTCGCCTTCTCGCAGTCTGTAACAACCGAGGGCAGCGCCAGCGATACGGTGGATTATTTTGCGCAGATGGATAGCTGTCAGCAGGATATCCGCTATTTCTTTGCCACCAACGGCAGCTACTATTCGGAGCCGGGAAATCAAAGATGCCCCGGGCAGAACCTGAACCGAAAAGACCTGGGCCGCTGGAAGTATGAAACCGACACCAAAACACTGGTGATAGACGGCGCGGGCAGACTCCTGTGGACGGTGCTGGCGCTCAACGACTCGTCGCTCAAAATCCGGCTCATCTACACGCTACAGGATAGCCTGCGGCAGGCTACCGTTACTGAGGAGAATCATTACATCCATCCCTGATAAACAAACCCCTTGCACCGTCGGCGGCGGCTGCTTAATTTTAGAGCCGCTGCATTAACGCTGTTTTCAGAAAATCCATGAAAAAAGGCCTCCTTTTTATTGCCGCAACGACGGCACTGCTCGCCGCCTGCCAAAAAGATGATCATCTCTCTATGCGGGAAATGGGCATCGTTAAAAGCTCCTGGAAAATAAAAACAAGAGACACGCTCAGCTCCGTAGCTCCCGGCAACACGCAGTATGACACCCTTTCGCTCCTGCAAAGATCGACCCGCTACCGCTTCCTGCCGGGCGGCGATATGGCACGCATCACCGCCTTTGCGCTCGATACTTTCCGGATCGAAGACTCCATTATTTCCGGAAAATGGACGCTCCACGATGCCGATACCCGCATCACCATCACCGACCCTACGCTGGCAGGCGACCACCACTTTGTGCAATACAACGATTCGCTCATGAAGCTGGTGCTGATCAGCCCCGTAGGCGATGCCGACAGTGCTGCGGTTACTACCATTCTGCGCCGTCAGTAACCACTCAAATTCCCCCTGATTACCGCAATTCTTCAACGGGCCGGAAACTATTTTCGACCCGTTTTTTACGTCTGCCTCCGCTGTGAAAACGCTGCTGTCTCTCTTCTCTGCACTTTTTTTTACCCTGCTTCCCCAACTGCTGTATGGCCAGAATGCCAAAGCCATGCGCTACGACATCCGGATGCTCACCGGCGCTTCGATGTCGGGGCGCGGCTATGTGGATAAAGGCGCGGAGAAAGCAGCCCGTTTTCTGGTGCGGCGGCTGCGGGAAGCCGGCATAGCGCCCGCTACCACAGATAGTAGCTATTTGCAGGAATACAACTTTCCGGTAAATGCTTTCCCGATGCCTTTCCTGCTCTCGGTAAACGGCAAAGAACTGCGGCCAGGCATTGATTACCTCGTTGATTCGCGCAGCAATCCTTTTGAGACCGAAGCCGTGAAAGCAGCGCGTCTGGATGCCGGACACGTCTTTGTGCGCAACGCTCCCGGCGTGCGGGAAAAGGGCCTCTCGGCCAATGGCGGCGTGGTGTTCTGGCAAAATGCAGACACGCTTACCAAAGGCACTTTCCTGCGCAATATCGACCCCGACCAACTATCGGCGGGGCTGTACCTCGTGCCGGTGAAAGGAAAAATGACCTGGACGGCGCGTACCTCGCGCATGGCCGGCGGCGCGACGGTGGTGTATGTGCAGGATAGCATCCTGCCCCGCAAAGTCCGGAAAGTGGAAGCCCGGCTGCCGTCGAAATTCCTGCCGGCGAGCCGGCAATACAACGTCGGCGGCCTGGTGCGCGGCACGGCCGTTCCGGATTCTTTCATCGTGTTTACAGCGCACTATGATCATCTCGGCGAGATGGGCAAAGGAACCGTTTTTCCGGGGGCCAACGACAACGCTTCGGGCACGGCAACGGTGCTGGAACTGGCCCGCTATTTTGCACAGAAACCGCTGCGGTATTCCGTCCTGTTTTTGTTTTTCAGCGGCGAAGAAGCCGGTCTTCTGGGTTCTAAATTCTACACCGAAAACCCGCTGAAACCGCTGGCCAATATCCGCTTTCTGCTCAACCTGGATATGGTGGGCGAATGCGCCGACGGCGCTACGGCGGTAAACGCCACGCTGCATCCCGAAGCATTTGCGCGGCTGGAAAAACTCAACAACGAAGCCCGTTTTCTGCCGAAGCTGAACCGCCGGGGCGAAGCCGCCAACAGCGACCACTATTATTTTTCGGAAGCCGGTGTGCCTGCCTTTTTCATTTATGGAAACGGCGGAAAGGGCCACTACCACGATGTTTTTGACACCGCAGAAGAGCTTAGCCTCACCAACAATCAAGACCTGCAAACCCTGCTCATCCGGTTTGCAGAAGGTTTTTAAAAGAGGAATTTCCGGAAATTTTCGCGTCCCCAGGCTCTCCCGTTTTTGAAACGAGACAGGTTGGGGACGCACTCAGTCCGGGAAATACGCAATTCATCGTATAGGACAGCATATCCATATGGAGGAATTTTGGGGTTGATTTCGCCGGTTTTTCTGGTATAGAAATCAATATTCACACACACCCCAAAACCCTCTGTTTTATGAAAACGCTTCTCCTCACCGCTTTTTCGCTTGTATGCCTGAACAGTGCGCAGGCAGCGGTTTTTACCGTCAATAACAATGTTCCCTCGCCGGGGCAATACACCAGCGTGAGTGCCGCCATCACCGCCGCCGCCAACGGCGACACCATTTACGTCTCGGCCTCGCCGTATAACTACAACGGTTTTACGGTAAACAAAGAACTGACGCTCATCGGCAGCGGCCACAAACCGCAAAACGTAAACACCAATGTTTCGATTGTGGATAACATTGCCGTTACGGCCAACAACGTAAACGTTATTGGCTTTAACCTGAACCAAGTAAACGGAAGCGGTACGCGCACAAACCTGAAAGTGGAACGCTGCCTGGTACGCGACAAGATTTATCTTGACGGCAACTGGACGAACGTAACGCTCGAAGGCAATGTATTCCAATCCACCGGAAACAATTTTAACCCTTATTACTACGCAGCCTTTAACGGCATTACCGTCAAAAACAATGTTTTCAACGGAACGATATACGATGCTTATGGCTATTCTGGCATGAACAACTTTCTTATCAAAAACAACCTGTTCCTGAATGCGACGCAGGCGTTCAGCGGCTCTACCCGACTGCTAACCATCAACAATAATATATTCTACCGCGCCAACCCAGCGAACACCGTTACCTCCAGCAGTTTCAACAACAATATTTCCTACCAATGCGCCAATAACGCCTTCCCGATTGGCAGTAGCAGCAACACCGGTTCCGGAAATATGCCCAATATCGACCCGCTGCTGACCAGTTTTCCGTCGGCAGGCGATTATTTTTCCTACACCCACGACTACACCCTGCAAAGCAGTTCGCCGGCCAAAAATGCCGGAACCGACGGCAAAGACATCGGCCTGACGGGCGGCGACGGCTATTTTCAGAAATTCGGCATCCCGCCCATTCCGCAGATGCGCCACTTGTCTATCGTCAGCCCGGCGGGCGGCGTAGTGAATCCCGGCGGCACCCTGCAAATCAAGGTCATCTCTACCATTCGCCGGTAGCGCGTTTGCTTTTTTAAAAAACCCTTTTAAAAAATGAAACGCCATGAAAAAGAAATGGTGGCTCTTTGCCTGCCTGCTGATTTTTTCGGCAGCCGCAAAAGCCCAAACCCTGCAAATCACCCGGATGGAATATTATTTCGACGTGGACCCCGGCGTGGGCAACGGCGGCATGATGACGCTTGTCTCAAGTGATAGTGTGGATATGACTTCCACGATTGCCGTCTGGAGCAATCTTTCGCCGGGATACCACTGGCTGTATGTGCGCAGCTTCTACGACAGCGCCGGTGTACCCCGCGCCTGGTCGCATACGGCGGCGCAGCAAATCTATATCCCCGACTCGCTCGTGTATGCCGAATATTTCTTCGACACCGACCCCGGACAGGGCAACGGAACGCAACTCCCGCTCGCCAACACATCCGACTCTTTCAATCAGACCTTCAGCATTCCCACTTCGCCGCTGCTTACCGTTGGCAGACACAACCTGTATGTGCGCAGCCGCAGCGTAACCGGACGGTGGAGCATGGCCGAGCCGGTAGATTTCTATACGCCCGGCGCAATTAACGGCGGCGAATACTTTTTTGGTGTCGACCCCGGCGTGGGAAACGGTACGCCTTTCTCCTTCGCCGTAACGGATTCGCTGTCCACGACACTCAACGTTCCGCTGCCGGTGCTTTCCGCCGGTGTGCATCAGGTTTTTGTGCGTACCCGTACCGCTACCGGCGTATGGGGACAAGCCTATGGAGTGGATTTCTTTATGAACGGCGCAGTGGTGAGCGGCGAATATTTTTTTGATACCGACCCCGGAACCGGCAACGGTACACCCTTTACGTTTGCGCCGGGTGATTCGGCGGAACAAAACCTGACGGTAAACACCACGGCGCTCAACGGCGGCGAACACCGGCTGTATGTGCGCAGCCGCGACAATTCCGGAAGATGGAGCCACGCCGACGAGGCCTTTTTCTACCTGCTGCCCAAAATCGTTCGGGGCGAATATTACTGGGATGCCGACCCCGGCGTGGGCAATGGCATTTCGCTGTTTACCGGCGGCACTTCCGACAGTATGAATCAGAATTTTACGCTGAATGCGCCCTGCCTGCCGCCCGGAAAACACAAGCTGAGCGTACGCACACGAGACGACCAGGGGAAATGGAGCCTCATAGAATACGACTCGCTCAGCTTTGCCAATCCTGCGATGGCGCTCGCTACTTCGCTGCCCGGTCCCGGCCCCTTTGGCACACCGGTGAAGCTAACGGCCACGGGCGGCAGATTGCCCTATCAATACCAGATGAACAGCAACGCGGCAGGCGCGGATAGCATTCTGCTGGCACCCAACGAAACGACGGTGCTTTTCACCGCCACCGATAGCTGCGGCTACACGGCCACCGCCTCAGTAACCACGCCCGACGACCCGACCGATATTTCGCTCCTGCCCACCGCGAGCGGCAGCGTTTCGCTGAGCGGCTGGGGCCATTGGGTGTATCTGCTGGATGGAAATGGTGAAATCATCGGCGCGGTGAACGACGGACGGCAAGATCTGGGCAATACAACCCTTTCTTATAAACACATCGAAGCGCCCGACACCGTGCGCAGTTTTGCACCCGACAACCCGGCTCATTATCTCGACCGCAACTGGCACATCGCCAGCGCCCGTGCGCCGCAGCAGCCGGTTGGCCTTCGCCTCTACGCCGCAGATGCCGAATGGAACCGCTACACCGCCGCCGAACCAACCGTTTCGCAATACAGTCAGTTGCATCTCACCAAATACAACGGCCCGAACCAGGATCTCGATTACAGCAATAATGTGCTCGCGGCAGCCAACTACACCTATTTTTCACCCGATTCTACCGGCGTATTTTCCGGAAAAAACACCAGCGGATTTCACGCCAATTATCATGTTCCGGGTTTCTCGGAACTATACCTGAACCGCGATCTGAATGTGCCGCTCTCGCTTTCCAAAATCGAGGTGCGCGGCAAGGCCGACGGCGACCGCATCCGCATTGACTGGGAAACGGCGGGCGAGGAAGACCTGCTGCGCTATGAGCTGATGAAACAGGGCGCAAACGGCGGCTGGCAGATGCTGGAACCGGTAGCCGCCCAAAACAAACCCACCGGCTTTTATACGGCCTTCGACAGCCATCCGGTTTCCGGAAAAAACATCTATCAGATACGTATTGTGGAAGCGAATGGGAAGGTGAGCTACAGCCCGGCGGTGATGGTTTATTACAATCAGGAACAGGCCATGGCCATTTTTCCCAATCCGGCGGCGGACTTTGTGAATGTGAATGGAGTAGAAGCAGGCTCCATGCTGATTCTGACGGATATTTCCGAAAAAACCATCGCTTCGCAACCGGTGCAAGGCCCCGATAACCGGTTTTCTGTGGCCGGGCTTGCAGGCGGCGTTTATCAACTGATTATCCGGCGGCCCAATGGCGAACAGGTACAGGTGAAGATTTATAAACAGTAGCGGAGATTCCCCCCGACCTGACAGGTCCGTAG
>DDEO01000077.1:0-157 GCA_002336725.1 Bacteroidetes bacterium UBA1952 | reverse complement strand
CGGAAAACACATCGGACTTGTCAGGCATCTGCGGCCCTTCGGGCCTTGACCTGACAAGTCTCCCCCCGACCTGACAGGTCCGTAGCGAAGCGAAGGATGCCTGTCAGGTCAGAATTAAAAGCCGCAACGAGATTTTCCGGAAAACACATCGGACTTG
>DDEO01000243.1:18556-52802 GCA_002336725.1 Bacteroidetes bacterium UBA1952 | reverse complement strand
GACGAAAGCGCAGCTTTCGCCGAACCCGCAGATAGCTTGGATAATACCAGATTTGCACGGATTTTTTCATCCGTGTATATCCGCCTGAATCCGCGTCTTCCGCGTTCCATTATCAGAAAAAACAAACCCGCTACAACCCCACCCTACGACGCAATGGGCTTTGCCATCAGCCGCCTGCACACCGAACTAACCGACATTCCGGAATACAACGTGCTGGTAACCATCTTCACCGACGGCGAGGAGAACGCCTCTGCCGAGTGGAAGGCCGCCGATATTAAAAAGCTGGTAGAGAAGCTGCAAAAGCACAACTGGACCTTCACCTATATCGGCACCGACCACGACGTGGCCCACGCCGCCGACCGCATCGCCATTACAAACGTGATGTCCTTTGCCAAAGACGAGGAAGGCGTGAACGAGATGCTGCGAAAGGAACGCAGCGCCCGCACGGCCTACAACCAGAAAATCCGGAATAAGGAAAGCACGAGCGAGGATTTTTATAAGGGAGATAAAGCCTAACGGGCGGCTCCCGGCAAATGCCTGCCCACAAAATTTTTACAATACGCCCTGCCTGCTTTCCGGAAAGCAGGTAAGGCGTATTTTTCTGTAAGGCCCCACCTTTGCACCCATGAACGCCCGCCAACTTGCCCAGCAACACCTCGCGCCCACTTCCTTCGCCCCCACCGGATTGCACATTACCGGCGCGAAGGGCTGTTTTCTGGAAGATGAAACCGGAAAAAAATACCTGGACCTCATCGGCGGCATCTCGGTGTGCAATATGGGCCACGGCCACCCGCGCGTGCTGGAAGCCATCCGCCGGCAATCCGAAAAATACCTGCACGTGATGGTCTATGGCGAAGTGGTGCAAACGCCACAGGCCGCCTATGCCGCCGCGCTTTCAGCCCAGTTGCCCGATGCGCTCAACTGTGTGTTTTTTACCAATTCCGGAGCCGAAGCCGTGGAAGGTGCCATCAAACTGGCACGTCGCGCCACCGGAAGGCCCAATATCATCGGCGCGAAAAAAAGTTATCACGGTGCAACAACCGGCGCACTCGCGCTGATGGGCGACGAATACTGGAAAGCGCCCTTCCGCCCCCTGCTGCCGGGCGTTTATCAATACGACTACAACTCGCAGGCACTGATTGACGGCATCAATGAAGAAACGGCCTGCGTGATTCTGGAACCCGTGCAGGCCGAAGCGGGCATCCACAAACCGCTGGCCGGCTGGTTGCAGGCTGTGGCTGAGAAATGCCGCGCAGTGGGCGCTTTGCTGATTCTCGACGAAATTCAGGCGGGCTTTGGGCGCACCGGCACGCGCTGGGCTTTTGAACAGCTGGGCATTGTACCCGACGTGCTTTTGCTCGGCAAGGCGCTCGGCGGCGGGCTGCCGATGGGCGCTTTTATTGCTTCGCGGGAAAAGATGCACCTTCTGGCCGACAATCCGGTATTGGGCCATCTCACCACTTTTGGCGGGCATCCGCTGTGTTGCGCGGCGGGCCTTGCGGCCTTTGAAGCCCTGCTGGAAGGCGATTTTATTTCCGGAATTTCCGGAAAAGAAAGCCTCTTTAAAAGCCTTTTAAAGCACCCAAAAATCCGGGAGGTGCGCAGCGCCGGACTGCTGATGGCCGTGCAATTGGAAAGCCACGAAGCGGTGCAGCAAACGCTGAAACGCTGTATGGAAGCGGGCCTGTTTTCCGACTGGTTTCTGTTTGCCCCCGATTGCATTCGCATTGCGCCGCCGCTCACGATTTCGGAAGCTGAAATCCGGCAGGCGTGTGAGATTCTGCTGCGAAGTCTGGATTGAGAAAAGGCGCTTCCAACCGTATGTTCTCCGGGAAATAGCAGCCCGATAGTCCAAAGGGTTTTCATTGGGGCAGTAGGCTGTCTGACTGCATCTTTTTCAGGAAAGCAGGTGGATAAAAATTGCTTGCCGGATCCGTGAAAATCCGTCTGGATCCGCGTTATCCGCGTGCTGTTCTCGCGGCCTATCACCACACCAGTCGATTTCATCTGTTACAAAGCAAGCCTTTCGGCAGGTCGCACACCGGAAATTTCCGGAAATCAGAACTGCATTAAAACAGAAAAGCCCCTACACAACCGGCAGGAGCTTCGCTGTTTTATCTTGATACTCGCGTCTTGATACTTGATACTCAATACTTGATACGTTCACCTACTCGCCCGTATCTGCGCTCTTTTCACCGCGCAGCTTATCGAATTCAAACAAGAGACTGAAGCGCAGCGTGTTGGAAAGCGGGTTGCGCACGGTTCCGGAATTGGATGGGACCAGATAGGAGAAATTCAGCGTAAAGACATTGTAGCGGGCGCTGCCGCCAACGGTGAAGTATTTACGGTCGCCCTTGGTAGCATCTTCATAAAAATAACCCGCACGCAGGCCAAACTGGTTTTGATACCAGTACTCGGCACCTGCTGAAATCTGAATCTCGCGCAGCTCTTCGCTAAAACCGCCCGGCGCATCGCCAAAAGAGCTGAACATCCCCCCGACAACCGTTTTATCAACCGGTATGTAGCTCAGCACATTTCCGGAACTGTCGTAGCTGTATTGCGGCGTAGGCACGAGCAGCTTGTTGAGATCGAGACCAAGGGTAACTTTGTTATATTCGTCAAATTGCCAGGTATGGGCCACGCCGAGGCCGAGGTTTATCGGGATGAAATCGCGGCGGGTAGAGCTATAGGCAATCTTGGTACCTACGTTGGAAAGCACCGCTCCGGCGCTGATAGTGCGGGTACGCGGTCCGTCGATTTCCTTTGTTTTGGTAAAGTAAACCCCTACATCGGCAGACAGGGCGTTGCCCGGTTTGTAATCCGTTCCGTTTTGACCGGCAGCCAGGCCGTTGGCAATAGCCGAGTGGATATATCGCAGCGAGATACCGGTGCTCAGGTAGGGCGACAGGCGGCGGGAATAGCCCAGATCGAAGGAAAACTCGCGCGGCTTGCCGGTGCCGAGCGACTGTGCGTTGTAATCTGTATAATTAATATCGCCGAGGTTGAAGTAGCGCAGCGAGCCGGAAATGGCCTGATTATCATCCTGACCAAATTTGCCGTATCCGGCTACATACACCAGCGCGATATCCGGAACCAGCTCCTTGAGCCAGGGCGTATAAGTGGCGGAGATACCATACTTCTTGGGTGCAAAAGGCATCTTACCGATATTCCAGTATTGCGCATTGGCATCGGCATCGGTCGCAATCCCAACATCGCCCATACCGCCGGCGCGGGCATCAGGAGAAATGCGCAGGAAAGGCACAGCAGTCGTGATCGTATTTACGCGACCATCGAGGCTGGCTTTTTGGGCAGTGGCCACACCACTTACGGCGCAGGCAGAGAGCAGCAGGGCCGACTTAAAAATTTTTAAAGACATTCAGGGTAATTTATCGCTTCTGGAAAAGCCGTGTAAAGGTACAGGGCGTTATAGAAAAACAAGATTCCGGATACAGACGTTCCCATTAACGGGCGATCACCAGCTTTTGGTATCCGAGTGCTTCCGATTTTTTTGCCGTGCTGATGGTGATGCGGTACATATAAACGCCGGAAGGCAATAGCGCCCCTACATCAGTGGTGCCATCCCATACGATTTCGGTGCTATGAGAGCCGGTGGGCGTAAACGTCTGGCGCAGGGTGCGCATCAATTCACCGGCTGTATTATAGATCTGCACCTCGCCGGTGAGCGTTTCGTCGGGGTGGTTGTGTTCAAACCGGAAACGCGTCTGATCTTTAAAAGGATTGGGGTAGTTCATCACTTCCTGAATCTCCGTTACGGTGCCGTCGCTCACCCGAAAGCGGATGCTGCCTTCGCCGGAGTTGTTGGCCATATCCCAGGCTTTGATTTTCAGGGTGTGCATCCCGTTGCTCAGGCCGCTGACCGGGAAGCGCACATAGCCTCTTTTATACGTATTGGGCGCACTCTCGTAATAGTCGTTCAGCACATACGGCTCCGACTCCTTTCCGTCAAGCACGGCAATCAGGTCGTGTCCGATGGCATTTCCGGAAACATTGATGCCGGTTTCGTCTTCGAGGATGCCATAAAGCACCGTGTTGGAGCCGGTGAGGCCGCCATCATGAAACAGCGAATCGCCGATGAAGGCGCGCACCACCGGCGGGTCGGTATCCGAAACCGGAAAGCGCGAGGAGCCGCCTACCTGCACGGAAGTATCCACGCCAGCAACATCCGTAACGCCGTTTTCGGCATAATACTGAATCTGCCCGCTGCCCAGCGCATAATTCAAATCTTTGGGAACGACAAAGGGAATCGAAAACTGCCCATTGACTACATTGGTACGCCCCTTGAAAACAATGTTATTGCGAGACATATACGTGCGCTCAAAGCCCGGTGGCGGATGCTTTATCCAAACGCTGTTGGAACGCGCCTTGTCGTACACCACTACATATACCCGGCCATTGAACGCCGCATCCGGGTTGCCGTTTACATCCAGAACGCTACCATTCAGAACATAGCTGCCGAGCGCCGACAAAGACGCGGTGCGCCGCCCGGTGGCTACTTCTATGACAGAATCTGTCTGCACTGCGTGGAGCCTTGCGGGCAGGTTGGGAGACAGTCCGGGGTCGCCCAGGAGCGCAAATTTCCGGAAATTCAGCAGCGTACTCCAGTTTATACCCGTTCCGAAATCCTGAAGGGTATTGATGTAAGTGAGATTCTTGGCCTTGCGGATGGCTTCGCCAAAGGGTGTCCAGATGCCGTTTTGCTGCACAAACTGGCTCTGGATATAACTATTATTGAGTACCCGGCTACTCGAAGCATAAACGGCCTGCGTGGTGGTGAGCAGGGCTATCATGCCGCCATCGGGCTTGAGCATCAGCGCCTCGCCTGCCGACACAAATTCCGGGCGGTCGTACTGCGCAAAATCGCAGGTCGCCGTGATCATAAACGGCATCTTATCGAGGTTTTTCCAGCGGTTGAAATCATCGAATGTAAGCACTCGTTCCTGTGCCAGTTCCCGAATGCCGCCATGGCCGGTGTAGTTGATAAACTGCGTGCCCTTATACACCTGATTGTTGATCTGCGCATTTACATCGGGCATCCGGTCGCCGGCGGGTGTAGAAACCACGGGGTAGCTATCCAGATAGATCTTGCTTTGATTAAAAACCGGGCTTGCGGCCTCCACCAGCCGACTGATTTCTTCGGAATTGGCCAGATGCGGGCCGGCGCCGTCTTCCTGATCGGCTACCAGCGTTCCGGAAACGCGCCACGGCCCCAGCGTTGCCGCTGATTTGTAGTAGATGATTTTATCCACCACCTGCCGCGCTTCGTCTGCTGTTTTTACCGGGAGACGCCCAACGCCAATGTCGAGGACATTATATACATTATTGCCTTCCGCGTCTTCGCCTGCGTCCAGAAAGCCAAAATAGTCGTCGGTGGTATAGGCTTCAATCGCCGCGTCGCTCTGGGAAGATTCAAATACCGGAACAAAATTGGTGTTGGAGGCAACGCGGTCTTTATAGTCGTAGGAAGCATCGCCGAAGAGCAGCAGGAAGCGCGGCATATTAGCCGTGTCGCTGCCGGCGCGGTCGTAGAAGTAGCGGGCATAATCCCGAATGCCGCCAATATCCTGGCTGCCGCTCGAAAACTCGTTGTACACCTGATCCGTTGTGGCTACCTGCACCCGGTAATTGTTGTGCCTGCGGTGCCAGTCGGCCAGGCGATTGGCTTCCTGCAGGAAATTTTTATGGGTTACGATCAGATAATCGGCATCGGGCGCACCCACAATATCCTGATTGTCTGTTTTTTCTATAAAAGAAGGGGTGTTGAGGCTGCTGCCGTCGAAGGCGGCATATTCGCGCAGTCGGCTGGCATCGTTCTTAAAAACATAGCTTCCGCCCTGAAACGTTCCGGCCATGCGGGTAGCGTTCCACGGCTCGGTTACGTCCCAGACCTGAAGCTGTGCCGGGGCGTTCTGGAGCGTAAAGGCGGCCTTTCTGCCCGCGCCCACGCTCTGCAAGTCGCGGAAGGTGAAGGCACCGCCCCGGAAGATGAGGCTGCGCCGACCGGTGATTTCGATAAAGTCGAGATAGCCCCTGCTGCCCGTTTTGTAGGGCGCAAAGCTGATGGTAACCGCCGCCGGGCCGCTGCCGATGCTCACCTGTTGATCCAGCAGGCTGCTCCGGCAGGGAATATCGCCGGCATCTGCCGTCAGATTGAGGGCGGCGCTGCCGATGGACGTGCCGTTGAGCGCCACCTGGAATTGCTCGGTGCCGCCATTGTTGCGCGCCGCCAGATTCACCCGCACCCGAAGCGGCGAAACCACATTGGAGTAGTCAAAAGAATAGGTTTTGGAACCACCGGTAAACTCATCGCCCACCCAGCGTTTGCCGATTTTACCCAGGTTCACCACATCGTCGTCAATCACATCGAGGCAGTCGTAGGCGCTGACGTTCACGTTGGCCGTTGCCGGCGGGTTGGCCAGCACCGGAATGGGCCGCGAGGCACCGCCTTCTACGCTCAGGAAATAATAACTGTTGTCTTCGTAAAGATTTTTGCGATGATAGAATCGTCCGGCGGCCGTGTCCACGTCCCAGCTTTGCGGGCCGGGAGCCCAGAATACGATATAGTCTCCGGCATCCATTTTGCCATCGCCGCCATCCTGAATCCAGATATTATTTTCCGGAAGTGCAGGGCCTGGCACGGCGGCATTGGCTTCCTTCATCATAGCGCCGCCATTGCCGAGCAGGCGCAGAGAGGTGGAAGCTATATTTCCGGAAATTTTCAGTTTATCGCGCAGAAAGGTATAGTCTATCTTATAGAATCCCGGCTTGTCAACGGCAATTTTATACCAGTTGCCGCTGGCGAGCGGGCTGCCAGTGGCCGCGCTCTTGAGCAGTGCTTTCCGGGGTGCGTCGTTTGCTTCTTCTTTTATCGTCAGCGTAAAAGACTGAAGTGCTTCCCGGCCCTGATGGCTGCGAACGGGCACGGCGACCAGCAGGAAGGGTTTTTTGCGCTCATTGCCCAGCAGTATTTTAACGGGCAAATCCACCGTATCGGCTGCGCGGGGAGTGGCCGGGGCAAACTTGCGGTCGTTGATTTCCACCACGGGCATCCGGGCCTCGCGGAGCGGGATTTTCCGGATGACGTAGGCCTGTCCGGCTTCCGGGGCGGCCACCTCCTGAGGCAGTACCTGCAAGCCGCCGTCTTGCGCACGAGCGGGTGTACAGACGGCGAGCGTCGCCATCAGCGGTAAAAAAAAGTGCAGTTTAATCGCCATTATTAGTATTAAAAAAAGAGAGCGGGGAAATGATGAAATTCCGGAAAAGCGTATCTGTAAAGATACCCGCTGCGGGGCGGAAGACCTTATAGAAACGGGGTGCTTTTAGAATTAAATAACGCTAAAAGACGTTAAATCGTATGTACCCGGAAAGCCCTGAAAACGTGCGTCAAAAAAAAAATTTTTCCTCCGATGCCTGCGATGCTTGTCATTTCCCGGAATTCACCCTATCATTGTATCCAATCTACGGGAATCTTCTCTTTCTCTACAAGAAGCAATTACTGAATCCACCAAATGAAAAGAACGCTTTTAGGCCTTAGCTTGATAAGTGTAGGCGCAGTCGCCGGACTCGCTTCCTGCGCTCCGCAAAAGACCTCCGGCCGCTCCGATAAGACAGGCTGGGAGTATAACAGCCCCCAATTAGGCGGCTTCACCGTTGCGAACAACTTCCAGGGGCAGCAAACCGGACCGGGCCTGACGTTTGTAGAGGGGGGCCGCTTTACCATGGGTCAACTTACCGAAGACCTGACAATGGAGCGCAACAGCGTCCCGCGCACGGTAACGATTTCTTCCTTTTATATGGACGAAACCGAAGTGGCCAACGTGGATTATCGCGAATATATCTACTGGCTGCGTCGTGCTTATGGCTCCGACTATCCCAATGTGGTGAAAGATGCCATGCCCGACCAAACCGTTTGGCGCAAGGGCATGGCCTACAATGAACCCCTGGTGCAGTATTATTTCAACCACGCCTCCTATGATAAGTATCCCGTTGTAGGTGTCAACTGGTATCAGGCCAACGAATACGCCAAGTGGCGCTCCGACCGCGTGAACGAATACATCCTGCAACGGAACGGCGCACTTCGCAAAAACCCCAACCAGGTAAACGAAGACGTATTCACCACCGAGAGCTACGTCAACGGACAATACGAAGGCCTTGCGGGCAAAAATCGTCCGCGCGATTTCGACCCCTCCGGCTCCGGTCGCCGCAACGCTACCTATGCCGATGGCGTATTGCTGCCCAACTACCGCCTGCCGACAGAAGCGGAATGGGAATACGCCGCTCTGGGCCTGATTGCCAACAACCCGGAGCCGGCCGGCAAACGCCGTCGCGGGGAAGAAGTGATCACCGACCGCAACATCTATCCCTGGGGCGATGCCAACTCTACCCGCTATGGCCTGCGCAACGCGCAACAGGGTGAGTTCTACGGCAACTTCAAACGCGGCGCTGGCGACCAGATGGGCATCGCCGGTGGCCTCAACGACAACGCCGACATCCCCGCGCCGGTGGGAAGCTTCAAGCCTAACGGCTTTGGCCTTTATAACATGGCCGGCAACGTGAGCGAGTGGACGCTCGACACCTACCGCCCCATGTCTCCGGAAGACGTAGCCGACTTCCGCCCCTTCCGTGGAAACGTGTATGAAACCTACCGCCGCGTAGCCGAAGACAATTCTATCGAAGAGAAAGACTCGCTCGGCAACCTGCCGCGCCGCCTGCTGACAACCGAGGAGATAACCGGCAAGAACCGCTATGAGACCCGCACACCCGATATGCGCGACTTTAAAGACGGCGACAGCGCCTCGCAGTTTGCCTATCAGTTTGGCACCAACACGCTCATCTCCAACGATGCCAAAGTGATTAAGGGCGGAAGCTGGAACGACCGCGCCTACTGGATGTCGCCCGGCACCGGCCGCTTTATGCAGGCCGGTGATGCCTCTTCTACGGTGGGCTTCCGCTGCGTGATGGACCGCCTCGGCTCGCCCAACGGCATCAACAGCGACAAGGCCGGCAACTACTTCAGCAACGAAAAACGCAGCCGCCGCTAACCGTATCTTCCTTTCGTTTTTTTCTAAAACCCCTTTCCCAAACCGGAGAGGGGTTTTATTTTTAAGCCCCCTCTTTCTTTTTCCATGAAACCCGACGCGCTCTATCCGCTCTTTCTAAAGCATCCGCACGTCTTTACCGACACCCGGAAGATAACTCCCGGCGGCCTCTTCTTTGCCCTCAAAGGCCCGCATTTCAACGGTAATCTTTTTGCCGCCGAAGCACTGCAAAAAGGAGCCGCCTACGCCGTTGTGGATGAGAAAAGCGGAGATGAAAACCCGCGTCTGATTCTGGTAGCGGATGTGCTGGAAGCCCTGCAAAAGCTCGCCCATCACCACCGGATGCAGTACGATATTCCCGTAATCGCCATTACCGGATCGAATGGTAAAACCACCACCAAAGAACTGGTAACCGCTGTATGCCGCACCCGCTGCGAAACGCTGGCTACGGAAGGAAATCTCAACAACCACATCGGCGTGCCGCTGACCCTGCTGCGCCTGCGTCCCGAACACGAGGTGGCCATCATTGAGATGGGTGCCAATCATCAGCAGGAAATCGCCTCCTACTGCCGGATTGCCGCGCCTACACACGGGCTGATTACCAACTGCGGCAAGGCCCATATCGAAGGCTTTGGCGGCGAAGCAGGCGTACGCAAAGGCAAAGGCGAACTGTATGATTACCTGCGCCAGCACGGCGGGAAAGTGTTTCTGTATGCCGATGCCGCCTATCTGGAAGCCATGGCTGCCGGAATTCCGGAAATTACCCGCTATGGCAGTGGCCCGGATGGCGCAGTACAAGGCAAACTGCTGCCACCGGAAGCGGGTTTTCTGCGCTTTGAAGCAACGATAAACGGCGAAACGGCGCAAATCCAGACGCAACTGGTGGGCGACTATAATATGCCCAATGCCCTCGCGGCACTTGCCATTGGGCAAGACCTGAAGATTCCGCTGACCGAAGCCGCACGCGCCATCGCTGCTTACACGCCCGACAACAGCCGCTCCCAGCAAATCTCCTGGGCCGAAAATACGCTTATTCTGGATGCCTACAACGCCAACCCGAGCAGTATGCGTGCCGCCATTGCAAACTTCGCCGCCCGCACCGGTGGGAAGGGTATCCTGTGGCTCGGCGCGATGAAAGAAATGGGACCTGACAGCGCCCAGGAACACCGCGAGTTGATTGAATATCTGCGGCAATGGCCCTGGCCATCCGTGGTGCTGGTAGGCCGCGAATTTGAAGGTATGAACGCCGCAGAACGCTGGTTTCCGGATGTAGAAACGGCATTTTCCGGCATGGAGCAAGCCCCCTTGCCCACAGGGCAGCAAATCCTGCTGAAAGGCTCGCGCGGCAGCCGTATGGAACGCCTGCTGGAACTGGCCGCAACTTCCGGAAAAACGGTTTGATTTCCGGAAATTCCGGCATTCATTTTACTGCCAGCCGCCACCGAGCGCACGGTACAGATTCACCCGCGATTGCAGGTTCTGGAGCGTATCGCTCACACCGGCAAGCTGGGCGGTCAGCAGGTTTTGCTCGGCCAGCAACACGTCGTTGTAGTTCACGTTCGGCGAGTAGTCGATTAGCTTACGGGTATAGTCCACAGCGCGCAGAAGGGCGGTAATTTGCCGGTTGCGGGCGGCGGCTTTCTCATCGGCCATCTGCCGGGAAAACAAGGCGTTGCTCACTTCCTGCCCTGCCACGAGCACTACGTTTTTAAACCGCAAAAAGGCTTCCTGCTGCTGCGCCTGCGCCGCGCGGTATTGCTGCCGGTAGATGCCACGGTTGAGGATGGGCGCAGTAGCCCCGGCAATCAGTGCGCCATAGAGTGTGTTGCTGAAAAAGCCGGAAAGCGTGTTGGCCGTTGCAAAGCCGCCGTTGGCCGAAAGCACCAGCTGCGGATAGAAATTGGTGCGGGCCACGTTGGTCAGTTCAAAAGCACTGCGCAGCGCATACTCGGCCTGCAACACATCGGGGCGATAGGCCAGCAACTGCGCCGGAATGCCCGTGGGCAGCGCATCGTGGGTGATTTGCTGCGAAAGCGTAGAGCGATAGAGCGTATCGGGCGGCAGGGCCAGCAGGATGCACAAGGCGTTTTCGGTCTCGCGGATGTTTTGCTTTATCTGCGGCAGCGTGGCTTCGGCGGCGTAGAGGTTGGCCTCGCTTTGCGCAATGTCGGCGCCGGTGAGTACGGCAGCCTCCTGGAGCGCCCGCACGGTTTTCAGGAAGTTGCGGCGGTTTTCAATGGTGTTCTGCGTAACCAGCAACTGCCGGTCGTAGGCCAGCAGCGCAAAATAATTATTGGCAATATCGGATATCAGTTGTGTCTGAACGGCCAACCGGTAGGCATCGCTCTGCAAAAGGGCTGCCAGAGCCGCGCGGCGACTGCTGCGCAATCTTCCCCACACGTCTATTTCCCAACTGGCATTTCCCAAAAGGCTATAGAGTGTATAATCGCTCGGCTGGAGGGAAATATTGGGATTGCTGGCCCGTATCTGCGCCAGCGAGCCGCGCGCCCGGCGTACTTCCGGCGTTATCGAGAGCGTAGGCAGGAATGCGGCCCGGCTTTGCTCCAGCGCGGCCTGTGCGGACTCAATACGCGTAAGAGCAATACGCAGGTTCAAGTTGCTGTCGAGGCCCCGGCGAATCAGGCTTTGCAGTTGCGGGTCGGGAAAAAAGGCAGCCCACGGAATGGCGGCAATCGCGTTGGTGTCGCCGGTCGTTTGCGCACCGCGATACAAATAGCCTTGGGTTGGCAGCGGGTTGGGACGCTCGTACTTTTTGGTGATGCCGCAGCCGGCCAGCACAATCAGCGCCAGAAGACCTGTCGGCAAAAGGCGACGCATATTTTTAGAAACGAAAAACCTACTTACAGACAAAAGAGACATTTTGATAGGGATTCGGGAAAAGGGTTTTGAGGCCGGAACGCAAACCTATAAGGCTTTTGAAACCTTATAGATTTTCCGGAAATAGAAACGGAATCGGCAGCAGAGACGCATTTTTTCACACAGCGGCGCTTTTATTCTCGCAGAGGCGCAGAGGAATTTTGGATGTTGAGAAAGGTCTTCCGGCTCCTTTACCATCATCCCTCTTTCTATGCTGTCACCCCTCTCCTGCGCTGTGCCCCAACCGCAGGTCGGGGGAGAGGGGCCGGGGTGAGGCAAACAGGGGCCGGGGGTGAGGCTAATAAGGCTGCGCGTGGCTTTTACGCCGGAGAAAGCACAGCACTGTCTGTCGGCTCTTCTTCGGGGTCGCGGGAAGCCTCCCCGCCTTCGGATGGGTCGGGGGAGGCCGAAATTTTCTCCTGCAGGCTTTGGAACACCACAAACAATACCGGGGTGAGAAACACACCAATCAGCGTGCCGGCGAGCATCCCGCCGATAGCGCCGGCGGCAATGCTCTGGTTGCCATGAGCGCCCGCACCCGACGAAAACAGGAGCGGCAGCAGGCCGAAGATAAAGGCAAAAGAAGTCATCAGAATGGGTCGTAAACGTGCCTCGGCGCCTTCTACCGCTGCCCGGAACAGCGTGAGGCCCTGTCGGCGGCGTTGCAAGGCAAACTCTACAATCAGGATCGCGTTTTTGGCCAGCAGCCCAATCAATACAATCAGGGAAATCTGCACATAGATATTGCTGTCAATCCCAAAAAGCTTGATAAACAGGAAGGTACCCGTCAGGCCGGCAGGCAGGGTGAGCAACACCGCAAAAGGCAGCAGATAACTCTCATACTGGGCACACAGGATGAAGTACACAAAAACAAGGCAGAGCGCAAAGATGTAGGCCGACTGGTTGCCGCTTTGTTGTTCTTCGCGGCTGATGCCGGAAAACTCATAGCCGTAACCCGGCGGCAGGGCCGTAGCCGCCACTTCTTCAATCGCGGCCAGCGCCTGCCCGGTGCTGTACTTTGGGTTGGGCGCACCCGTAACCTGCATGGCGGTATAGAGGTTGAACCGCGAAATGCTTTCCGGGCCATATACGCGCTTCAGGGTAACAAAAGAGTTGATAGGGGCCATGACACCGCTGCGGGTGCGTACAAACACGCTGGCAAGACCTTCGGGCGACGCACGATAGCCGGTATCGGCCTGAATCATGACGCGGTACTGCTTGCCGTATTCGTTGAAATTGCTCACATAGGCCGAGCCGTAATAAGCACCCATGGTGCGCAGCAGGTCGTTCACGCCCACGCCGGCCTCCAATGCCCGCTCCACATTGACATCCAGCTGATATTGCGGAAAACCGGGGTTGAAAGAAGTGGTGGCATACTGGATTTCCGGACGCTGGTTGAGGACTTCCAGAAAGTGTTGCGACACGGCGTAGAATTCATCGATAGAGCTGCCGCTTTTGTCTTCCAACTGAAACTCAAAACCGCCGCTTTGGCCAAAACCGGTAATGGTGGGGGCGGAAATGGGGAAGATTTTAGCTTCGCGGATATGGGCCGTTTTCCTGCGCAGCTCGGCAATCACGTATTCATTGTCGCGGCCTTTGCGCTCGCTCCAGGGCTTGAGCTGCATGAAGATAATGGCGTAGGCGCTGCCGTTGCCGGCCATAAAGTTGCGCCCCGCCATGCGCATCGAGCTTTGTACTTCCGGAATGGTGCGCACTGCTTTGGCCACTTCATCGGCTACCTCGGTGGTGCGTTCCAGCGACGTGGCCGGCGGCATCATGATATTCACATACACCGTTCCCATGTCTTCGTTGGGTACAAAGCTGGAAGGCGTGGTTTTCATCAATCCAAAAAGCGCCACCCCGAAAATACCGACAGCCACCAATGCAATGACTTTTCGCTTCAGCAGAAACCGCATGGAAGCCACATAGCGGCCCAGCATCCGGTCGTAGGCGGCATTGAATCCAATCTGAAACCGCTTCATGAAACTGGGCTTCTTGCCGTTTGCGTCGGCGGCCATATGGGGCTTCAGAAACACCGCCGTCAGGGCCGGACAAAGCGTCAGGGCGTTCACGGCGGAAATCAGAATGGCAATGGCCAGCGTGATACCAAACTGCCGGTAGAACACGCCCGCCGAGCCGCCCAGAAACGCTACCGGCACAAACACCGCTGCCATCACGAGCGTGATGGAAAAGATAGCGCCGGAAATCTCGCTCATCGCGTCGATAGAGGCGCGCCGCGCCGAGGTATAGCCTTCTTCCAGCTTGGCATGAACGGCTTCTACCACCACAATTGCATCATCTACCACAATGCCAATCGCCAGCACAAGGGCAAACAGCGTGAGGAGGTTGATGGAGAAATTGAAGAGATAGAGGAAAAAGAAGGTTCCGATAATGGAAACCGGCACCGCAATACCGGGAATCAGCGTCGAGCGGAAATCCTGCAGAAACAGGAAAATCACCAGAAACACCAGGATAAAACATTCTATCAGGGTATGAATCACCTGTTCAATAGACGCATCCAGAAAGCGGTTGGCATCCACGAGGAAGATGTTGTGCAATCCCGCCGGATAGGTTTTCTCGGCTTCGCCCAGCACTTTTTTACACTCGTTGATCACGTCGCGGGCGTTGGCACCGGGCGTTTGGTTGATGCCGATATTCACCGTCGGGCGGTTGTTAAGCTTGCCAATCGTGCTGTAGTCCTGCGCACCGAGTTCTACGCGGGCAACGTCTTTGAGCCGCAATAATTTTCCGCCTTCGGCGGCCTTCACGACGATATCTCCAAACTCCTCGGCCGATTGCAACCGCCCCCGGTATTTAATCACATATTGAAAGCTCTGGCTGCTGTTTTCCCCGAATTTTCCGGGGGCGGCTTCAATATTTTGTTCGTTGAGCGCAGCGGTAATGTCTGCCGGTGTCAGGCCATAAAGGGCCATCACGTCGGGCTTCATCCAGATGCGCATCGCATACTGGTATTGGCCAAACGAGCTGGCATCGCCCACGCCATTTACGCGTTTGAGAAGGGGAATGATATTAATCTCGGCGTAGTTCTGCAAGAAAGTGGCATCAAAGGCCGGATTGTCGCTGTAGATAGAGGCAATCATCAGGATGCTGCTTTGGCGCTTGCGCACCGTTACGCCCGACTGGGTTACTTCCTGCGGCAGCTGGCTGGTGGCGCTCGACACGCGGTTTTGCACGTTCACCGCCGCCATATCGGGGTCGGTTCCCACCTTGAAATACACACTGATATTGGCCGCGCCGTTGTTGGTCGCCGAAGAGGTCATGTAGCTCATGCCTTCCACGCCGTTGATTTGTTCTTCCAGCGGCACGACGACGCTTTTGAGCAGCACGTCGGCACTCGCGCCGGGGTAGTTGGCCGACACCTGCACCGTGGGCGGCGAAATATCGGGGTACTGGGCAATGGGCAGCGAGACCAGGCCCAGAATGCCGAGCAGTACAATGATGATAGAGATGACCGTGCTGAGTACGGGCCGCTCAATAAAAGTTTTGAGGAAGGTATCTTTCTTTCCGGAATTGAGGCCCGGCTTTTGATTTTTCATGCCGGATTATTGGGATTGAACGTGTTGAAGAAAACTATCGGCATCCACCGGCACCGGCTTAATGGTCATGCTGTCTTTGAGGCCAATCAGCCCTTCGGTAACAACGCGGTCGCCTTCGCGCAGCCCTTCGTTCACCACAAAAAGGTCGCCGCCCGGCACCGGCGTTACGGTTACCGGCACACTGTGGAGCCTGTTTTGTGCATCCACCACATATACGAGGCGTTTATCAAGCAGTTCATAGGTGGCGGCCTGCGGGATCAGCACTACGTTTTCCAGGTGTTGCGGGATGCGCACCACCGCGCTGCCGCCCGTGGCGAGCACGCCCTGCGGGTTGGGGAATACCGCGCGCAGGCTCACCGAGCCGGTATTGTTGCTAATCAGTCCGCTGGCGGTCTGCACCCGGCCTTTTTGGGGATATTCTGTACCGTCGGCCAGCAGCAGCGTTACGGGTGGTAGCGAAGCGAGTTTTTGTTGCAGCGTTGCGCCGGAATGCGACCGGCTGAATGCGAGCAGGTCGCGCTCGGTCTGGGCAAAATAGGCGTAGATATTTCCGGAAGAAGAGAGCGTGGTGAGCGGCGTGGTCATATTGCTGCTGACGAGGCTGCCCTGCCGCAGGGGCAAAAGGCCCACCACACCGTCCACCGGACTGGTAATCGTTGTATAACCCACATTGGTCTGGGCGTTGGCAACGGCGGCTTTGGCCTGGGCGAGGGCTGCCTCCTGCGCCCGCAGGGCCAGTTGCGCCGATTGCAGCTGGTATTTGCTGATGATACCTTCGTCCACCAGCGGTTTTGTTTTCATCACCTGCAGGCGGGCATCGGCCACGCGGGCTTCAATGCTGCTGACACCGGCCTGCGCCGTCAGCAAATCCTGTTGAAATTGGGGATTATTGATGCGAAAAAGCGGCTGTCCGCGCCGCACGACTGCGCCTTCATCCACAAAGACCTGCTCGATAAAGCCATCTACTTTGGGGCGGATTTCCACCACGTTCTGGCCCTGCAAAGTGGCGGGATAGTCGTTGTAGAGGGTGATAAACCCGCGTTTGAGCGGCAGCACCCGGTAGGTTTTAGGAGTCTTGGAATCGCCTTGTCCGGCGGGGTCTTTGCCGCCACAGGCGGCCAGTGCAAAGAGCAGGATTCCTAAAAGAAAAAGCCGGAAATCGGGCGATTTCCGGAACACAGAATAAGACATAAGCGGTTGCGTGATGAAGATGCCAGGCGATAGGATTTAAAAAAAACACGCCAGGCCAGACGAGGCTGCAAAACAACGCCGGAAACGCTGAAAGCGTTGGTAAGGTCGGGTTAAACCGATACCAAAAAAGGCCGGTTCGATATTTGCTGCAAGCCCCGGAACGGTCGTTGTTACAAGAGTTATTTCCGGAAAACAGCGCCCTGCCGCCACCCATGTCATACGATTTTTTTCGTGTTGCAGATGCGTCCGCCCCGGGCCACCAGCAGCGCCCCCGCCAACGGCGGTTTGTCTATAAAGACGGCTCGCCCAATGTGGTGCGCCGGGGCGAGAGCCGCTTCAGCAGCTTCGATATCTACCACTATCTGCTGGAAATACCGATGTGGAAATTTCTACTGCTGATACTGCTCTACTACACCACCATCAACTTCTTTTTTGCGGTCTTCTACTTCCTGTTCAGCCAGCATCATCTGAAAGGGATGATCTATGGAACGCCTTTTGAAAACTTTGAGGAAGCCTTTTTCTTCTCCTCGCAAACGCTGACGACGGTGGGCTATGGGCGCATCAGTCCGGTGGGGTTGCTCACCAACGCCATTGCTGCTTTTGAGGCGCTCATCGGCATCCTGACGCTGGCCATTATTACCGGCACGCTCTATGGCCGTTTTGTGCGGCCCAGAGCCTATATCCGCTTTAGCCATTATGCAGTGGTGGGGAAGACAGACGGCGTGCCGGCGCTGATGTTCCGGCTGGTGGCCAGCAAGAAAACCCGCATTCACGACCTGGAAATCCGGGTGAGCGTGGCGCTGCGGAACAACGAGCAGGAAAACGGCTACGAGTTTTTTCCGCTCACGTTGAAGGAAGATACGTTCAACGCGCTGTATCTGAGCTGGACGGTGGTGCATCTCATCACCCCGGAAAGTCCGCTCTACGGCATGACAGCCGCCGATTATGAGCGGCGCGGCGCAGAGCTGTTGGTACACCTCAATGCCTTCGACGCGCAGTTTAGCAGCAATGTGATTGCGCGCACCAGCTATGTGGGCAGCGAGATTGTGTATGGGGCCGACTTTGTGCCGATGCACGAAGACCTGGCGCTGAACACGGTGCTGCATCTGGGCCGGCTGGACCAGTTTACGAAGCTTGCAGACGATTTATTTCCGGAAATTAAAAAGCCGGTGGCGTAGGCGGCGGCAGGTGGTTTGGGGGCTGACAGGGAGGCGCTGCAAACAATTTTCGGGCTTTTTTTAAAAAAAGATTTGGCGGTTTGAAAAGGCTGCTTATTTTTGCACCCGCTTAGTGCTTAAGCGAAGGACGAATCGGTAGCTCAGTTGGTAGAGCAATACNNATGGGCCCTGGGTTCGAGTCCCAGCCGATTCACATCCACATAAAAAACGCGCCTTACTGAAAGGCGCGTTTTTTTATGTCCCCAAAAGAACCGAATTACGGGTTTATACCGGTTCGGATTTTTCCGGAAATTCAAGGCAAAAAAGGATACAAGGATACCCCCCGTGTCGGGAATTTCCTTTCCAGAGTTCCGGGGAACAGGAATTTCCGGAAACAGCTGGCGGCTTCGGCTATGATTCCACGTATTTCACGGTCAGTACCCTACCCTTCTCAAAAATATCGCTTATTAAAAAGGTTTCCTGTGGCACAGTCTTTTTTAGAGTTTCAGCAACTCTTCAAAAAACCCCTTTTCACCCCAAAACAACCTCTTTTCAATCATGCGTTCCATCCTCTATGTCATCGCCGTCATTCTCATCATCGGCTGGCTCCTCGGTCAGTTTGGCGGAATGAACATCTTCGGTACCGGCAGCAGCCTCATCCACATCCTGCTGGTCATTGCCATTATCTCCCTGCTGCTCGGCTTCATCCGCCGTGGCTCGGTGTAGCATTGTATTTTACGTTAAAAAACATCCCCTTTCCGGCTTTTTCCGGAAAGGGGATTTTCTTTTCCGCCCGACCTGTCAGGTCAAGGGCGAAGCCCGCAGATGCCTGACAGGTCGGGCGCGGGTTGTCCGGGAATCCCACTCAAAACAATTATTTCTGACCTGACAGGCATCTGCGTCCGCTAAGGCGGACTTGACCTGTCAGGTCTCTCGGGTTTTCCGGAAAACCATTACCTCAGACCGCCATCGACATAAACCCATTAAGACAAGAAAATCCTAAAAAATCAAACGCTTGTTTGAAACAACCAAACGTTTGTTTGAAATTTGCACCCTTCAAAAAATGTCGGAGCCTAAAAACATACGCATCCTTCGGGCCGCCGAGAAACTCTTTGCCGAGAAGGGCTTTGACGGCGCTTCCATACGCGATATCTCTGCGGAAGCGGGAGCCAATGTCTCCATGATTTCCTACTACTTTGGCTCTAAGGAAAACCTGATGAAGGCCATCATCCGCGACCGAATAGAAGGCACGATTGAGACGCTGAGCCAGATTGCCAAAGACGAGACCACAACGCCGGTCGAAAAGATCGAAACCTTTGTGAAACGCTTTATTGTCAGCAAACTCCAGCACCCGGAGTTTACCCGCATTATGATGACCGAGCAGGTGCTGAAGCGCAACGAAGAATTTGCCGCCCTCACTGCCGAGCTGCGCACCTCGCTGGCTACGCACCTGCAAGGGCTGCTGAACCTGGCGACCCGAAAAGGTGCGGTACGCAAAAAAGTGGATGTGGTGTTGCTCATCAGTACGCTCAACGGAACGGTCAATTCCCTGATGAACAGCCGCGATTTCTATAAATATTATCACCGGATCAGCGGCAAAAAAGCCGAAACCTTTGATGCCGACTATGACGGCCTCGTGCTTGACCACGCCCAAACCCTCGTTAAGTTTTTTCTTTTAGATGAAAAATAAGCTGTGCACCGCTCTTTTAGGCGGCGCTTTTCTACTCTTCAACCTTCCGGCTTTTGCTGCCGACGAAGGCCGCGCCATCAGTCTGCCGGAAGCCATCCGGCTGGGCATCCAAAACAGCAGCAAGCTGCAAACCGACTCGGCGCGCATCTTGCAAGCGGAAGCGCAATACGAAGAAGCCCGCGACCGCGCTCTGCCCGAAGCCTCCATTTCCGCCCAGCAGCTTTTTCTCAATCAGCCTACGGTGGACCTGAAAATCCCTATTCCCAAACAAGGGCAGGGACAAGGCGGCAGTGGCCCGGAAACTACCAGCCCCGCAACGGTGCAGGTGAGCCGTGCTTTTATTGCCAATGCTTCTGCTTCTTTGCCGCTCTATGCCGGTGGCAAAATCCGCTATGGCCGCGAAAGCGCCCGCCTGCTGCGCGAAGCCGCCCGCCTCGCCGCCGCCAACGACCGCGCCGCCGTGGCCTACACCGTTGCACAAGCCTATAACAACACCTATAAAGCATCGCAGGCCATCGCGGTGATTGAAGAAAACCTGCGCACCGCCCAACAGCGCGATTCTACCTTTATGCGCCTGGAAAACAACGGCGTTATCCCGCGCAACGACCGGCTGAAGGCGGCCCTGCAAACGTCCAATACCGAGCTGCAACTCCTGGAAGCGCAAAGCAACTACGCCATTGCCCAAAGCACCCTGGCGCTGCTCGTTGGTTTTCCGGAAAATACAGACCTCCGCGTGGATAGAGCCTATGCCGATATCCGCATTCCCAATGGTTCTTACGAAGCGTATCAACAACAGGCATTGCAGCACCGGCAAGACCTCAAAGCCGCCGGCTATCAAAAAGAAGCGGCAGACATCGGCATCAAAGCGGCAAAGGCCGGCTACCTGCCCACGCTTGCAGCCACCGGCGGATATGCCTATATCGACGTGCCCAACCTGCTGACCGTAACCAACGCGCTCAACGGCGGACTGGCGCTCCAATACAGCATCAGCAGCCTCTGGAAAACCAAATCCGCCATTCACCTGGCACAGGCGCAGCGGCTTCAGGTCGAGGCCAACACCCGCAACCTGAACGATGCCATCCGCCTGCAGGTCAATCAAGACTATCAGGCGCAACAGCTGGCGCAACGCAAAATAGCGGTGTATGAAAAAGCCGAGCAACAGGCCGAAGAGAATGCCCGCATCGTGAAAAACAAATACGACAACGGACTGGCAACCGTAACCGACCTGCTGGAAGCCGACGCGGCACTGCTTGCCACCCGCCTCAACGTCTCTTATGCACAAGCCGACGCGGCGCTGGCTTATTACCGCCTGCTGCAAACAACGGGGAGTGTGATTGGGGAGTAAGAAGCCCACCGGCCCCCTCCCCCCCGGCCCTCCCACGAAGGGGGAGGGTGACAGCATAATGAGTCCGGCATTTTCCGGAAATTCTACCCTCTGACTGCGCTTTTTTCCCTTCTGAATTGCTCTTTTCTTCCCTTATATTCTCCAATGGAAACCCCTACCCAAAAAGCGCCGGCTGCCGACGAAATTGCTGTGGCTGCACCCGCTAAGAAAAAATCCAAAATATTCCCCATCGTGCTGGGCGTTCTGCTCCTGGGCGGCGGCACGTATGGCATCCTCAAATATCAACACGCGCAGGCCCACGAAACCACTGACGACGCGCAGATTGAAGCGACTATCACACCGGTTATCTCCAAAATTCCGGGCTATATCAGCGAGGTGCGCGTGAAAGACAACCAGTTTGTAAACAAGGGCGATACGCTCTTTATCCTGGACCAGCGCGACCTGAAAATCGTGCTGGAACAAGCCGAAGCCGCCCTGCAAACGGCCCGCGCCGGTGTGTCGGCGGCGCAGGCACAAACGGCAGCCGCCCGCCAGAATCTGGGTACCTCTAATGCCGGCGTAGCCACTGCCAACGCGCAGATTGAAGCGGCGCGGGTGAATGTGTGGCGCACAACCGAAGATTTTAAACGCTATCAAAACCTGATTAAAGACCACTCTATCACCCAGCAGCAATACGAACAGGCATTGGCCGCCAGGCAAACCGCCGAGCGCCAGTTGCAGGTATTGATTAGCCAGCGCAACGCGGCGCAGGCACAAACCGCCGTGGTGAACTCCCAAAGCAGCGCCGCCGGTCAGCAAATTGGCGTAACGAGCGGGCAGGTGCGCCAGCAGGAAGTGGCGGTGGAAAATGCGAAGCTCAACCTGAGCTATACGGTCATTACCGCGCCGGAAGCGGGCCATCTGTCTAAGGTGAGCCAGCAGCCGGGGCAGTTTATCCAGCCCGGCGCAAGCCTTATCTCCATCGTTGGCGCGGGCAATATCTGGGTGGTGGCCAACTTTAAGGAGACGCAGCTCAACCGGATGGTGGAAGGACAAAAAGCAACGGTGAAAGTAGATGCCTTCCCAGACCACGAGTTTGAAACAAAAATCACCTCTATCTCACCGCTCACCGGCTCCAAAAGCGCCATTCTGCCGCCCGATAACGCCAGCGGCAACTTCGTGAAGGTGGTGCAGCGCGTACCCGTGCGGCTGGATTTTACCCGTCCACAGGATTCGCTGCTCAAAAAGCTGCGTCCGGGAATGAATGTGGACGTGGATGTTTATCTCAAAGAAAATTAAGCTCCGGTGCAAGACCAAAATTCGCTGGTAGAATACGGCGCACGGCGCGTCATCGTTACCCTTACGGCCATCATGTGTGCGCTGCTGGAAATCGTGGACAGCACCATCGTGAACGTGGCGCTCAACGAGATGAAGGGCAATATGGGCGCGACACTCTCGGAAGTGGGCTGGGTAATTACGGCCTATGCCATCGGCAACGTGATTATTGTGCCGATGACGAGCTGGCTCTCGCAGCAGTTTGGCCGGCGCAACTATTTCGCGGCATCCATCATCCTGTTTACGGTGTGCTCGTTCCTCTGCGGCAACGCCACCAATATCTGGGAGCTGGTATTTTTCCGGCTGGTGCAGGGCATTGGCGGCGGCGCACTGCTGGTAACGTCTCAAACCATCATCACCGAATCGTATCCGCCGGAAAAACGCGGTATGTCGCAGGCCATCTATGGCCTCGGCGTGATTATCGGCCCCACGCTTGGCCCACCGCTCGGCGGCTATATTGTGGACCACTATAGCTGGCCGTATATCTTTTACATCAACATCCCGATTGGCATTATTGCCACTTTTCTGACGCTGCAATTTGTGCGCAGTCCGCGCTACGCCGAAAAGCGGGCGGCTAAAGATGTGGACTGGCTGGGCATTGGCCTGCTGGCACTCACGGTAGGCTCGCTGCAATACATTCTGGAGCGGGGGCATGAAGAAGACTGGTTTGAGAGCGGCAGTATTCTGGTGCTAACGGTACTGGCCGTGCTGGGGTTTTTCTTCTTCATCTGGCGCGAGTTGACGTATCGGTATCCGGTGGTGGAGTTGCGGGTATTAAAGAATAAAAACCTGCGCACCGGCACCATCCTGTCGTTTATTATGGGCTTTGGTTTGTATGGCTCCACGTTTATCGTGCCGCTTTACACGCAAAGCTTATTGGGCTGGACGGCGCAGCAATCCGGCTCGCTGATGATACCGGCGGCGCTGGCCACGGCGTTTATGATGCCCTTTATCGGGCGGCTGATTGGCAAGGGCGTGAAGCAGCAGTTTCTGGTGGCGCTGGGCTTCAGCCTGTTCTTTGTCTATAGCTTTTGGGGGTATAAAATCCTGACACCCGACACACCGCGCGAGGCTTTTTTCTGGATGCTGATTGTGCGGGGTGTAGGCATGGCGATGCTGTTTATTCCGGTTTCCACGCTGTCGCTTTCTACCTTGAAGGGCAAGCAAATTGGCGAGGGCGCGGCGTTTACCGGCATGATGCGGCAGTTGGGCGGCTCCTTTGGCATTGCGGCGATTACGACGTTTATCTCTCGCCAGAATGTGGTTCATGGCGCGGCTTTGCGCCAACATTTAGAGGCCAACGACCCGGCGGTGCAGGGGCGGTTGTCGGGCCTGGAGCAAATGTTTATCGGCAAGGGCCTGCCGCTGGATGCGGCGCACAATGCGGCGTATAAAAGCCTCGAAGGGATGGTGATGAAGCAGGCCGCCGTGCTTTCCTACATGGATGTATTTCTCTACATTGGCGTGGTGTTTCTGGTATGCGTGCCGTTTATTTTGATGATTAAAACCCGCAAAGGCGCTGCGCCGGTAAGCATGAGCGAAGCAATGCATTAGGATCCCGAAAACCTATAAGGTTTCAAAAATCTATTCAAAAACCTATTCAAAAACCTATAAGGTTTTAAAAACCTTATAGGTTTGGGGCCGCCATTTTTTAGCTCCCACGTGCGTCGTTTTCGTATTTCGTCTGCGGACACGCGCGGCGTGTCCCTACAAAACCCGTCTTGTGTCTTGATACTTGATACTTGCGTCTTTCGTCTTGATACCTGCGTCTTTCGTCTTGATACTTGCGTCTTTCGTCTTGATACTTGATACTTGATACTTGCGTCTTTTGTCTTTTGTCTTTCGTCTTTTGTCTTGATACTTGATACTTGCGTCTCACGCCTCCCCGCTCCTTTGGAGAGGGGTCGGGGGTGAGGCCACCTGCTGTCTTTCAAACGCGGGAAACGCCCGGAACGTCATTTTGTTGCGATAATAGCGGAGCACCATTTCCAGGGCCGGCAGGCAACGCGGTGCAGCTTTGGGGCTGTCATGAAAAACCACAATGCTGCCGGGGCGGGCGTGGCGAATTACAAATCGGGCACATTGGCGGGCGCTGTATTGCGGGTCGAAATCGCAGGAAAGTACATCCCACATCACGACGCGGAAACCGACCTTCTGAAGATAAAAAGCCTGCGCCGCCCGAATGCGGCCATAAGGCGGGCGAAACCAGCCGGTAGGCAATGCCTGTGCCGCCTCCAGCGCATTGTCCACATAGCTTCTGGTAGGCGTTTTCCAGCCATTCAGGTGGTTGTGCGTATGGTTGCCGAGGGTGTGGCCTTCGGCCAATATCTGCGCGATTATTTCCGGAAATCGGGCAGCGTTTTCGCCTACGCAAAAAAAGGTAGCCTTCGCCTTGTATCTGCGCAGCAATGCCAAAACCTGCGGCGTGATTTCCGGGTGCGGGCCATCGTCGAAAGTCAGGTAGATCCCGTCTTTCGGGAGCGCGTTTCCGGCATTCCAGATCAGGCCTTTGGGTTGCAGGAAAGGCAGGATGCGCGGCGTTTTTACGGCATACAGTCGCATAAATCCGCTATCCGTTAGGGTTGGGTTTCCAGGCAGAAAGTGCGGAGAGCAGCGTGCGCCCTTCGGCAATCAGCCCGGCATCGGCCGCAGGCAGCCCGCCATAGAGCGCGGCCTCGGCTTTTTTCCGGAAAATAAACACCTGCTGTGCGGTCAGCGTATCCATCCCCATTGCTTCCAGCCGCTGCGGCGAAAGCGCGGCAACCGCCGTTCCGGTTTTCTCCAACAGAATTTCATCTATTGCCGACAACGCTTCGCGCACCGTAGCAGGCGGGGCTATTCTCGAAGGCGCGGACACAACAACGAGCGGCGAGGAATAGGTGGTTTTCGGTGTGGCTGCCGGTGCAGGAGCAGGCTTTGGCTTCCGGCGCTGCCAGATAAAAATTCCGGAAATGGCGGCAATGGCGGCGCAGGCGATAAGCAGCCAGGGCGTTCTGGAAGCAGCAGCGGAGGAGCCGCCTGCGTCGTCCACCCTTTCGGCACTGGTAACGCTCAGCAGGAGCGGTTGCGTTGTGGCCGTTTCATAACTTCCGGATTGCGGGTTGAAAAACGAGAAACGGATTTCCGGAATCGTAAAATTCCCTTCTTCCGACGCGGTGATGGGATAGGTAAACGTGCGGCTGCCCGTGAGGCGCTGTCCATCGGTTTTCAGGTCGTTTTTGGCAATGGCGGGTTCTGCCTGCAGGCCATGGGGCAACCGGATTTCAGGCGCGTCGATTTGCGTAAGGTTCCCCGCGCCGGAAAGAACCACCCGAAGGACGGCTGCACCGTTACGCGGCATGACCGGCGGTTCCAGCGCGGCTTCTATCCGGAAATTGCCCACCGCGCCTTTGAAATCGGTCGGTTTTCCGGCTGTGGGAAGGGGCAAAATCCGAAGCGTTACCGGTGCCGACTGAATCGTCCAGGTATGCTGCTGCCCATTGCCAAAACCATCGTCAATACTGCCGACGGCCTGCATCTCTGCCGGCTCGATGGGGAGGTTGCCGGTGCGCTGCGGAATCAATGCGACCCGCTTGATGAGCAGGGTTTCAAACACTTTATTGCCTACCACTTTGGTGCCGCGTTCTTCTTTATCGCCGCTGATTTCTTCCACCCAAAAACCATCCGGCGCGGGCATCTTGTTGAGGTTGCCGCTCACGGGGATTCCGGAAACCAGCAGGTATTCCACGATGACTGGCTCGCCTTCGTAGGCCGTATTTTTTTGCGGAACGATTTGCAGAAACGACAACCCGGGCAGGTCGGCAGCCCTGGGGAACTTATGCGTGGCACCAAATGCATCGGCGATGCGATCTATGGGCGAGCCGGGGCCAAAAGGATTTTGGCCCGCGAGCGGGTCGGGGCTGAGCGGGTCGAAGCCGCCAAAGGGATCGGTAAACGGGTCGGTTGGAGGGGCAGGGGTTGTGCGGCGCGGGTCGTCTTTAACGACCTCTATCATCTTCGGATCCGAGCGGTAGGTCTTGCCGTCTGTCGTGCGGGCCACAGCGGCGGGCAGCCGGAAAAAACCGGTTTGGGAAGCCCGCAGGGTGTAGGTGCGCGTATAGGTGCGCGTGGTGGCGCTCTTGCCGTTTATAATCTGCGTACTCACCCGGCTGGCATCGGCATACTTGCCAATGACGGTAAAGGGCGTTGCCGGTTGCAGGGTCATCTCTGCCAGATGTCCGGCGTTTTCGAGATTGTATTGCACCTGAAATGCTTTCTCCACCCCTACTTCGTCATATAATACTTCTATACGGAAGGCGGCCTGCGCCTGCGCACCGAAAGTCAGCAGGCTCAGCAGCAGAGAAATAAAAAGAATGCGGGCGGCGGGCATGGTGAACGCAAATTTAGGTTTTGCCGACGCGTAGCGGTCGTTAAAAAGCAGGAGCGGGGAGAGGG
Source organism: Bacteroidetes bacterium UBA1952 (assembly GCA_002336725.1). Taxonomy (GTDB): domain Bacteria; phylum Bacteroidota; class Bacteroidia; order Chitinophagales; family Chitinophagaceae; genus UBA1952. The sequence continues at coordinate 26,181 of DDEO01000243.1, read as the reverse complement.
GGATTTTTAAAAATCCACAACCAGAAGACCGGTTGCTATCGGGCGGCGCTGATTGCATACCCGTAGAGACAAGGTATACCCGTAGAGACAAGGCATGCCTTGTCTCTACACATTACATGGCCCCTACACATTCCACGGTCGCTGCCCATTGTGCGGTTTTATAAATCCCCGCTCTGTGGACGGATGACGATGCGCTCCGGGCAGGCGGCGGGCGACAGGTGGCAGGCGCTCCAGACCAGTTCGGCGATGTCGGATGCCGCAATGATTTTTCCGGAATCTACGCCGCTGCCTTCCCACGAGCGGCTCCAGACCGCGCCGGGACAAAGAGCCGTTACGCGAATGCCGGTGGGTTTGAGTTCTTCGCGCAGGTTGTCGGAGAAGCCGAGCAGGGCGTATTTGCTGATGCTGTAAGCGCCGCCGTTGGGATAGGCCTGCAAGGCGGCCACGCTGCAAATATTGAAGATATGGCCGCGGCCTTCGGCCTTCATGGCGGGCAAAAGGGCGCGGGTGAGGTGGTAGGCGCTGTAGAGATTCACGGCCAGCATCTTTTCCAGTTGCCCTTCCGGCTCGTCGGCGAGGGTTCCGGGAACATAAATACCGGCATTATTGACCAGTATTTCCGGAAATTTTCCGGAATCGAGCACGGCGGCGGCAAAGGCTTTGACGCGGTTGGGGTCGGCCACGTCCACGACGTGGGTTTGCAGGATTTTTCCGGAAATATTCCATTCGGCTTCCATCGCGGCGAGGTCGGCGACACTGCGGGCGCAGCCGATGACGTAATAGCCTTCGCGTAAAAATTTTTCAGCAATGGCGCGGCCAATGCCCTGCGTAATTCCGGTGATGATGGCGGTTTTCATGGGGGCAAGATGATTGAGGGGAAGGCAAAAGTATTGGTTGGAAGAAAGAAACCGGAGTATTCGCCCCGCTTGCCACTTCGCCATAGCTTATTTTTACCAATGCCATTCCTGAAATTCTGTTTCCTGCTGCTGCTCCTGCTGAGCGCACCTATTGCACAGGCCTGCACCTATGAGGTGTATAAAAAGGATTCCCTGCTGATTACCGAAGCACGCGCTGCTATGAAGGCGAAAAGCTATGCCAACGCACTTGCGAAATACCAAAAGACGGCTTGTTTTGAAAACCTGAGTACGCTCGACAAGATACAGATGGCGGCTGCCTATGCCCATCTCGGTAACCGATCCGGCGTGGATAAAACCCTGCGCAGCATAGATGTACGTTTTTTCATACAGGGCGGAGACCCCATGGAAACACTCGATATCTTTATGACACCGGTGCCGGATACCTACAAGGCACTTAAAGAGCGCGAAAAGCTGCGCCTCAAAAAGGTGTACAGCGGGCTGCGGCAATCGGCTGATTTCCGGTATCTGGAGCACATGCGCCTCGTGGATCAGGCGGTGCGCGGCAATGTATATCACGACTCGCTACAGCATTATGCCGATTATGACCCGAAAGCCCGATACGCGCTTATGTGGAGTCAGTCGCAGGAGTTTTATGCGTATGTCCGGAAAAACGGCTGGCCGGGCTACAGCGTCGGTGGGCATTGCATTGAAATTCTGGCTACCCACGACCTGGATCATTTAAAAGAACACCTCGATTCCAGCATTGTCGCCGCCGAAAAAGGCGAGGGCGACTGGATAGCGGTAGAGAACCTAACTTGGAAAATGCGGGCTATGAAAAACATAGGAAAGTGGCCGCCACCCACCCAGACAGACACCATCAAGCAAAACTTTTTCGACAACGACTGCCGCTTCCTGGCCGCCCGCGCCAAACCCATTGCCGACAGCCTTCTGAAGCACATCGCCGGCTCCCACTTTGTCGAGATTGAAGTTGCCTTTGATAGTTCCTACACCGTATCCAGACAATTTTCCACAAAACACTCTTCCGATATGTGCCCCCACTATGCACAAGGCTCCATCTCCCTCTGGCTGGACACATTGTTTGAAAAAAATCCGGTTTTAAAACCCTACCGTACGCCGGGAAGCCCCAACAGGCCCTGGAATTATTACAAAGACATTCTCCGCAAATACAATCAGCCTTCTGTCATCATCATTAAATACTACAAGTAGGCGCTGCGTCGCCCGGATATTTCCGGAAAAAACCTGCCGGGAAAAACCTATAAGGTTTCAAAAACCTTATAGGTTTGGGGGCGCCGCTCCGGATTTGCCGGCGCTCGTACAACCGACTCAGAACGCGCCTCCTGGCGCGTTCCTACAATCGGAATGTCTTTTGTCTTTCGTCTTTTGTCTTTTGTCTTTCGTCTTTTGTCTCCTGTCTTTCTACCTTCGCCAACCTATGAACTTCCGTACCGAAAAAGACACGATGGGAACCGTGCAGGTTCCCGCCGCCGCCTACTATGGCGCACAAACGCAACGCTCGATTGATAATTTCAAAATCGCGCGCGACACCGACAAGATGCCCATCGAAATCATCCGGGCATTTGCGTATCTCAAAAAAGCAGCCGCTATCACCAACTACGAACTGGGCGTGCTGCCGGAAGAGAAATGCAAGCTGATTTCCGAAGTCTGCGACGAAATCCTGGCAGGTAAACTCGACCAGGAGTTTCCGCTCGTGGTGTGGCAAACCGGCTCCGGAACGCAAAGCAATATGAACGTCAACGAGGTGGTGGCCTATCGCGGACACGTGCTCTCCGGCGGCCAACTGACCGACGAGAAAAAAGCCCTCAACCCCAACGATGATGTCAATAAAAGCCAGTCGAGCAACGATACCTTCCCGACGGCCATGCACATCGCCGCCTACCATGTGTTGATGACCAACACCCTTCCGGGCATCGAAAAACTTCGCGATACGCTGAAGGCGAAGGCCGAAGAATATATGCACATCGTGAAGATTGGCCGCACCCACTTTATGGACGCAACGCCGCTCACACTGGGTCAGGAAATCAGCGGCTATGTATCGCAACTCGACCACGGCCTACGCGCCATCCGCAACACGCTGCCCCACCTGAGCGAACTGGCACTCGGCGGCACGGCGGTAGGCACCGGCCTCAATACGCCAGACGGCTACGATGTGAAAGTGGCGGCCAATATCGCCAAGCTCACCGGCTATCCTTTCGTTACCGCCGAAAACAAATTTGAAGCCCTCGCCGCCCACGACGCAATTGTGGAAACGCACGGCGCGCTCAAAACCGTAGCCGCTTCGCTGATGAAAATCGGCAACGACATCCGGATGCTGGCTTCCGGCCCACGCGCCGGTATCGGCGAAATCCACATTCCGGATAACGAGCCGGGATCTTCCATCATGCCCGGAAAAGTGAACCCCACGCAGTGCGAGGCGCTCACCATGATTGCCTGCCAGGTGATGGGCAACGACGTGGCCATCAACATCGGCGGCATGAACGGGCAGTTTGAACTGAACGTCTATAAGCCGATGATGATTTACAACTTCCTGCACTCGGCCCGCCTGATTGGCGACGGCTGTGTGTCGTTCAACGACCACTGCGCAATGGGCATTGAGCCGGTGCTGAAAAATATTGATGCGCACGTAAAAAATTCGCTGATGCTGGTAACGGCGCTGAACCCGAAAATCGGGTATTACAACGCCGCCGCTATTGCGCAGGATGCCCACAAACGCGGCATCACGCTGAAGCAGGCCGCGCTGGAATACAAACTCCAGAACCTCGACTTTGACCACATGACGGAGCAGCAGTTCGACGAGTGGGTAGTGCCGAAAAACATGGTCGGCAAGATTTAAGATTTCCCGGAGATTTTCCGGAAAAAGAGCGGCTGCAAAGTCGCTCTTTTTTTATGGGTGCAAAACAAAATGTCGCCTGGCTTTTTGGGCTGTTCCGGGGCAGCGGCTCAACCCGGTAGAAAAGAGTTGACAAAGTACGACTGCATCTTCTCAACTTCTGCTTTATCCCGCCACTCTCTTTTATTTTGTCCTTCCGCCGGAAAGGCGGAATCTCAGGAGCGGGGAAACCCCTTTATTGTGAGACCCTGCCTTTCGGCAGGGTTACAAAACAGGAGAACGTTTCTATTGGTTAGCCAATGGCTCTACATCGGGTCTTTTGGCTCCCCTCTTCCGCCTCAGGCGGAGGCCGGGGGTGAGGCTCAACGCGACGACAGGCACTTGACTAAGCACCAGGTCTTTTAGCCCCTCTCCCGCGCCGTGCCCCGCCCGCAGCAGCGGCACGCTCCAAAAAACTTCCTGCCTGCTTTTTTGTTGAAACCGGAAAAATGATGCCCTCCCTCAACGACACCGACGCGCACCTCCACGAGTTGCTCGAACAAGCCGTCGCCCGCCACAATACGCCGGATTTTATCCCCCACGATCCAATTTCTATCCCGCACCGCTTTTCCGGAAAGCAAGACATTGAGATTTCCGGACTGCTCGCCGCGACGCTTGCCTGGGGCCACCGCAAGATGATTATCCGGAATATGGAGCGGCTGATGATGCTGATGGACAATGCGCCTTATGATTTCATCCAAAACCATCAACCAACGGACCTCAAACGCTTTGAAGGCTTTGCCCACCGCACCTTCAACACCACCGATCTGCTGCATTTCATCCAGGTTTTGAAGCATCATTATCAAACGAACGATTCGCTGGAAATGCTTTTTCTAAGTGGCGATCCGTCGAGTGATAACGCTATCGAAAGCGGACTGATAAATTTCCGGAAAGCATTTTTTGCACTGGAACATTCGCCGCTGCGCACCCAAAAACATGTGCCTTCGCCGGAGCGGAAATCGGCCTGCAAACGGCTGAATATGTACCTGCGCTGGATGGTTCGCAAAGATGCCGCCGGCGTGGACTTTGGCCTTTGGAATCAACTGAAGCCTGCCGATCTGATTGCCCCGCTCGATGTTCATAGCGGCCGCACGGCCCGCGCTCTGGGCCTGCTCACGCGCCCGCAGGACGATTGGAAAGCCGCCCTTGAACTGACCAGGAGCCTGCGCCGTTTTTGCCCCGAAGACCCGGTGAAATATGATTTTGCGCTGTTCTCAATCTCGGTCGGAAAAGCTGGCTTTTAGCCCCCTCGGTGCTTTGTTTTTGAAAAAATCCTCCACAGAAAAATACCGGAGCCTTTCCGGATTTTCCGGCTGCCGGATGTCGGTGCGGCGCGTCTCGTAGCAATAGATAGCATTGCGCAACAGGTCTTTTGCATTCCGGGTGCTGCTAAAGAACATCAGGTTGTCGCGCAGGATATAATCCGAAAAAACGTAGCGGCCATCGGGGCCTTCCGTCCATCTTTTGATGGAATAAGCCTGTGGTACCTCTTCCCGTGCCCGGGCGGCCTCCATCAGCGAATCGGCCTGCCGGTACGACTTCGTTTTCCGGAAAATCTTCACCAGTTCGCGCGGTGCCGATGTGGCCTTCCAGGACTTCTCCTCCAGCACCCAGCCCTTGCGGCGTACGGTGTAGGATTCAAACGCCAGAATGGTGTCGTCGTCCATTTGGGTGGTAAACATCCGCAGCAGCATTCCGCGCTTGTAGGATTGCGGCACAATGACATGGTAGCGCAGCGAATCGCCCCAGCCGCTGGTGGCGTAAAACCCTTTCTTCGTAACGCTCTGCTCTGCCGAGCGTTCCAGCAGCGTCAGCAGGTTGGTTCCTTCCGGAAAAGCCGAGAGGCTCAGCAGGCGCTCGTGGCCGCCTTCCGGCAGGCGGTCTTCTATAGAAACGCTTTCGGCAGTATCCCGCTTCAGGGCGTAAGTAAATTGAGATCCCTTCATCAGATAGGCAGGAACGACGGCCTTAAAGGGCGTGTCGTTTCCGGAATAGAGCATCGTTTTCTGCACAACGGCCATGGCGGCAGGTTCCGAATAGCTTTTGGGTGCGTGTTTGAGGACGCTGTCGAGCAGGTTTTCGAGGCTCAGCCGGCGGGCGCGAACGGTGGCAGCATCCAGGTCCTTGCCCACCATCTGGGCAGAGGCGGGCAGCATGGCTGATAGCAGGCAGCAGAAAAGAAGGATCGGAAAACGCATAGAAAAGGGAAGGGCGGGCGCGGGTGTATTTGTCCTCAAGTCCGGCAAAGCTGCATGATTTCCGGTTTATCTCGCAGGATTCTCCAAAGAATAACCGGCGTAGCCAAAGAAAGCGCATCCGGTTTTGCACGCAAGACACAAAGCAGGCGCAGGCTTTTCGCAGCGGATATTTCCGGAAATTCCTGCTCCTCGAAGCGGCGTTTTGGGTGTCCCCTACCCGCCTCCCTTCACCGTCAATACCAAAAGGCTCACGGCGGCGGCACCCATGCCGATAAAAGTCATCCACAACAAAGCTTTGGAAAGCGCACCGCTCGTATAGGATCCCATGATTTTTTTATCCGAAGAAATGCGGGCAATCAGAAAGACGAGCGGCACGGCAGCAACGCCATTGAGCACGGCGGCATACACCAGCGCCTTTACCGGGTCGATGCCTATGAAATTGAGGAGCAGGCCAATAAGGGTGGCAATTATAATAACCCCATAGAAACCGTGTGCTTTTTTGAGTTTCAGATTCAGTCCCGAGTTCCAGTTCACCGCTTCGGCAACCGCGTAGGCCGCCGACCCCGATAATACCGGAACGGCCAGCAGCCCCAACCCGATGATGCCGATTGCAAAAATCAGCTTGGCCAGAAAGCCGGCGTGCGGAAACGAGCTGACCAGCGGCTCCAGTGCTTTGGCGGCATCGGCAGCCGTGTTGATATTCTGAACGCCGCTCTTGTGCAGCACCGCCCCGGCCACGACCATGATGCTCCAGGTTGTGATCTCCGAGACAATCATCCCGAAATTATTATCCTGTCGCATCCGGCGCACCAGCGGCAGGCGCACCCGCAAATCGCCCTCTCTATACAGGTTTTTCTCCTTCAATTCCTCCACTTCCTGCGAGGCTTCCCAGAAAAACATATAAGGCGAAATGGTAGTGCCCAGCACGCCGGTAATGATAAACAAGAACGCCAGGGTAAATTCAAAATGCGGAATGAACGAAGCCCGCAATACCTCACTCCACGACAGATTGATGATAAAAAGGGTGAGCGGATAGGCCAAAAGAGAAAGCGCCAGCCACTTGAGAATGCGGGCATATACACGATAGGACGTGAAGATTTCCAGCACCAGAATCAGGGCCGTGAACAACAGTGTCCACACGACGAAGGGCATGGGTACAATCAGATTGGCCGCCGCCGCCATTGCGCCAATATCGGCACCGATGTTGATGGTGTTGGCAATCACCACGATGCCCACCACGAAATACAGCATCCGCTTGCTGTATTTCTCCCGCACAACGGCTGCGATGCCTTTGCCCTTCACCAGCCCGATGCGGGCGCTCGCCTCCTGCACGGCCATCATAAAAGGCAGCATCCAGAAGGCCGTCCAGAGTTGGCCGAAGCCAAACTGCGCACCGGTTTGCGAATAGGTAGCAATGCCCGACGGGTCGTCGTCGGCAGCGCCGGTAACCAGTCCGGGGCCTAAGACCGACAGGAGTCGGCGCAGTTTGCTTTTCTTTTTGTGGGGATTGGGAGGTGTCATCCAGGCAGGAGATAGCAGTCGGACCCGAAGCCGCCGGCAAGCCTGTCGAGGCTTTCAGGCGGCTCCTTTTTTCCGGAAAAGCCGGTGGCTTTTCCGGAAAAAGCATATACGCAGGAGCAGCAAAAGTATTTATCGGCGGGG
>DDEO01000243.1:15348-18551 GCA_002336725.1 Bacteroidetes bacterium UBA1952 | reverse complement strand
GCAGGCGGACGCGGCGCGGGGGCAGCGGGCCGAGCCATGGGGGCAGGCATACGCGGTGGTTCTGCCGCGCGCTGCGGAAATTCTTCGGCACGTGGTGGCGGGGTCATCCTTACAGGTGGCGCAGTGCGGGGAGCTTCCCGCCCGATGCCTTCCATTCCGGCACCCCAGGTGCCGCGTTGCCCGTTGTCGCGCGGCAAGTCCTGATAGCGCAGGGCATTTTGTGGACGCGGCGCGGGGCTGCTTGCCGGGGCGGGCGCGATGGCGGGCTTATAAATCTGCAACTGGCTCCGGCGAGGGCTTGCCTGCGCCGCCGCTGTTGCGGGCGGCGTATGCTGAATCACGAGCGGCGTAATCGTTTGGTTGGTAACCTTCTCCACTTCGGTGCGTGCCGGGCCGGTGGCATAAACCGTGCGGCGGTCGGTGTAATTGGTATTGTTGATGATAGTTGTGTTGTTATACACGTTTTCTATCCGCGTTTGCTGCACCACATAGGGGTGGAAATTGGTCTCGTTGATATAACGGCGATCCACGAACGTCCAGTGTTCTGCCGGCACGCTAAAGTTTACGCCAATTGAAATGCCCGGCGGCAGGGGTGTCCAGCCATAATAACCGCTGTTGCTGCGCCAGCTGACCCATGCAGGCGCCCACTCGTAGCCGGGTACCCACAGCCAGCCATAACCGGTTTCGTAAAACCAGCGGCCATAGTGAAACGGAGCCCATCCCCAGGCGTAATTGCTTTCCCAGCCCCAGCCGGCGTTGGTATAAACCCAGTGGCCGTTGGTGTTGTAAGGAACGAAGCCGGCCTCGGCGGGTGCCCACACATAACCGTAGCCCGGATATTCCACCCAGCGCCCGTAGGGGCTTAGCTCGTCGTAGAAGCGTTGATAACTAACGGTTTCTGTAGGAGGCCGAACGACGGTTTGGCTGACGACGCGCGTCGGGCTACAGCCCTGAGCGCCGAACAGGAGCAGCGATGCAAGGGCGATGTTGCGGATAGATTTCATGATTGTCTGGTTTTTTACACCTAAGAATAGACCCGCGCCGGTTTAAAAAGAGACTTACCGTTTCCGGAAAAAATGCTTTTTTAACGCTTCGGCAGGAATGCCTGCCTGCGGCATATTGCTTCCTGCAGGGGAAAGGGGGCTTTAGAATGGCAGACCTTCGCAGAAGACCGGCAGGCGGAACGGTTTTGGTAGCAGCCCTTGTTTTCTCTCCACCCTTTTTTTAAAAAAGAAAAATGAGCAATAACACCAATCATTACAACGGCATCAAACTGGATATTCAGGCCGTAGATGTAACCCTGGGCGACACCGTGCAGGAAGAAATTCGTCATATTCTCGACCGCCTGAGCCGCCATATTTCCACCATCACCTGGGCCGATGTACATTTTGAAAACCATTCCGGAAAATCTACCGATCAAAAGAAGGTAACCATGCGTCTTGGCATCCCCGGTCCCGATGTTTTCGCGTCCGATTCGGGCAGCAATTATATGGCGTTGCTGAAAAGCGTCGAAGAAAAGCTGCGCCGCCAGTTGGAAAAACAGCATTAATCGCTCACGCCACGTATCAGGTCGCGGGTCTTTTCAAAAGCGTTTGCCGTTACAGCCCCAAACGCATTTCGGATACACAAACAAAAGGCTTCGTCGGGGCAGGGAAAGGTCTTGTGTCAGGTTTTCACCGAGGTCCGCCATTTCCGAAAATCACAAATTTCATAAGACGAAGACGGGAGCCTTCGCCTAACTATGAGATGAATACTGCCCTAACCTTGAAACGAACACTACCCCGAGCGGGGGAAATACCGTAAAATCTGGTCAGCAAGGTTACGCTTGCTGCCTTGATACGGTATGGGATGTGGTAGTTTCATCTGCCTGTCTTAATGTTCAAATATAGTGACTTTATCTTGCAGGTGGTTCAGTACAATTACGCTCAACGGTTTTCGTATTGGCGATGGGCGGGATTTTTNNTAGCACTGAACTTTAATCGAAGAACAGAAGTTGAATTTTGTATTTCCGTTGATACGAAACCGTTCGCCCCGCCTATTGCCAATACGATGTTATAGCCAGTGCCTTCTACCTTCATTGTTTTTTCGTCTTAAATGATTTTATTACAAAGTATGTCAACGGAATAAAAATCAGTCCTAATGTCAACGGTAAAAACCAAACACCAAGACCGCTTGTTTGTCCGTTCACATTTCTGATTGTCTGCAATACAATTAGTCCAAAAATGATAACAATAATGAATTTTAAATATCTAATCAGTCGTGTCGCATTTGTGTACTGTCTTAATGCGTTGTCTGCGGTTATGTTGGTCGGATAATTAAAAACGTGTGGGAATTTATTTAGGATTGTCAGTCCGATAAAAAAAGTTGTTGCCATTAAAGGCAAAGTCAATATGTTTCCTTTTCCGCCAAAACCGTCAGCTTGTCCTGCACCGTTGTAATGTATTGGAATTGTATCGGGCAAGTTCGTGTAGCTTGTGATTGTCAAAATCCAAATTGCAAGAATTGAAACCCAACCAAGAATTTCAAAAGTCTTGTCAGTTGTCGTAAGTTCTAATTTTATTTTCGGTCTTTCGTTCATTAGTGTTCATTTTTTGGACGTCTGTCGTGGCATTGGCTATAACACAAAGATAGCCGCAATAATTCCCTTCACACAATCCTTCGCGAAACCCACTTAACTATCTCAAAATCAAGACTTTAGCGCAAGGTGCAGCCCATTGCGGCAATACGGCTACTTACCGGGCAAATTTAGCTTGTCTAAAGGGCGGATAACCTTACCAATCGTCGCAGTACTCCCGTGCGTATAACGCAGTGTCGTCTTGATATCGTTGTGGCCCAAAAGGGTTTTGATAATCGTTAAATATGTTCCGCTCGCGCAAGTATGAAACCTGTCCTTTGCAGCATACCGTACTTGCGTGAAGACAACGCAGAAGCACACGCCCCGCTCGGTGTAGCGATGTCATCTATTGTTCGGCGAAGACCTCCGCATTCGTCGTTCGTTTTACCAAATACACCGTTGGCTTATTCGCCATGCACCCTACAACACCTCCTGCTTATTTCATTAGGCTTCTTGCAAAAGTAGTTTCACGCAGCATTTTCGTTGTTGTGTAGCACGCCCCCAATCTCGATTATTCTGTGTTGTGGAGACGGCGAGCCTGACCCTTAATCCCGACAACCCGCGTTATGGAGATGGCGGGTCAAGCCCG
>DDEO01000243.1:879-15284 GCA_002336725.1 Bacteroidetes bacterium UBA1952 | reverse complement strand
CTTGACCCGCAATCTCAATTATTCTATGTTCTGAAGATGACGGAGCAGTTTATAATTAGAATTTTGGGCAGATGGCAACCCTGGCAACGATGAAAGTATCATTCGAGAGAGAACAAATAGACTTTCGCAAGAGGTCTATTGCAGATATGGGGCCGGGAAGGCGAGTTCCTAAAAATCCTCTTCCGGCTCCGCTGTAATCAGTTGCCGCAAAAGGGAAACCTCGGTGGCTTTTTCGGGCTGTTTTTGTTGCTCATAAGCCAGGCCAAGCGCCGCAAGCATCTGCCGGAGAATCTTCCGGGCCGTGAGCGGCACATAATAGCGCGCCGACTGCATGGCGCCGGTCTTGCGCAGATAGGCCGCTACATCAAAAGGCGAATACACATTGCCATTAACCGGGTCCACATAAAACCGGATATGGCACACCAGGTCTTCTTCATCGGCCACGAAAGCCGGCTGATAGGCATCCATATAGGCCAGCAAAAACTGCTGTGGAATGCTGACGGCAAAGAGCGGTACATCGAGCCGCTCGCAAAGCGCCAGATACAGAATGCCCAGCGTAAAAGCATTGCCCTGCCGACTATCGAGCAGGGCATTGATAAAAAACGGCGCAGGCTGCATCCGGGAAAGTTCGCTGCCTTGCAACCGGTAATAACCATACAGGATAGAGTTCAGCGCATTGACCTGCTCAATCGGAGAGAGATAGGTATTGATTTCCAGCCAGGCATTGAGGCGAACGCGCTCAAACTGCGCCAGAACGGACATTGTGTTCAGGCCAGGATAGGCATATCGGCTCACGAGCAGTGCGCCCGGCAGCAGGCCGGGGTCTTCGGCGGCATCCCATTTCCGGAAATCATCAGCCAGTTCAGAGAAATGAACCCGGTGAATGAGCGTCTCCAGCCGCCCCTGAAAGGCTTCGTCTTTGCTGCGCTCCCAGGCTTTTTCTAATTGCGGAATTGCCCCGTTGCCATAAGAGAGAATCCGGGAAATGACCGCGCCCGCCACCTCCTCGTCGGGGTCGTCGAGCAGGTGCAACAGGGCTTTGAGTTGTTTTTCCGGAATCATAGCTGTCTGAATAACGTCCGGCCCTTTTTGAAGGTTCGGATTTCCGGAAATTTCCGGCAATTTTCCTGCCAGCAGATGACCGACACCGCGCAAAAAGCCCCACCTGCCAGGTTTTAGGAGCCTTGCAAGTGGGGATTTTCCGGAAATTCCGGACTTTTATTTCTTCTTCGCCGTTGCTTTAGCGCCCGCCGAACGGGTAGCGGTCTTCTTAGCCGGTGCCTTCCTGGCAGTTGTTTTCTTTGCCGGTGTTTTGCCTTCGCCGTCTTTGGCTGCGCCGCGCGTCTTCTTTTCAAAAGCGCCGGGCAATTGCGCCTCAATCATCTTCTTCACCTCATCGAGTGTAAGGGCGGCCGCTTCTTCGGCGCTCATCCGCGCACCATCAGGACGGCGGTCGAAGTTGAGCATTTTTTTGCCAAAGCGGATGANNTCTTTTTTCTTTTCCACTTTCAGCATTTTTTTGCCAAAGCGGATGAAAGGACCCCAGCGACCGTTTTCGATAGAGATTTTCTCGGCCTCCCACAGGCGAATGTAGCGGCTCGCTTCTTTTTCTATTTTTTGGGAGATGAGCGTGTGGATGTCGGCTTCCGAGAGGTTGTTAAAGTCGTATTGACGCGGCACATTGATGTACAGGTCTTCCCATTTCAGGAAAGGCCCAAAGCGGCCCGTGCCTTTGGTTACCGGTTTTTCCCGGAAATGCGCTACCGGTGCATCGGCCCTTTCCTTTTCGGCGATGGCGGCAAGGGCTGTGTCGTAATCCACCGCTGTGGGGTCGGCGCCTTTGGGCAGCGAGATAAACTTCTCCCCCCACTTCACATACGGCCCGAAGCGGCCCACATTCACCGCCACTTCCTGCCCCTGATATTCGCCCAGCGTCATCGGCAGTTTAAAGAGGTCGAGTGCTTCTTCGTAGGTGATGGTTTCGATGCGTTGTCCTTCGCGCAGGCGGGCATAGCGCGGCTTTTCGTCGGTGTTTTCGCTGCTGCCAATCTGCACCATTGGCCCAAAACGGCCCAGGCGGGCAACGACCGGCTTACCGCTCTCCGGGTCTTTGCCGAGTACGCGCTCGCCGGCGGCGCGTCCGCCGGTCTCCATCACCTGCTCTACGGTGTGGTGAAAGGGCTGATAGAAGGCATCTATCATCTCTTGCCACTCCATCCGTCCCTGTGCAATTTCGTCGAACTCCTCCTCGATTTTGGCCGTGAATTTATAATCCATCACCCGCTCAAAATGCGCCGTCAGGAAGTCGGTTACCACAATGCCCAGGTCGGTGGGGAAGAGTTTTGCCTTTTCAGCGCCGGTGTTTTCGGTGAGTTTCTGCGGGGTGATAACGTCGTTTTTCAGCGTCAGTTGCTGATATTCCCGCAGGATGCCTTCCTTGTCGCGCCGCTCTACATAGCCGCGCTGCTGAATGGTAGAGATGGTAGCTGCGTAGGTCGAAGGGCGGCCAATGCCCAGTTCTTCGAGTTTTTTCACGAGCGAGGCTTCCGTATAGCGCGGCTGCGGGCGGGTGAAGCGTTCGGTAGCGCGTAGTTCTTTAAAATCGAGCTGCTGCCCCGCTTGGAGCGGCGGCAAAACGCCTTCTTTCTGCTCTTCGCCGTCTTCGTCGTCGCGTCCTTCGGAATACACGCGGATGAATCCATCAAAGCGAATCACTTCGCCGGTGGCCGTCAGCACCACATCGGGCGCTGTGGAAATGTCGATTTTAGCAATCGTGCGTTCCAGTTGCGCATCGGCCATCTGCGAAGCCATCGTGCGTTTCCAGATAAGCTCGTAGAGGCGCTGCCCGTCGGCATCGGGGATGCGCTGCGCCATCATATCGGTTGGGCGAATGGCCTCGTGAGCCTCCTGCGCCGATTCGTTTTTGTTTTTATAGCGCCGCTGCTGATGATATTTCTCGCCAAACTGCGCCACAATCGCATGGCGGGTTCCTTCCAGCGCCGTGTCGGAGAGGTTCACCGAGTCGGTACGCATATAGGTGATATGCCCGTGTTCGTAGAGCGATTGCGCCACGCGCATGGTTCGGGTAACCGAGTAGCCCAGTTTCCGGCTCGCCTCCTGCTGCAGCGTGGAAGTCGTAAAAGGCGCTGCCGGGGTGCGTTTTGCGGGCTTCACCTGCACATCGCTCACGCGGTAGGCGGCTCCCTTGCAACGTTCCAGAAAGGCCATTGCGTCTTTCTGTTCCGGAAATTTATCGGGGCCTTCGGCCTTAAACGGCACGTGTTTTCCGGAAATATCCGGCGCGGCAAAAATCCCTTCTATCTTAAAAGAAGACGTTGCCTCAAACTGATTGATTTCGCGCTCGCGCTCTACCAGAATGCGCACGGCCACGCTCTGTACGCGCCCGGCGGAGAGCTTGCCCTGAATCTTGCGCCACAGCACCGGCGACATCTCGAAGCCCACGAGGCGGTCGAGCACGCGCCGCGCCTGCTGTGCGTTCACCAGGTCCATATTCACCGTGCGGGGCGTTTCTACGGCCTTGCGGATGGCGGGCTTGGTGATTTCGTGAAAAACAATGCGTTTGGTATCTGCCGGGTTGAGGTTAAGGACTTCACACAGATGCCAGGAGATGGCTTCTCCTTCGCGGTCTTCATCCGTTGCCAGCCAGACTTCTTCGGATTTCTTGGCCAGGCTTTTCAGTTCGGCCACCACGCGCTGCTTGTCTTCGCTCACCAGATATGTGGGTTCGTAGCCGTGTCGGATATCAATGCCCATACCTTCCTTGGCCAGATCGCGGATATGGCCGAAGCAGGATTTCACCTGAAAATCGGCACCCAGGATCTTCTCAATGGTTTTGGCTTTCGCCGGGGACTCTACTATCAGAAGGTTCTTGGCCATGATGCTTATTCTAACTTTTAATACCGTCTTTGTTGGATAACAATTTTCCGGCGAAATAGATGCCGGAGCGGCTGCAATAATAGGGTTTCTGATTTTGACGGATTGCAAAATCCCTCAAAAAAGAAAACCGCCCCGAATATTCGGAGCGGTTTTCAATGATTTCGGCTTCGGCAGTATGCCGGATTTCCGGAAAATCTTAGTGAGCTACAACCACGCGGCTGGTAGTGCGCTCGCCACCTACTTCTACGGTGTAGAAATAAATGCCGTTAGACAGGGCGCTGGTGTTGAACACAGCAGTTGCAGTCTGACCGGCAGCTACTTTACCGAGGTTTTGCGTAGCTACTACCTGACCCATCGGGTTGGTGAGGGTTACAGAAACCGCACCCGCAGCCTTGAGCGTTACCGGAACAGAGAACTCCGCCTGTGCAGGGTTCGGACGGGCAGTACCCAGTTCAAAGTTAGCGGCAGTGTTGCTTACGTTAACAGAAGAGCAGGTTGTGCAGGACAGTTTGAAGTCCATATAAGGCCACTGCATTGTTGCCTCGTTTGAACCAAAAGCCCACAGCGGAATGTAATCTCCCTGCCAGTTACCAACGTCCGGAAGATACTTAAACATACCGGCGTTGTAGTTGCCGCGTGTATAAGTAGGAATGTTCTTGCCGGCGGAGTTTTTCTCGTAGAAATACAGCGGGCGAATCATGTTGAACTTGAACGGCTCGTTCGGATCCAGAGAACCCACAAAAGCGGTATCCTGATAAGGGACATAAGTGTTGTCGCCCGACTTGAAGGTAACGGTAACGCCCATCAGGTCGCCGGCAGGAACGTTGAGGTTCGGTGCCCAGCCAAAGCGTTGGAAGCCGTTTTGATCCGTGTCGTCCAGCGAAGCAACGGTAAGCGGCATCTTGTAGGTCAGCACTGCAGCGCCACCCGAATCGGATGTTGCGGTGTAAGTAGTCGAATCATAGCGAATGCCCGCGAAACGAACCGTATCCCCAAAAACAGGAACAAGGCTGCTAAAATAGAAGATAGGCATATTCGTACCCCGGCCATTGCCATATACTGCCGACCAGATGAGCGTATCTACGACGCTTGCCTTGTTGGGATTGCGGCCATAAACGCAATAGGTATAAACGCTGTCCACCTTATAGGCATCGTTTCTGCTGATAGCCATCTCGCCCGTATAGTTAAACGGGTTGTTGAACTTCGTCCAGGCAGGATCCAGCACCATACCGTAGGATGCCATAGCAATGGTATCGGCAATAAAACCGCCCTGTCCATCACCATATACGCCCAGAATATCTCCGGTGCCCCAAGTGTAAGGAAGGGAAGAGTTGCTCAAAACGTTCTGATTGTCCAGGCCGAGCATCTCTACATAGTTATACAGACGGGAACCACCGGCGGCAGACTTGGCGGCGTTTGCACGAAGGGGGCGGAAAGTTTTGTTTATGCCAAGTTCGTGTTGATTTTTCTGAACGGGGACGATCCGATCAGCAGACTGCGCCTGCACCTGAAGTGCGGCAGCAGCCACCAGAGAAAGGGTTAAGATTTTTTTCATGATAAAAAAGAGGGCTTTAAAGCATTGCAAACCTATTGAAATTCCCTGAAAAAAAAAATTAAAAGATCACGATTAATTGCCAAAAACTTCTTAACGTCTTCTCGTAGGGCAGTCATCAGGCACTTTGCGGGAAGCGCCGCTTTGTCTGGCAGAAGCCGTGTCTGCCCGCGCGTTGGGGCTTGTATGTAGCAGGCCGCCCGCTCTTTACCTTTGCCGCGTTTTACAGAATTTCCCGCTCCCCGATGCCGCTTCCGCAGTTCAACGATACCGAAATCGCCTTCCGCCGCCTGTCCACGCCCGCCCTCCGGCAGGCCGCGCTGCTCTACAGCGCCGTGGGTTCCCCCACGCTCACCAAAATCGGCATTGCGCTCACCAACTTCGCCCTTAAAGCGAAACTACCCGTGAAAGGCCTTATCAAGAAAACGCTGTTTCGCCAGTTTGTAGGCGGCGAAAACAGGGCCGAAGCCGCCGCAACTGCCGCCGAACTCGCGCCATACGGCGTGGGCGTGGTACTCGACTATGGCGTAGAAGGTGCGCAAGGGGAAGCCGCTTTCGACCATGCCGTGCCGGAGTTTATCCAGGCCATCCGCTTTGCCGCCTCGCAGCCCAATATGCCCTTCATCGCGCTCAAGGTTACCGGCTTTGCCCGCTTTGCGCTGCTGGAGAAAATGCACCTCAGCGAAACCCTCACCGCCGCCGAAACCGCAGAATTTGAACGGGTAAGCAAACGCATCTTCGACATCTGCGCGGCAGCGCATCAAAACGGAGTCATGGTGCTGATAGATGCCGAAGAAACCTGGATTCAGGGGCCGGTAGATGCACTGGCCAACGAGGCCATGAGCCGCTATAATAAAGAACGCGTCATCGTGTTCAACACCTTTCAGCTTTATGCCCACAGCCGCCTCGGCTACCTGAAAGAATCTTTTGAACGGGCGCAGCAAGAAGGCTTCCTGCTCGGTGCCAAGCTGGTGCGCGGCGCTTATATGGAGAAAGAACGCGCACGCGCCGACGAGAAAAACTACCTCTCGCCCATCCAGACACATAAAGAAGCCACCGACCGCGACTACGACGAAGCCGTGCACTTCTGTATGGATCGCATCGAAAAGCTGGCCGTTTTTATCGGAACGCACAATGAGAAAAGCTCTTTGCTCGGTGCCGAACTGGCCGAAAAAAAGGGCATTGCGCACAATCACCCGCACCTGTGGTTCTCGCAGCTCTACGGCATGAGCGATAATATTACCTTCAACCTTGCCGCCGAAGGCTATAATGTGGTGAAATATCTTCCCTACGGCCCCGTGGAAGATGTGATGCCCTACCTGATGCGCCGCGCGCAGGAAAACACCTCCGTTGCCGGCCAAACGAGCCGCGAACTGGCCCTTATCCGCGAAGAGCTTTCCCGCCGCGCCCAAAAGAAAAAATCCTGATGAAGAATCCCAGACAACCGCAGGTTTTTGAGGCAAAGCTCGACGACCTGTCCAAGATTATTACTTATGTCATCGCTGCCGGACTGGTGATACCGCTTTTTATGGTCATAAGGATTGCAACGCAGGGCGTGCCGGAGGCGCTGATACCGTTTATCGTAGTCCTTATCACGCTCGCTGTTGCCTTGCGGTTTCGGGTAAAAAGCTATGTGCTGACACCCACCGATCTGCAAATCGTGCGCAGCGCGGGCAGCAAAATATTTCTGCTGGATTCGCTGCGGAGCGCCACACCGGTTACGACTAAAGACCTCGGTTTTGGCATCCGGCTGTTTGGCTCCGGTGGCTGGGGCGGCTATTTCGGCACTTTTTTTTACCGCCATATCGGCAAGACATCTGTCTTTGCTACCGACCGCAAAAAACTGATTCTCCTGCGCACCAAAGACGACCGCCGGATTCTTATCTCGCCGGAAGACCCCGCAGGTTTTTTGAAGGCGCTGCGCCTGCCGGCGGAAGCGATTGAGAAGGTGTAGGCCGCTACTGTATTGGGCGGCCACATAGGGCCGCTGCTGTATTGGGCTGTATTGGGCGGCCACATAGGGCCGCTGCTGTATTGGGCCGTATGGGCGGCCACATAGGGCCGCCCCTACGGTTGCAACACATACAGGTCTTCGCCGTCGCGCTTCATCCGGTATTTTTCGCGGGCAAATTTCTCCAGTGCCTCCGGGTTTTGCAGCAGCCCCACCCGCTCGCTGTCCATGCGGGTAATTTCTGCGTGGAGGTAGTCAATGCTTTGACGGAGTTCTTGCAAATGTTCTTTAGAGCGCCGCTGACTCGCAAAATCGTTGCGGTCGAAAAACATCATCCACACGATAAAGAGCGAAAGCACCAACACATATTTGTTGAAAAAAAGACGCAGAATATTCACAGCTTAAAGGCGTTTAAAAGGTCTGTAAAAATACAAACCGCCGTGCAGGAATGAGGATTTTATAGCCAGACGAAAACTTTCCGGAATACAATCAAAGCAGGCACAGCCTGCAAGGATAGCCCGACGAAAGCGCAGCTTTCGCCGAACATTGGTTTTATAGCCAGACGAAAACTTTCCGGAAATCTGTGCACTTCGGGGAAACCTATAAGGTTTTTGAAACCTTATAGGTTTGAGGCTCCATTTTCCGGAAAATAAAAAAGCTGCCGGTTACCCGACAGCTTTTCCTTCTTAAAAAAAGAAATTTACTTCCCGAAGCGCAGTGCTCTTCCGGTATAATAGGCCGCCGCGCCCAGTTCTTCCTCGATGCGCAGCAGTTGGTTATACTTCGCCATGCGGTCGGAGCGCGAAGCCGAGCCGGTTTTAATTTGTCCGCAGTTGAGCGCCACGCCCAGGTCGGCGATCGTTGCGTCTTCGGTCTCTCCGGAGCGGTGGCTCATGATGGTATTGTAGCGGTTGAACTGCGCCAGCGTTACGGCATCAATCGTTTCGCTGAGCGTACCGATTTGGTTCACCTTCACCAGCAGCGCGTTGGCCACGCCTTTTTCGAAACCCGTGTTCAGACGCTTTACATTGGTTACAAACAGGTCGTCGCCCACCAGTTGCACCCGGTTGCCCAGCGCGTCGGTGAGAGATTTCCAGCCCGCCCAGTCGTCTTCGGCCATGCCGTCTTCGATGGACGTAATCGGGTATTTCTTGCACCAGTCCACCCAGTAGGCCACCAGCTCGTCGGAAGTCATTTCCTTTCCGGAACTTTTGTGGAAGGTGTAGCGGCCCGTTTTATCGTTATAAAGCTCCGAGTTGGCCGCGTCCATCGCAATCGTTACCTGCTCGCCCGGCTTGTAGCCCGCTTTTTCAATGGCCATCAAAACCGTTTCAATCGCCTCTTCGTTGCTTTGAATTTCCGGTGGTGCAAAGCCGCCTTCGTCGCCGATGTTGGTGTTCATGCCTTTGCTTTTCAGTACGGCTTTCAGCGCGTGGAAAATCTCCACGCCCCAGCGCAGCCCTTCAGAGAAGGTAGCAGCGCCCACGGGCATCACCATAAACTCCTGAAAATCAATTTTGTTATCAGCGTGTGCGCCGCCGTTGAGGATGTTCATCATCGGCACGGGCAGCGTTCGGGCGTTGGTTCCGCCGATGTAGCGGTAGAGGCTAAGGCCGGTGGACTCGGCGGCGGCGTGGGCGGCAGCCATACTCACGGCCAGAATGCCGTTGGCACCCAGTTTAGCTTTGTTTTCGGTACCGTCGGCTTCCAGCATCGCGGCATCAATGGCGCGTTGGTCGGTTACGTCCATGCCTTCGAGTGCTTCGGCGAGGGTGGTATTGACGTGCTGAACAGCATTTTCAACGCTCTTGCCCAGGTATTTCGACTTATCGCCGTCGCGCAGTTCCACGGCTTCGTGCTTACCGGTGGAAGCGCCCGACGGAACGGCGGCGCGGCCAAAAGAACCATCAGAAGTAACCACTTCGGCTTCTACGGTCGGGTTGCCGCGCGAGTCCAGAATCTGACGGGCAAAAACAGAGGCAATAATGCTCATAAAAAGGTTTTGAAAAACGGTTTAAAAGTGGCGCAAAAGTAAGGCGGCGCTTTTGGAAATATGATAGGGGATAAAGGAGTGTTTGAGCAGGGCGGTGGTACCAATAGAGACAAGGCATACCTTGTCTCTACGAAGGATTTGTGTGATGTGGATGCCCGGCAGTGCTTCTCTTTCCGAGAAAAGGCTTCATCAATGCCCGTTCATTCCGAACGCCCCCCGGCGAAGGAGGGGAGAAGCGCGGAATCTGTCTCGATGCGACTGCTCCGTTCTAATCGTCTTCAAACAGCGGAAAGCCTGCCTTTTTCAATCGTTCCGCAGCCGCAGCCGCAGCGAGCGGGGCAGATAGTTGTTGATGCGTCCTTTCACCGCCTTCATCCAGCCCAGCCCGCAGCCTTCGTAGCTCGCCAGCAGCCAGCCCTGTTGAGCAGGCGCGATACCGGGGTCTTCGCAGCGCAGATAGCGCAGTGCTTCTTCCAGCGACAGCGCCGCCGCCGGAATGGCCCCGGAAAAAGCCGCCGAGACGGCGAGTGCAGGGTCGGGAATCCACTCCTTTGCGCCCGGCATTCCGAGGCTCACACCCGCTTTGCGCATATAGAGTTTCGATTGCAGCCGTTGCAAATCCGCTTCCATACCCGCCGGCAAGGCGCGGAAGCTCTTGCCATCTTCCTCCGGCAGGCAGCGCCAGTCGCCGCCTTGGAGCAGATGCGCGGCTTTTTTCCAGGCTTCGGCATCGTGGCGCGAGCGCCCTCTTTTCTCTTTAGCAGGCAATTTTCCGGAAATCTCTCTCTTGCGCAGCGCCCCAAAGAAGAAACCTTCGCCCGCCACGTGGTTGGGATAGCACCGAAATCCCTGCACTCCTACCGGTGTTTGTACGGCTGTCAGGCCCCAATTGGCGGGCGGAGAGAGCCGGACCGGCTCGGCATCTGCTTCGCGGCAGAAAGCTTCTATCACGGCCTCGTCTTCTTCAAAAGAATAAGAGCAGGTGGCATAGAGCAATATCCCGCCGGGTTTCAGTGTCGGCCAGGCATCGTGCAGAATGCGCTGCTGCCGTTGCGCACACAGCATTACCGCCTCGGGACTCCACTCCGTTATTGCATCCGGGTCTTTCCGGAAAAGGCCGGAGCCGCTGCACGGCGCATCCACAACCATACAATCAAAAAACTGTGGCAACTGCGCAAAGGCAGCCGGGTCGTTGCTGCTCACCCAGTGGTTGGGATAGCCCCAGCGCACCACGTTTTCCGTTAAAATCCCCGCGCGACTGCGAATGACTTCGTTGCTCAGCAAGAGTGCATCGTTCGGCAACAGCGCAGCAAGATGGGTGGACTTTCCGCCGGGCGCAGCGCAGAGGTCGAGTACACGAAGGCCGTTTTTTTTCGGAAATAAATGGTCGAAAGCCCAGCCGGCGAGCATCGAAGAGGCCTCCTGCACATAGTAGGCACCGGCGTGCCAGAGCGGGTCGAGGGCAAAGACGGGGCGTTTGGGCAGGTAGCGCCCCAAAGGCTCCCAGGGAACGGCGGCGGCATCCGCGAACAACCCCGCGCCTTTGAGCGGATGCAGCCGCAAAGACACCGGCGCGGGCTGCTGATGCGCCTGTATGAAAGCAGCCTGCTCGTAGCCGGGCAGCCCTTCAAGGCTTTGGAGGAAGGATTCGGGAAGCAAACAGGTTAGGGGTTAGGGGTTAGGTGTTAGATGTCAATGCCTGTATCCTGTGATACGTGATGGAACGCGGATGACGCGGATTTTTACGGATTTACACGCTGTACCCCCAACGCAGTTGGTGGGGATTTTTCCCTCCAAAAAGTCAAAACAAATTAAAGGAAGGGCGATAGAAGCATTCCCTTCGGGAATGACAAAACAAATGTCGGCGGAGAACCTCTATAATATCAACAGACGAAGCGGGTGTATGACAAATTGCACAGACGGAGCATCAGCCGCTTACTGAGCTGAGATAGCAGCGGCTTTTTCTCTGCGCCTCTGCGTCTCTGCGAGATTTTGCCGGAGATGCAATCTGTCATGCACCCGACGAAGCCGAAGGCTCCAATTTTCCCGCAGGGAAAGTCCAATCCGCCAACGGCGGAATCCAATGCGCGAAGCGCCTAATGCTCCGCATCCTCTCGTATCGCTTCCCATTCCGGGCCAAATTGCAGCGCGTTGCCGCAATACAGGCGCAGGTAGAAGGCCATTTCTTCGGCGTGCCAGCTATAAACGCCTTTGCCAAAATAAACGCGCTTGCTGCCATACGTAAAAAAGAGATTGCCGCTATGGGCCAGTGCGCGGCGCAGTTGCGCGCTGTGGCCGTCGCAAAACAAATCGCCGGGGCGGCAGGTGGGCGCTACGGCTTCATTTTCCGGAAAATGATAGCGCAAAGGGCCAATGCCGGCCAGGTCATAGCTGCGCACTGTTTTCCGGAAACACGTACTCTGAATCAGGGTGATATGGGTAGCATCCACAAAGATTTTTTCGCTGTGGGTGAAGCGGGCAGCGGCGCGAATGGCCAGTGCCGCCGTAAGGCCGCCCACAGCGAGGAGCAGCACGATGAAAAGCGTTTCCGGAAGCAGAGCGCGGCGCAGGAGCAGCCCCGTCCAGAAGCCCAGCAACACGGTGGCTTCCAGCCCTATCAGGATGCGGCTGCGGCGGTCGGCGGGCGCGTGGATGTCCACCTCCAGATGCTCTTTGCCCCACTGAAACGATACCGTGTTTTTCATGCCTGTGCGTAGTTTTCGGATGCGCGAAACGGAACCGGAATATCGGTAACGGCGAGCAGACCTCCAAATACCTTTTCGAAAGCCGTTTTCAGGCGGGCTTTCACCTCTTCTATATCGGGTTCGTATCCCAGTTCGCGGGCCATAGAAGTAACGCCTTTATCTACAATGCCGCAGGGCACGATGGCATCGAAATAGGCGAGGTTGGTGTTCACGTTCAGCGCCCAGCCGTGCAGCGTCATCCAGCGGCTGCAACGCACACCCATCGCGCAGATTTTGCGGGCTTTCTGCGGGTCCCGGGCATCTATCCAAACGCCGGTAGCGCCTTCGAGGCGGTCGCCTTCAAGGCCATAGGTGGCAATGGTTTGGATAATGACCTCTTCGAGCGAACGCATATAGCGGCCCAGGTCGGTAAAGAATTTTTCGAGGTCGAGCACCGGATAGCCCACTATCTGACCGGGGCCGTGGTAGGTGATGTCGCCGCCGCGATTGGTTTTGCAGAAGGTGGCTTCCAGCTGCGCCAGCCGCTCGTTGTTGGCCAGCAGGTGCTCCGGTTTTCCGCTTTTGCCCAGGGTATAAACGTGGGGATGCTCGCAGAAAAGCAGGTTGTGGAAAGTAGGCCTTTCTGCCGGTGGCAGGTCATTGGCAGCGATCTTGCGGGCGAGGTTTTCGCGCAGCAGCGCCTCCTGATAATCCCAGGCGGGTTGGTAGGCCACACGGCCCAGATCCTGAAAGAAAATTTTCTGTAGTAATGCTTGTTCCAATAGCGTGCAAGTTACAAAAAGTGCTTCGGGGTTTGCGGATTGCCCGTGAAAAGAAGAGCGCCGCAATAGCGTGGTGCATTTAGCAACTGCCGGGAGCAACGAAATAGGTTTGGTTTTGGGCGCTGCCCCGAAAATACGCCCCTCTGTTTTCTATCGCGCGGTGCCTGTTCTTCCCGGCATCTGCCTCCTCTGGCCGGTAAAAAAAAGAAGGATTTCGTGTTGGGAAGCCTGCCGGGATTCATGAAAAATATAGGTTTTATCCCTGTTTATTGGATGGGGTTCCTCACCTTTATTCCTTTCAGAGAACGATATGCACACGATTTTCATTAAAAATATGGTCTGCAACCGCTGCATTCTTGTGGTGCAAAGGGAGCTGGACCGGCTGGGCATAGACGTAAAAAGCATTCGGCTGGGCGAGGTGGTGCTGGAGAAAGAACTGACCCCGGAAGCAAAAAACGCACTTGGCACAACCCTTGTGGCACTGGGCTTTGAACTGATTGACGACCGCAAGAGCCGCATCATCGAAAAAATAAAAAACGTCATCATCGACCTCGTTCATCATCAGGAAAGCGATACCAAATACAACCTCTCCGAAGTGCTGCGCCATGCTTTGCATCTGGACTACAACTACCTTTCCAACCTGTTTTCGGAGGTGGAAGGCACCACTATTGAGAAGTATTTCATTGCCCAGAAGATTGAAAAAGTAAAAGAACTGCTGGTCTATGACGAGCTATCGCTGAGCGAAATTGCCTATCGCCTCAACTATTCCAGTGTGGCCTACCTCAGCAATCAATTCAAGAAAACAACCGGCCTCACCCCCAGTTATTTCCGGAAAATCAAAGAACAAAAGAGAAAGCCGCTGGACGAGGTGTAAATCTTACAAATCGTCTCCACAATTCCGTAACAACTGCCGCCCCCTGGCTTGCGAATTTTGTATCATAAAATTCTAAAACAAGCAAGACCATGGCAACAAACACCAAAGAGACTCTCTACATCCCGCTGGCGGATGTGGAAAGCGAGCATTGCGCCTTGATAGTGGAGAAAGGCCTGGCCGGCGTGGCAGGGGTTGAAAACCCGAAAGTGGAACTCAACAACCGCCGCGCGGCCATTACCATAACCGACAAAGACACGATAGCCGGGGCCGTGAAAGCGGTGAAAGACCTGGGCTACGGCGTGCCGACGGTGAAGCAAACGTTTCCGGTATTGGGGATGACCTGCGCTTCCTGCGCAGGCAGCGCCGAAAGCATCGTGAAGCACACGCCGGGCGTGGTGAGCGCCTCGGTCAATTTCGCAACCGGCAATCTTGTGGTAGAATATCTGCCCAACATAACCGACACGGCCGGCCTGCAAAAAGCGGTGCAGTCTATCGGCTACGATTTGCTGATTACCGAAGAAACGGCGCAGCAGGAAACGCTGGAAGCCCTGCACGCCCGGAATTTCCGGAAACTAAAGACCAAAACGCTCTGGGCACTGGTCCTCTCGCTGCCGGTGGTCGTCATCGGTATGTTCTTTATGAATATCCCTTATGCCAACGAAATCATGTGGC
>DDEO01000243.1:0-850 GCA_002336725.1 Bacteroidetes bacterium UBA1952 | reverse complement strand
CCAATATGGATACGCTGGTGGCGCTGAGCACCGGCATCGCCTACACGTTCAGCGTTTTCAATATGCTGTTTCCCGGTTTCTGGCAGCGCCGGGGATTGGAGGCGCATGTGTATTTTGAAGCCGCTGCGATTATCATCGCCTTTATCCTGCTGGGGAAATTGCTGGAAGAAAGAGCCAAAAGCGATACCTCGTCGGCCATTAAAAAACTGATGGGTCTGCAACCCAAAACCGTTATTGTGGTGCAGCCCGACGGCGCCGAAATACAAACCGCCGTGGAAGACGTGCAGCCCGGCGACCTGCTGCTGGTGAAGCCCGGCGAGAAGATTGCGGTGGACGGGCTGGTGATTTCCGGAAATTCTTATGTGGACGAGAGTATGCTGAGCGGCGAACCCGCGCCGGTACTCAAACAGGAAGGCGAAAAAGTATTTGCCGGCACGATTAACCAAAAAGGCGGTTTCCGTTTCCGGGCGGTGAATGTGGGGCGGGAAACCATGCTGGCACACATCATCCGGATGGTGCAGGACGCGCAGGGCAGCAAGGCACCGGTGCAAAAACTGGTGGACAAAATTGCGGGTATTTTCGTTCCGGTCGTCATGAGTATTGCGGCGCTCACCTTTGTTTTGTGGATGCTGCTGGGCGGCGAAAACGGCGTGGTGCAGGGTCTGCTGGCCGCCGTAACCGTGCTGGTGATTGCCTGCCCCTGTGCGCTGGGACTGGCCACGCCAACGGCCATCATGGTAGGTGTGGGGAAAGGCGCAGAGAAGGGTATTTTGATTAAAGATGCCGAAAGCCTGGAACTGGCCAAAAAGGTGAACGCCATTGTGCTGGATAAAACCGGAACCATTACCGA
>DDEO01000238.1 GCA_002336725.1 Bacteroidetes bacterium UBA1952 | reverse complement strand
CTGCCCTGCGCTGTCCGGACTTTCCTCGTGCGTTTTAAAACGCCCGCGATACCCCGCGCCGGTAGTGGAGCGGCAAAGGTAAGACATCTACCGTCGCGACCTTAGAAAAGACAACCTCACCAAACACCAAAGGTTTATGACAAATTGCACCGACGCAGCGCCCGCGCCGCCTATGGGGCTTTGATAGCAGCGGTTTGTTCTCTACGTCTCTGCGAGATTTTGATAAAAATATTCTCTGCGTCTCTGCGAGATTTTGATAAAAATGCTCTCTATGTTTCTGCGAGATTTTGATAAAAATATTCTCTGCGTCTCTGCGAGATTTTGATAAAAATGTCCTCTGCGTCTCTGCGAGATTTGGATAAAAATATTTTCTGCGCCTCTGCGAGATACTGGTTGGGGCGTTCTCTACCACACATCAAACACAAAAAAGCCCCGCGAAAACCGCAGGGCTTTTCTTTAAAAAAGTATCTTGTTTACGCGTTCAGAGAGCCGTTCGCGTCGCCTTGTTTTTCTTTTTTAAAATCTGCCTTCACAGCCTCAATAAAACCGGATTCTACCAGGCGGGCCGCCTGTACAATCATGTTTTTGAAAGCCAGCGCAGAGGAAATGCCGTGGCCAATAATCACCGGTGCGTTGATGCCCAGAATCGGCGTGCCGCCATACAGTTCGTAGTTGAACTGATGGAGGAAGCCGTCTTCGATTTTGCGGTTTTGGTGGAAGATATGGTAGATGCTTTCCGCCATCTTCAAAACCACATTCCCTACAAAGCCTTCGCAGACAATTACATCACACTTATCGGAAAACAGGTCTCTGCCTTCAATATTTCCGGAAAAAGTAATCGCAGCATCTTCCTTGAGTAGCGGGAAGGTGGCCTGGGCCAGAATATTGCCTTTGCCTTCCTCCTCGCCGAGGTTGAGCAGGCCTACGCGCGGCGCTTCTACATTCCAGACCAGCTTTGCATACAGCGAACCCAGACGGGCAAACTGCACGAGGTGTTCCGGCTTGCAGTCGGCATTGGTGCCCACGTCGAGCAACAGGTTGTAGCCGCCGTCTTCGCGCGGCACGGGCGAGGCAATCGTAGGGCGCAGCACGCCCTCCACCGTTTTCACGGTGTACATCGCGCCGACCATCATGGCACCGGTGTTGCCCGCACCGATGAAAGCCTGCGCTTTGCCGGCTTGCAGCAGGCCGAAGCCCACACCGATGCTCGAAAGCGGCTTTTCCTTGAGCGCCTTCGTGGGGTGCTCGTTCATGCCGATGACTTCCTGC
The DNA here is from genome assembly GCA_002336725.1 of Bacteroidetes bacterium UBA1952. Classification (GTDB taxonomy): domain Bacteria; phylum Bacteroidota; class Bacteroidia; order Chitinophagales; family Chitinophagaceae; genus UBA1952. The sequence continues at coordinate 5,793 of DDEO01000238.1, read as the reverse complement.
GCTTCTACAAAAGAGTAGTTGCTACCGGCAGGCAGGGCAGCGAGCAGCGGCAAGACCGCATCCCGATTGCCGACCAGCAGCAGGCGGGTGCCGGGCCAGGCGTTTTCTTCAAAGAAAAGGCGTACACCTTCAATGGCTTCTTTGGGGGCATAATCGCCGCCCATAACGTCCAGCGCAATGGTCATCAACAAGGGCTACAAAAAGGCGAAGAAAAGATTTTCTATGCAGACGGGGAAGTGGTGTCGGCTTCCGGCGTAGTGGGGGTCTTGTCCACGATCACGCGACCGCGATACACCAGTTTTCCTTCGCTCCAGTGGGCGCGGTGGCGGCCATGGCTTTCGTTGGTTACGGGGTCCACGCTCCAGGTAGGAACGGCAGCTTTATAGTGGGTGCGACGTTTGGCACTGCGTTGTTGGGAGTGGCGGCGCTTTGGATTTGGCATGGTTGAAAATTAAAAAATCGGGGATTAAAAAGAGGGGTTAATTGTCTTCGAAGTTTTTGTCTTTGAAAGCCTTCAGGCCTTCCCAGCGGCTGTCGTTGCCATCGGGAGCCTGATCGTCTTCCGGAGCGTGTTCGCCCAGTTTGCCGAGCAATTGCAGGGCCTGCGGGTTGCAACCGGGCTGCCCTTCGGCATTGTTGGGGTGAATGCGTTGCAGCGGGATGCTCAGCAGGCTGAACTCATAGAGCCATTCGGCCAGGTTGAGAACCGTTTCGGAGCGGGGGATAAACACCACGTCGGCATCTTCTTCGGTGCTTTCGGTGTCTTCCTCGCCGCTCAGCTTGATGAGCAGGTTGAATTCATCCCAAAGTTGCAGCGGAAACGGGTCGCCGCAGCGGTCGCAGGCAACGGTAACTTTGCCGCCCACATCAAAGTGAATCCGGAAAAAAGACATCTGCCGGTCGAAGCGCAGCTTCACGGTTACGTTCCAGTCCGAAAACTCGGCCGGAGCATCCATTTCCCGGAAAAAGCGGTCATCGAGATCATATTGATACTCGTGAACGCCGGGCTTTAATCCCATCCAGGCTATCTCAAATTCGCGGCTGTTTTTCATTATCTGCTGCTGGCAAAACGCTCCCGAAGGCGCGTCAGAACAGGCCTTTTTTATACCACGGGCCAGGGTTCCCAAAAACTAAGGGAGTGCAAAGGTACAAAAAAGCGGCATAAAATAAAGCATCCTTACATCAAAACGCTGCGGCGGGCCAAAAATCGGCGAAGCACCTCTTCTACCGGCTCGGCAATGTCCACCTCGGTCAGGTCAATGCGGTTTTGCAGGGCATAATTCCGGAGTTGCGTCAGGTGGGCATTCAGGGCCTTTAGATACGCCTCGCGTGCCTGCCCAGCCTGCACCCGCACCCGCTCGCCGGTTTCGGGGTCTTCAAATTCGTAGGGGCGATTTTCGAAGATAAATTCCCGTTCCCGCTGCCGGTCGAGTACCTGAAAAAGAATCACCTCATGCTTATTAAAACGCAGGTGTTGCAACGCGTCCCGTACGCCGGCGAGATTGTTGTCGGCTTCGAGCGTATCCGTAAAAACCACAACAAGCGAGCGCCTGGGCAGGCGATCGGCCAGTTCGTGAAGCACAGCCGCAATCGAGGTGCTTTTGGCCGAAGGCGGTTGATGCAGGCGTGTCTCGAGTATCGTGGTAAGCTGCCGGTAATGGCGCAGCGCCGAGCGCGAATCCGTCAGATCGTGCAGGCCGTCGGCAAAAAAGCCCAGTGAAGCGGCATCGAGCTGGCGGCGCAGCAATTGCAGCAGGGCAGCGGCGGCTACCAGCGAAAACTGATATTTGGTAATCTGCCCGGTCGTTTCCGGAAAATGCATCGAGGCCGATTCGTCAATGGCGATGCTGCAGCGCAGGTTGGTTTCTTCTTCAAAACGCTTGGAAAACAGCTTGTCGGTGCGGCCATACACTTTCCAGTCCACATGGCGCAACGGCTCGCCGGCGTTGTAGAGACGGTGCTCGGCAAACTCGGCAGAGAAGCCGTGAAACGGACTGCGGTGCAACCCGATGATAAAACCCTCTACCACCTGACGGGCCAGCAACTCCAGGTTCTGAAGTGCGCCGGGGTGCAGTAATGTCGCCTGTGCCATAAAGCAATATTACGGGTTGGATGGCTTCGCTGTTGGATGCTGCCGACGGAGGGATGTCGGTTCCTGTGCAGGGGTTTGGACGCTTCGCTCTGGAAGAATTGCAGAGGCCCGGAGCTAAATTCAGCAATCAAAGTTGCACCATTGTCATATTCGGCCCGGTTACGGTAATGGTGTGTTCGGCGAAAGCTGTGCTTTCATTGGATTAGGTGCAGGCTGTGTTTGGCGAAAGCTGCGCTTTCGTCGGATTAGGGTGCAGGCTGCGCCTGCAACTAAAACATACCTGCTCAACTATCACCCCCGCTGGTATGTTTTTCCTGTAAAAAAGAAACCCCGCTGCTCTTCTGCCCGAAAGCGGCACTCCCAAAAAACTACTTTTTATGCGAATTGTTGTCGTAGGCGGCGGCTTTGCCGGACTGAATTTCATCAAAAGCCTCTGGGCCGAAAAAGACGTGGAAATTATTCTGGTGGACCGGAATAATTATCACTTCTTCCCGCCGCTGCTTTATCAGGTTTCCACTTCTTTTATTGAAGCCTCCAACATCAGCCATCCCTTTCGGCGCATGTTTGGCCCGCAGCGAAATGTGCGCTTCCACATGGGCACGCTGCTGGAAATTTTTCCGGAAAAAAACGAAATCCTGACCGATGGCGGCACCTACGCCTATGATATGCTGGTGCTGGCCCCCGGAACCGAAACCAATTTCTTCGGCATGAAGAATGTGGAAGAGAAGGCCTGGCCGATGAAAACCATTGACGAGGCGCAGGAACTCCGCAATCATATCCTGCTCAACCTCGAACGTGCCTCGCGCGAAAAAGACCCCAAACGGCGCGAGCGGCTGCTCAATATTGTTATCAGCGGCGGCGGGCCAACGGGCGTGGAACTGGCCGGAATGCTGGCCGAGCTGGGCCGCCACATTGCACCGCGCGAATACCCCGATATTCCCGACATTCAAAAAGCGCGTATCTACCTCGTGGATGCCGGAAAGGTGTTGCTCGCGCCGATGAGTCCGAAGGCGCAGGAAGAAGCCTACAAGGTGCTGTCGCATCTGGGCGTACAAATCATTCTCAACAAGGCAGTGAAGGACTATGCCGACGGCGTGGTACTGCTGGCCGACGGCAGCACATTGGAAACCGAAACCCTCATCTGGGCTTCCGGCGTGATTGCCCGTGAAGTGCCGGGTTTGCCCAAAGACGTTATCGGGCGCGGACGGCGCATTCAGGTGGATGCCTTCAACAAGGTTTCCGGAATGCAGAATGTTTACGCCATCGGCGATGCCTGCCTGCAAACCACCGACCCGGCCTTCCCCAACGGACATCCGCAGGTGGCGCAGGTGGCGCTGCAACAGGGGACTCTTTTGGCCCGGAATATCAAACGCAGTCTGCGCAACGAGCCGCTCAAACCCTTTGTGTATAACGACAAGGGCAGCATGGCTATCATCAGCAAGTATAAAGCCGTGGCCGACCTGCCGAAGTTTTCTTTCGAGGGCTTTTTTGCGTGGCTGGTGTGGCTCTTCATTCACATTCTGCCGCTGGTGGGTTTCCGCAACAAGGTGCAATTGGCCTTTAGCTGGATGTGGTCTTTCATCACCAACAACCCGACGCTGCGCCTCATCCTGCGGCCCCTGCCCTCGCAACGTGCGCTCGACGATGCCCGCAAACAACTGCAACGCCCCGATGTGCCGGTGTCGGAACCGACATCAAGGCCGGATGCGAAGCCGGTAGTGGGGTAATTGTTGTGTTGGAACGCGGATAAAACATATTTAAGCGGATTTTCATCTGTGTAAATCCGTCCTTATCCGTGTCATCCGCGTTCTGTTTTAGCCAATCAGACCACGGATTTTCCGGATGCACCGGATAAATCAAGATGAGAAATCCGTTCAAATCCTTGATAATCCCCAAAATCCGTGGTCTGTTTTAGAATAATAGTCCACAGATTTTTTTTGATGCATTGGATAAATCGGGATGAGAAAAATCCCTGCAAATCCTGATAATCTTGAAAATCTGTGGTCTATCTACCAACAATCCAACCCAAAACTTATGCCCGCTTTCATTGTTTGGATTACGGCGTTATTTTGCTACCGGAACTAAGAATTTTTGAACAGGAATTATGAAAATAGAAACCTCGCAGCTCACCGAACTGGCCGACCACCTCGTCCGTTTTACCAACCATTCGCTCTTCCTCACCGGAAAGGCCGGCACCGGAAAAACCACCTTCCTGCACAGCCTCAAGGCCCATCTGCACAAAAACTTTGTCGTGGCCGCTCCCACCGGCGTGGCCGCGCTCAACGCCGGCGGCGTTACCCTCCACTCGCTCTTTGGCCTGCCCCACGGGCCTTTTCTGCCCAAAGCAAGCTGGAACGAACAGCGCACCGGCGCACAGAACCATGAGTATCTGAAAAGCGTGAAGCTCTCGGCAGAGAAAAAGGAGATGATTAAATCGCTGGAACTGCTCATCATTGACGAGGTGTCGATGGTGCGCGCCGACCTCATGGATGCCATCGACCTTATCCTGCGCACCAACCGCCCCGGCCACAAAGCCGAGCCTTTCGGCGGACTGCAACTGCTGCTCATCGGCGACCTGCACCAACTGCCGCCGGTGGTGAAAGACGACGAATGGCAACTGCTCGCACGCCAATACGAAAGCCCGTTTTTCTTTGACGCACAGGTCTTTAAACAATTCCCGCTGCTACACCTGGAACTCACCCATATCTACCGGCAGGGCGACCGCAGTTTTATCTCGCTGCTCAACAACATCCGCCACAACACGCTGGAGCCGGAAGATATGGAGATGCTTCATGGCTACTACAAACCGGAATACAAACCCAAAGAAGGCGAAATTACCCTGACGACCCACAACCACCTGGCCGAGTCTATCAACAGCCGCGCCCTGCAGGAACTGCCCGGTACGCCCGATGTTTTTGAGGGCAAACTGGAAGGTGATTTCAACGAAAAACTGCTGCCGGTAGAAAAGGATTTGCTCCTCAAAAAAGGTGCGCAGGTGATGTTTCTGAAAAACGACAAGGGCGAAGAACGGCGCTATTACAACGGCAAAATCGGCAAGATTGAGCGCATAGATGCCGATAAAAATGTGTGGGTTGTTTTTCCGGAATCTCAAGAGCCGATAAAAGCCGAGAAAGAAGTGTGGCGCTCGCTGCGCTTTCGCTACGACGAGGCTGAAGACCGCATCGAGGAAGAAGAAACCGGCTCCTATCAGCAACTGCCGCTGCGGCTGGCCTGGGCCGTAACGATTCATAAAAGTCAGGGCATGACCTTCGACAGCGCGGTGATTGATGCCGGAAAAGCCTTTGCCGCCGGGCAGGTATATGTGGCGCTCAGCCGCCTGCGCAGCCTCGAAGGACTGACGCTGCGTTCCCGCATTCATCCCACCGCCGTTCGCACCGACGCGCGCATCGTGCAATTCACCGAAAGCACCACTTCTTCGGGCAGCCTGGGCGCGGCGCTGCACTCCGGAATGCGCGATTATGCCGGCCAAAAGCTGGTAGAAGCCTTTGAATGGAAGGTTTTCCGGAAAGCCGTTCAGGCCCATGCCGACAGCTACGCCAAAGAAAAGGTCGCCGACAGGGAAGCCGCCGATTTGTGGTTTAGTCAGGAAGTGCAGGCACCGTTACGGGAGTTGCAAACCCACGCCGAAACCTTTGCCAAACAACTGGCGGCGGGTGTGGGTGGCCATGCCGACCTGCTGT
>DDEO01000133.1 GCA_002336725.1 Bacteroidetes bacterium UBA1952 | reverse complement strand
TATAATATTTATTATGTAAAATAAAAATTCTAAAAAACATAGGAAATTTTGATTCCAAAAAGAAAAACTCGGACTTTTATTGACCCAGAGAAGCAGTTCAGCAGAAGCGGGTAGGGGCGTATCCATTATCGAAAGCGCCATAAACCAAGGCTTTCAGTCAGTCAGTGTCACGCGGAAATGCAGCAGTTTATCCTCATTTTTCCGGAAGATTTCCAGGGTTTAGGAAGCCTCTTCCGGATAGTCTTCTCTGGATATTGCCGCTGAAAACTTATCATGGCGCGTGATTCTGCTCGCAGAGGCAGCTGAAGCCGAAATCCAAAGTCAGGCTTACATTTTGAAACGCCGCAGGCCCAAAAACTCCAAAATGACCAACAAAACCAAAACAAGGCTTTTTATTGCGGCGTGCTGGTTTTTCTGGCGCTGTTTTTCGGATTGGTCCGGTACCTCCAAGAGACAGACCACCGGATTACGTCCGGAAGAGTATATGAGGTAAGGCGTACAGGGCGGGCTTATATAACGCGTGTGGACTACATTTTTGAGGTTAACGGAAAAACCTACAATGGCAACGGCATTTACTCAGAAAATACATTGCCGCTTGCGAATACAGGTATTCTTCTGGGCAAGACCTTTCCGGTAATATACTACACCGGTATGCCTGCTTTAGCAAACAGTATTCTACTGCTTCCGGACGACGACTGCCAACAGTACGGTATTTCTTACCCCGATAGCCTTAAATGGGTATTGCCATTGATGGAGAAACCTTAAAACGCAATCGCCAATAGCGCCATGAAAAATTTGCCGGAAAAAATAGCTGAACTGTGGGGCTGGGCCGTCATCCTGATGGCGTTTATCGGGCTGAGTGTTCTCATGGCATCCGTATTCTTGTATCTTTTGGGCGGCCTTATAGGGGTAATTTCGGGTATCGTTGCGGTGCTGCTCGGCCATCTACCTTGGTGTCAAGGTAGCCACAAAAGCATATAAAGGAAAGGGCACCATCCACATATTGTCGCGGACATCGGCCACACCCGAACTTGATAAAAGCGATACGGAGCAGTCCTCTGATTAAGCAACCTGCGCCTGAAGCTGACATATCACCTCCAATGCCGGCAGGGCAGCCCCAGACTTACCACAAATTCCCAACTTTCCGGTATTTCAAAACACCTACTTTACATAACCTAAATTATGGAACAAAATCGGTTTCAGTATTTATGAGGTTTATTAGAGAGACCTATCTATAATGTCAAGCGTATGGCTCGTATTGAGACCAACAGAGTAAAACGCCAGCCAGTCTGCCTTTTGGTAGATGTACACGTTATCTCCGCATTTCGTGCGGTGAATATAGCACCTATTCTCCGCAAAGGGCTGTTTTCTTTAGCTTTTAGCTCTAACTATTCTGCAATTCCACCAGCTTCCTATAGATGTTCTCATTTTCCGGAAAGGAAGACGCATTCATCAATTCCTCGTGCCGGCCACTTGCCGCCACCTGACCGTGCTCCAGAACCACAATCTTGTCGGCAGCGCGAATGGTACTCAGCCGGTGGGCAATTACAAACGAAGTACGGCCTCGCATCAGATTTACCAAGGCTTCCTGAACGAGTTTTTCGCTCTCCGAATCCAGCGCACTTGTCGCTTCATCCAGAATAAGAATCGTCGGGTTCTTCAGCAAGGCCCGCGCAATGGCAATGCGCTGCCGCTGCCCGCCGGAAAGTTTTACGCCACGCTCGCCGACAACCGTCTCGTAACTTTCCGGAAAACGATTGATAAACTCGTGCGCATTGGCCAGCCGGGCGGCTTCTTCTATCTGCGCCGTCGTCGCGTCCGGAAATCCATACGCAATATTTTCCCGAATGGTTCCGCCAAAAAGCATCACATCCTGCGGCACCAACGCCATCTGCATCCGCAACTGCGACAAGGGAATATTTTCCGCCGGTTTTCCGTCAAACAAAATCTGTCCGCTGTCGGGCGTATAAAAACGAAGCAATAAGGCAGCCAGCGTGCTTTTCCCGGCACCGCTCGGCCCTACAATACCTATCTGCTGACCGGCCTTTACTTCCAAATCAAGCCCCTGTAAAACCGGAATGTCTTTCCGCGACGGATAGCTGAAATATACGTTGTTGAAACGCACGTCGCCCTTCAGTTGGTAGGGTTCTTCTACCACGGGCCGCACGGTACTCACCGGCTCGGTCTCTTCCTTTAGTAGCTCGCGGATTCTTTGGGTAGCGCCCAGGGTTTTCTGTAATTGTCCGTACAANNCCCGCCACAAAAGCGGTGTAAACCACAAAGGCCGTCAGTGCGCCGAAAGTAAGCTGCCCATCGGCCATCAGCCGGGTACTGTACCAAACACAGAGTACCACCGCACCAAATACGCTAAACAGCATAAACGACACAAAAAGCCCACGCGAACGGCCATTTTTAATCGACAATGAAACCGCCGCCTGAAGCGCAGTTTCATAACGGCGACTCTCGTACCATTCGTTGGCAAAGGCTTTTACGGTAGCAATACCCAGCAGCGTTTCCTGAACCACCGTGCCGCTCTCGGCCAGCTTGTCCTGTGCCTGCCGCGAGCTTTTGCGGATGGAACGGCCAAATACAAGCGCCACGACCACAATTACCGGAACGACGAGCAACATCAGCCCCGTAAGCACCGGCGAGAGATACAGCAGCAGCGCAAAACCAATCACGAGCGTCAAAACGCCGCGCAGCAATTCCGCAAAAACGCCCGTAAGGCTGTCCTGCACCTGACTTACATCCGAGGAAATGCGGCTTGAAAGCTCCCCTACCCGCCTTTTGGCAAAAAACTCTACCGGCACACAGAGCAACCGTTTATATACATCGTTGCGCATATCGGCCACGGCCCGCTCCCCTACGTTGGTAAAGAGGGCAATCCGCGCAAACGAAAACAGCATTTGCAGCGCCAGCACGCCTATCATCAGCCAGGCAATGCCGCCGGGGCCTAAGCCGTGAAGGAACGCCAGCCGCGTATCTCCGGAAATCTGCGCACTTCCTTTTCCGGAAATCTGTGCGCTTTCTATCAGTTCTTTCAGCAGAAACGGAAAGGCCATCGTAGTCAGCGAACTCAGCAATATCGCCAGCAGCGCCAGCATAAACGTGCCTTTGTAGGGCCGCAGATAGCGGTACAGGCTCAGCCCTTCGCGCAGGCTTTCGCGGGTAATCTTTGCCTTTGGAACCTCATCTTCTGTTCTTCTGCCGGGGCGCGCCATGATTTTGTTTTTTGGGTCCTTTTGTCCGGGAATGGCTTCCGGGGCGACCGGCATTTCCGGGTTTTGCTACATATTCTACCGCGCTCTTAAAACCTTCGGGCAGCGGCGACTTGGGTATTTCGCGGCCAATCATCTGCTCAATTCGCTGAAAGCGGCGCACGTCGTCGGGGTTGATAAACGTAATGGCCGTGCCGGTGCGCTGTGCGCGGGCGGTGCGGCCAATGCGGTGTACATAGTCTTCCGGGTCGGGCGGCACGTCGTAGTTGAGTACCAGTTCAATGCCTTCCACGTCAATGCCCCGGCTCAATACGTCGGTGCCAATCAGGATGGGCAGCTTGCGGGCTTTAAATTCCAGCATCAGCTCGTTGCGTGCATCCTGCTCCAGGTCGGAAGAAAAAGCGCGGCATTTCAGCCCTTCGCGGCGCAGTTCGCGCTCCAATCGGCGCACGGTTTCTTTGCGGGATGCAAAGATGATGGCGCTGTTGTAGGTATCTTCCTTAAAAATCCGGCTCACCAGCGCGTTTTTCTCGTCGTTTTGCACCAGAAATGCCTTTTGGGTAATGGCATCTGCCGGACGGTTTACGGCAATGCGGATTTCTACCGGATTTTTGAGAATCGCCGATGCCAGCGCCTTGATTTTCGGGGCCATTGTGGCCGAAAAAAGCAGCGTTTGCCGTTCCGTGGGCAGGGCCGACACAATGCGAATCAGGTCGTCGTAAAAGCCCATGTCCAGCATCCGGTCGGCCTCGTCCAGCACCAGGTGTTGAATGGTTGAGAAATCCAGACTGCCCATTTGCATCAGTGCAATCAGCCGCCCGGGCGTGGCAATGATGATATCGGCGCCGGAGCGCAGGGCTTTTTTCTGCGCTTCAAAGGTGATGCCGTCGGTTCCGCCATACACCGCCGCGCAGCTCACGTCCACGTAATACGACATCGCCTCAACCTGTTGGTCAATCTGTTGGGCCAGTTCGCGTGTCGGCACCAGCACCAGCGTGTTCAGTTGGCCTTTTGGGGCGCGCAGGATTTTATCCAGAATAGGCAGGATAAAAGCCGCCGTTTTGCCGGTTCCGGTCTGTGCGGTGGCTATCAGGTCTTTGCCGTCCAGAATAGCCGGAATGGCCTGCTGCTGAATCGGTGTGGGCGTTTTGTAGCCCATCGCGTCTATGCCGTCCAGCACATCGTAATCCAGCTCAAAATCGTCAAAACTCGTGTATTCTTTCATGGAATTTTTCTTCTTGGGTGCCTATTCTTTTGTCATCCCGGAACGGGAACTTGTCGGCTTGCGTCCGCAAAGACCCCATTCCGGGGTGACAAAAGATTCTGTCCGAAACAATCCCGTTGCAGATTTTAGGGATAGGCTTTTGGTAATAAAGTTTTCTGAGTCGGGAAGGTTCGTTTTTTTAAAACAAAAAGACCGGCAAAAGTACCGGTCTTTTCAGATAAATGCTTTTCTTAAGGGCGGCCCAGGTGGCGCAGCATCTGCGCGTGAGCGCCGAGCGCGTTCATAAAGGTAGGCCGTACCTGATATTTTAACCCATGTTCGGCTGCGGTACGGGCTACAATCGGCGACAGTTTCGGGTAATGCACATGGCAGATGCCGGGAAACAGGTGGTGTTCGATTTGGAAGTTTAGTCCGCCGATAAACCAAGACAGGAACTTGCTTTTCGGGGCAAAATTCACTGTGTTTTGCAGTTGGTGAACGGCCCAGCTGTTTTCCATCTTGCGTTCGTCGTTCGGCGCGGCAAAATCGCTTTCTTCCATTACGTGCGCCAGTTGGAAGATGCAGGCCAGCGAAAGTCCGGCCAGGAAGTGCATTCCTACAAAGCCAATCACAACCGGCAGCCAGCCCGCGCCGGAAAACAGCAGCGGCAGCACCAGGAAGATGGCGAAATACAAAACTTTGGAAAGGGTTACTTCCAGCAGCGCCGTACGCAGCGAGATTTTCTCTTTGCGCAGCAGTCCCATCTTGTTATAGCTGACAACGCCCATAAAATCCTTGGCCGTACACCAGTACATCGTCATCAGGCCATAGATAAACCAGGCATAGAAATGCTGATAGCGGTGCATCCCGATTTTCCGGGAATGTGGTGTGAAGCGCAGCAGAATGCCCGCGTCCACGTCTTGGTCCAGCCCGTCGATATTGGTGTAAGTATGGTGCAGGATATTATGCTGAATTTTCCAGGTAATATCGTTGCCGCCTACCAGGTGAATCACCAGTCCAATAAACTTATCGCGGCCTTTGCGGCCCGTGTAGGCACCGTGGTTGCCGTCGTGCATCACCTAGCAACCGATGCCCACCGTGCCGGCAGCCATCAGGAACCAGGACAGATAAAACAAGATTGGAGAAACCTTGTAAACACCGGCCACAATAGCAATGAAAGGCACCAGATACAGCGCCAGCATCGCCACTGTTTTCCAAACCATCCGGCGGTTCCGATACGGCGAAAGGCCGGTTTCGGCGAAATATTCATCTACATTTCGACGCAATGCGTCATGAAATCCGGAAATGCCCTTTTTAGGTGCGAAACGAACAATTTCAAATTTGGCTTTTGCCAGTTTTTTTACCACAGTGTTTTGGGGATAAGGTGAGGATTCCGCGCCGCAAATTTACGAATCTTTATTGCTTCGCATTGTTTTCAAGGCTTCGAAATCAGGGTTTGTTTTGACAAAAAATGCCCAAAGTTTATGCATAAGAAGGTTGGTCGGGTGCTAAAATCGCCCGGCCACCTGCCATCAGGTCTTTTTTTTTACTTCAGCGCGTCCAGCTTTTTCTTCGCTTCGTCTGCCTTAGCGGTATCGTTCACACGGGTGTAAATCTCGCGCAGACCAATCAGCGAAGACTGATACGTTACCTTGTCGTCGGCACTCATGTTGCCGCCTTTGGATTCCAGCAGCGACTGTACTTTCTCAAAATAAGGGCGGGCGCGGGCAAACAGGGCATCGCGCTGCACCTTCAGGGCTTCATACTTACGCTGTTCGGCCTGCGAATTTCCGGTAACGGCGTTCATTTGTTTGTTGAATTCCACCGCCTGATTGTAGAATAAAGAGCCGGCGTTGTATTGATAATCGGCTACATCGGGCTTCAGTGCCAGCGTTTTGGTGTAGGCGGTTTCGGCTTTGGCAATCAGGTCTTTGTAGTTGGCCGGTGCGCTGCCGTTTTTCGGGAAGGCACTAGTCATGTAGGCGTTCCCGAGGCTGAATTGCAGTTCCGGGCTGTTGGGGTCATTAACAGCAGCCTGTTCCAGTTTCTTCAGCAATTCCTCTGTGCGACCGCTTTTGGTATAGAGGTTAATCTCGCCGTTTTCGAGGTCTTTATTTCCGGGAAAAGCCTTCTTGCCGTCTTCAAAAGTGGACAGTGCTTTATCGGTATTGCCCATTTTGGTGTAGGTCTCGGCCAGCAGGAAATGCAGATACGGTTGGCGCACAATCGGGTCGTTTTTGGCCGCCTCCAGCATCGCTACCAGTTCGTTTGTCTTCCCCAGTTCGCGGGCGGCAATAATCTGTTGCAGGCGCGCTTCCGAGGCTACGGTATCAAACTGCTTATCACCTTTAAAACGAGCGCCGCCGTCCACATCGTGCAGCGCAATGGTCTGCCCGAAATTGTCATAAGCAGCCTGATAGTCTTTGGCGCGCGAAGCCACAGCGCCATCGTTGAAATAGTAAAACGCAGCGACCTTCAGCGAAGGGTTAATTTCCGGGTCTTTGTAGCCCATGGAAAGGGCTTTCAAAAGGCTCGTAGCGCCTTCGCGGTAGGGATTCGCCGCCTTTTGAGCGTCCATGTTCTGAAGCTGCATATACACCTGCCCCCGCAGCGCCCAGGTCTTGGGGTCGGTGGCAGTCGCCTCATTCACGGCTGCTTCGTCAATAGCCTTTTTTGCATTCACAAATTCGCCGCTGGATAGATAATTGTTCGCTGCACGAAGATTTGATTTTTGAGCCGATACCGACAGCACAAAAGAAGCCGCAGCAAGGGTAAGAATGGTTTTTTTCATGAAAGATTTCTGGGTGAAAAAATCAGGTTCAATATTAGGACGGAAAAAATCAGGATAGGGTTAAAAGGCGTTAAATTCTGTTTCTGAAAGCAAAATTTCCGGAAATAAAACGGCCCCGCAGCGGGATGCTGTAAGACCGTTTTAATGAAAAATACAAACGTTTCTCCGGAAAAATTGCGCCCTTTTACTAGGCTTCTTGCGAGGAGCGAGGAACGAAGCCCGTCCCGAAGAATGAGGGAAAGCAACCTCACGTTAGTAAGTAGCTCTGTGCAATTATTCTATGCAGTTTGCTGTTTAAAAAATGTGGGTCATTGCGAGGNNGCGAGGGGCCGCTCGTACGTTTTGTGGATCGGCCCCGAAGCAACCTCACGGTAGTTATGCTGCTGTGAGGTTGCTTCGGGCTTTGCTTCTCTACGCCTCTCGCAATGACCCGGAAAATGTAGGTTTGGGCAAGGTCTGTTAACGGTTTTGGGGCTATCTTCAATGCCTTATCGCTGAGTTTATTATGGCTGCTATTTCCAAACCAGGCTGCGTATATATCCTGACCAATAAAGTCCATACAGTGCTTTATACAGGCGTAACATCCAACCTGCGGAGTAGAATCTGGCAGCACCGGGAGCACTGGTTTCCGGGGTCTTTTTCAGCGCGGTACAACTGCACAAAGCTGGTCTATTATCGCTTTTTTGATGGCATTGTTGCAGCTATTGCCGAGGAGAAACGCATTAAAGGCGGAAGCCGGGCCGATAAGCTCGCACTTATCAATAATTTCAACTCGGAATGGAACGATTTATGGGAAGCCATTCAGGATTTTTAGAACTGCTTGCTTTTTATAAGTAGCTCGCCCAAATTGGTTTATGCTAAGTAGGCCGTCGCATTTATTTTAGATTATTTGGGCTACAAAATGCGGGTCATTGCGAGGAGTGAGAAAAGAAAGCCTGTCCCGAAGAATGAGGGTAAGCAACCTCACAGCAGCATAACTAAAGTGAGGTTGCTTCGGGGCCGCCCCGTACAACGTACGAGCGGCCCCTCGCAATGACCCACGTTATGTAAACAGCAAATGCACTGTGCTCTAAACTAATCTTTTTTTGGACTCAAACCTACGCTTCCTCGCTCATTCCCTCATCTTCCGTAGCGTCGGCATCGGTTTCGGGGGCTTCATTTTTCGGAATTTCGCCTTCGTTTTCCGGAACCGGATTCAGGTCCACGATTTGCGCGGCTTCGGTGTCGTCGTCGCCCTGAATTTCCTGCTCCGAGATGCGGGCGATGGCCGCGATTTCGTCGCCGTTTTCCAGGTTAATGAGTTTCACACCCTGTGTCGCGCGGCCTGCTTCGCGAATGGTATCTACCGACATCCGAATCGTCAGACCGGACTTGCAGGTAATCATCAGGTCATCGGTTGGCTCCACGGCCAGGAAGCCTACGAGGCCGCCGGTCTTGTCAGTAACATTCAGCGTTTTCACACCCTTGCCGCCGCGGTTGGTTACGCGGTACGAGAGGTGATATTTCTGCATATCGCCGTTCTCGTCGGCAATTTCTACCACACCGCTTTCTTCTTCACTCGCGTCTTCACCCGCTTTCTGCAGGAAAGGCGTACGCTTGCCGAGGCCTTTCTCCGAAACCACCAGGATTTGCTTCGTAAGCGCCGTTTGCGGCACACACACCATGCCTATCACTTCGTCTTTGCCCTCTTCCATATCAATGCCATAGACACCGATAGCGCCCCGACCCGTGCGACGCACTTTATCTTCCGGAAAGCATATCGCGCGGCCCGATTTCACGGCCATCATCACGTAAGAATCACCGTCGGTAAGCGATACATCGAGGAGTTGGTCCCCTTCTACAATCGTGATGGCATTTACGCCGCTGGTGCGCGGACGGGAAAAATCTTCCAGCGAGGTTTTTTTGATGATGCCCTGCTTGGTGCAGAGAATAACCGAGTGCTTCTGCACAAATTCCTTGTCGTCGAGCTGCGGAATATCAATAATCGTGCGGATGCGGTCGTCCTGCGGTATTTGAATCAGGTTTTGGATAGCGCGCCCTTTTGCGTTGCGGTCGGCTTCCGGAATACGGTGTACCGGCAGCCAGTAGCAGCGGCCTTTTTCGGTAAAGAACAGCAGCGTGTGGTGCGTAGAAGCTACAAAGAGATGCTCAATATAATCTTCTTCACGGGTTTTGCCGCCCATAGCGCCCCGTCCGCCGCGCCGTTGCGAGCGGTAGTCGGCCTGCGTGGTGCGCTTGATATAGCCCATGTGACTGATGGTGATAACGGCATCTTCTTCCTTGATGAAATCGAGGATGTTTTCGTCGTCTTCGGCAGCCACGATTTCGGAGCGGCGCGCGTCGCCAAATTTCTTTTTCACTTCTTCCAGCTCTTCGCGGATGATGGTGTAGCGACGGTCTTCGCGGGCCAGGATGTCTTCCAGGTCGGCGATGATGCGCATCAACTGGTCGTATTCTTCCCGGATTTTTTCAATCTCCATGCCGGTGAGGCGCTGCAGGCGCAGTTCCAGCACCGCCTTCGCCTGGATATCGGTCATGCCAAATTTGGCCATCAGTCCGTCCTTGGCGATTTCCGGGTTTTTGCTCTCGCGGATGTGCTGGATAACGGCATCGAGGTTGTTGAGCGCGATGATATAGCCTTCGAGGATATGGGCGCGTTTGCGGGCTTCGCGCAGCTCAAACCGAGTGCGGCGCTCCACCACTTCCATGCGGAACGTAATAAATTCCGAAATCAGGTCTTTGAGGTTCAGCGTACGCGGGCGGCCTTTGACGAGTGCTACGTTGTTGATACCGTAAGACGATTGCAGCTCGGTGTATTTATAGAGCTGGTTGATGATGATTTGCGCCACGGCATCGCGACGCAGTTCCACCACGATGCGCGTACCTTCTTTAGAACTTTCGTTGCCCACGTGGGTAATGCCGTCAATGATTTTGTTATTGACGAGATTACCGATTTTGGCCGTCAGCGCGTCGCGGTCCACCTGGTAGGGCACCGAAGTAATGACCACAGTTTCTTTTCCGGTCTTGCTGGTTTCCACGTTGGTATGGCCGCGCAGCACTACCCTGCCACGACCAGTGTACATGGCCTGGCGGATGCCATCGGTACCATAAATCATGGCGCCGGTTGGGAAATCGGGCGCTTTGACGTGCTTCATCAGCTCGTCGATGGTGATTTCCTGGTTATCAATGTAAGCGATGCAGCCGTCAATAACCTCGGTGAGGTTGTGGGGCATCATATTGGTGGCCATGCCCACGGCAATGCCGGAAGAGCCGTTGACGAGCAATTGCGGCACGCGGGTGGGCATTACGGTTGGTTCTTCGAGCGAGTCGTCGAAGTTGGCCGTAAAGTCCACCGTTTCTTTCTCCAGGTCGTCGAGCATGGCTTCGCCGTAGCGGGTCATGCGGGCTTCGGTATAGCGCATGGCGGCGGGGCCGTCGGAGTCCTGCGAGCCGTAGTTACCCTGGCCATCTACCATCGTGTAGCGCATACTCCAGGGCTGGGCCATGCGCACCATGGTATCATAAACGGCCGTATCGCCGTGGGGGTGGTATTTACCGAGCACCTCGCCCACGATACGGGCGCATTTCTTATAGGGTTTGTTGTGGGTGTTGCCCAGTTCGTGCATGGCAAATAAAACGCGGCGGTGTACCGGTTTGAGGCCGTCGCGCACGTCGGGCAAAGCACGGCCTACGATTACCGACATCGAATAGTCGATGTAGGCCGTTTTCATCTGTTCGTCGATATTAACTAGGATCGTGCGGTTGGAGTCGTTCGTTTCTGATGGCGTCAGATTATCTTCCATTTCTTCTATTTAAGCTCCCTTATTGAAAGTGGGCAAATCTACCATTTTTAGGGCTGAAAACCCGGTTTAAAGCGGTCTTTTTACCCCAAATTTTCCACTGGCTGATGCTAAATTTTTAATACATTAGATGTGCCGGAAACAGGCTTTGGACGGCCTCCGGGGAACCACTAAAAACGGACGGAATGTTACAGTATCGCTTGTTGCGCGACAACAGGGAAACCGGCCCTTATTCGTTGGGCGACCTTGTTGCTTTGCCTTTGAAAGCTTACGATTTGATTTGGGTGGATGGTCGCAGTGCGGCCTGGAAATACCCAAGCGAATACGAAGAGCTTAAAGCACATGCGCCGGCTGTTACCGACGATTTTTACCAGCAATTTCACGCGCCTGTGGCTACTACCCCCAAAGCTGTGGAACCGATCCGCAAAAACGGGGAAAATAAGACACATAAAAAAGCAGTGTCGATCATCTTACCGGAAAGCCCTGCTTTTTCTGCGGTGATCGCGCAAACGGTGGCCATGGCACCCGTGGCCGAAAAGCTGCATATCGACTGGCCAAAGCCACACCGTAAGTCGATGAAGCCCTATATCGGCGGTGGACTTGTATTGGCGGCGCTTGTTGGCGGCATTTATTTTTTCAGTACTTACCACAGTGCTACTCGAACTACTGCCGACAGCACAGCCAATGCCAATACTATTGTCAGCTATACCGCCAATACACCGGCCGCCAGCAATATGATTGTGGTAACACCCCTGGAATTTGCGGTATTGAAAAAAGACCTGACCCTTCGTACGAATGAGTATGGCGACGGTTTTTTTGGTGGTGTCAACGATCTGCAGCTAACCATCGCCAACAAAGGCACCACTGTTTTGCGCGATATCATTGTTCAGGTGGATTATCTCGCCAAAGACAAAGCCATTCTAGACGTTGAAACCATTCATTTTGGCTACCTGCAAGCAGGTGCTTCACAAACGGCCGACGCGCCTGCATCAGACAAAGCGGTTGCCGTACAAACCCGGATTATTTCAGTGAACGGATTCAGGAGCAGCGATCCGATTCACTAATACCACTCCTTCCCTTTCCATGCTTTGGCATGGCAATTGGGTACTATAGCCCAAACCCGAAGCCGATACACACAAAAGGGATTTTATGAACAAATCAGCATGGGTGCTGTTGGGCACCGTAATGGCTGTCGTACTACTTGAAGCGGCCAAAAAAAGAGCCGTCTGCGCCATAGCAGGCGAAGTTCACCCGGTGAAAGCATTCCGCAAAGCCTGGCTTATTCAAAACGGTGATACCCTGCCGGTGAAAAGAATGGGCAGTAAATTTAAGATTTCGGTGCGGCCCGGCGAATACGGCATACGCATCGATGCCATCGCTCCTTTTAAAGACCAGGTATTTCAGCAAATCAAATTGACAGATGAACAAACCAGCGACCTGGGGGAGATTATTCTTGCCGAGTAGTGTGAATTGAAATTCCGTTTTTCTAGTTAATGTCCACTTCCTTTTCCGACAGTAAGTTGTACTCGGTATCGCGCATCACCAGGTTGTATTTTCCGGGATACAGAAAAAGCCAATAGTAACCATCTTCATCGGTCACATAGGTTTGGTCGGCCGGCACCAGCACCTGCGTAG
>DDEO01000048.1 GCA_002336725.1 Bacteroidetes bacterium UBA1952 | reverse complement strand
GCAAATAAGCGATTCCCCTCTTTTCAAGAAGCGGCCTGTTTTTCCCGGAAAACAGGCCGCTTCTTTACTTTCCGGCGGCCATGCGTCTTTACCGCTTTAAACAACGATATTTATTTTTATCGTTTAATAGAATGATAAAATAATTAATCGCCTTATTAAGCGATGTTTGTGAATATCCCTTCTAAGTACGATATTTGGGGGATGGTTGCTGTTCTTAAAGCTGATATTGTTGGCTCCCGGCATATTCAGAAGCCGGAAATCTGGTTGGCGCCGCTCAAAAAATGGCTCCGACAGACGGTAGGCAGTTCGCCGCAACGCTGGGACATCGGCTGGGGCGACTTCCTCCAGCTGGAACTAAGCGAGCCGGCCAGAAGCGTTTGGTATGCCGTGGCGCTGAAAGCACTGCTCAAAAGTCTGCCCCTGCCCGATAGCAAGGGGAATCAGGGAATAGACGTGCGTATCGGCATTGGCATTGGCGCAAAAACCTATGAAGCGCCCCGGATTTCGGAGAGCAACGGCCCTGCTTTTGTATATGCCGGAGAAGCCTTTGATGCCTTAAAGCCCAACCGGCGCATGGCCCTCAAAAGTGCCTGGCCCGGCCTGGACGACACCCTGAACCTGAACTTCCTGCTCGCATCCGTCTTTATGGATAGCTGGACGGTTGCCGCTGCAGAGCTGGTTTTTGCAGTGCTGGAAACGCCTGATATCCGGCAACAAGACCTGGGCGAGCAACTGGGCATCCGGCAAAATTCGGTGAGTGGGCGCTGGCAACGGGCACACCTCACAGAACTTCTGGCGCTGTTGCAGGGTGCAGAAAGCAGGATAAAATCGTATTTGCCATGACGGAGCTTATTGCACGTTTGCTGCTCGCCCATTTGCTGGGCGATTTTGTATTGCAACCTACACCCTGGGTAGCGCAGAAGGAGCGCCGCAAGGCTGCTGCTCCCCTACTCTATCTGCACGCTGCGGTTCACGGTCTGCTGGCTTTTCTTTTCACCTTTTCCGTAGCGCCGTGGTCCACGGGCCTGTGGGTAGCCGGCATTCACCTGTTGATCGACCTGCTCAAGCTCTACAAACAAAAGCCACAGCGCCGCACAGAATGGTTTCTGGCCGATCAGGCGCTGCACCTGCTGTCGCTGCTCCTCATCGCGTTTTGCATCCGGCAGCCTTCTTTTGAACAAATACAAACCTGGTTTGGCCCTTCTTTCTGGGTTGTGGCTGCGGGATTGATTGCTGTCAGTTTTGGTGCCGGTACGGTCATCCAGATAGCACTTCAGAGGTGGACACCCGTTCTGGGAACCGGCCCCGACGAGTCGCTGAGCCGGGCCGGCAAATACATTGGCATCCTGGAGCGGACGATGACTTTTCTTTTTATCCTTGCCAATCACTGGGAAGCCGTCGGTTTTCTCATTGCGGCTAAATCCATCTTTCGCTTCGGCGACCTGCAGGCAAAGAAAGACATCAAGCTCACGGAGTATATCCTGGTGGGCAGCCTGCTCAGCTTCGGAATAGCTGTTGTAACGGGCCTGCTGGTAAAGTGCGCACTCCATCAACCCTTGTGATTTCGCGCGCAGAACCCGCAGGACAAGGGTCATAAGGGCGACAAAACGGGGATATTTTCCGGAAATTTTCCGTGCGTCGCGAATCCCGACGGTCTGTATTTATCCGCTCTCAGAAGAAAAATTTCCGAACTTTGAAGAAAGCAGATAATACCATGACTACATTCACCATCGACATCGAGGACGCTAAGAAAGCCGCTGCCCTCAAAAAGTTTTTAGAGGCGTTTGAAATTCCTTTCCAGAAAAAATCCTGCAAGGAGAAGGCGACTGACGGCCCCTATAATCCCGAGTTTGTGGAGAAGATTCTTTCTCGTACGGAAAGCAAGGATTTTACAGAGATGAGCGCAGCTGAGTTTAAGGCTAAATATTTATCCTGATGTTTCGCGTTCGTTTCGAAAACAGAACACTCGCAGAAATTGACTCATTTGCTAAAGCGGGTAATAAAACTGTACTGGTAAAAATCAATAGGCTGCTCGAAGAGTTAGAAAAAGCGCCTTTTTCCGGAACCGGCAAGCCCGAGCCGCTCAAACACGCGCTCTCAGGCCTCTGGTCGCGCCGCATCAACCGCGAACACCGGCTGATTTACCGTGTGGATGAAGCCACCGTAACTGTCTTTTCGGTAAAAGGGCACTACGAACCGTAGCGCCCTTTTTGTTTTCAGGTTTGGAGTCGAATTTTCTTCTTACCGCACTTCGCTGCCGCCTGGAACCTCGCTCACCGGCGACACAAACACCAGCTTCCCGGCAGCGTCTTCGGCCATCAGAATCATCCCCTGGCTCTCGATGCCCCGCATCTTGCGCGGCGCAAGATTGGCCACCACAGTTACCATTTTTCCGGTAATCTCTTCAGGCGAAAAATGCTGGGCAATTCCGGAAACAATGGTGCGCGGCGCGGCTTCGCCCATATCCACCGACAGCTTCAGAAGCTTATCGGCTTTTTCTACTTTTTCGGCAGTGAGGATTTTACCGGCGCGCAGGTCAATCTTCACAAAATCGTCAAAGGTGATTTCGGCCTTGGCGGGTGCGGTGGGCGCGGCTTCGGGTTGAGCGGTTTCGGCGGGTGCGTTGGCAGCGGCGGCCTGTGCGGCGGCCTGTTCGAGTTTTTCCATTTGTCGGGTGATTTCTTCGGCTTCTATTTTCCGGAAAAGCAGTTGCGGCTCCGGCAATGGGTAATTGATTTTCAGCAAATCCATACGTCCGGCATTTTCCCATTCCAGCATCCGCTCCACAACCTTGAATTGCCTGAGCAGCTTATGGGCCGTGAACGGCAAAAACGGGTTGCAGAGAATGGCCAGGTTGGCGGCGAGTTGCTGACATACGTGCAGGCAGTTGTCAATCGCCTTCTGGTTTTCAGCCTGCATTTCCGGCGTTTTAGAAAGGCTCCACGGCGCTTTATCCTGCAAATATTTATTGCCGGTGCGCGCCAGATTCATCAACGCGTTCAATCCTTCGCGGAAACGATAATTACTAATAGCGGTTTCTATCTGGGTTTTGGCTTCCTGAATGGCTTCAAAAACGCTGCGGTCGGCGTTGTCGAGAATGTCGCCGTGGATGGGTGCCACGCGGCCTTTGCAGAGCTTGTGTGTCAGCACCATCGTGCGGTTCACAAAGTTGCCGAAGATGGCCACCAGCTCGCTGTTGACGCGGTCGCCGAAGTCTTTCCAGGTGAAATCGTTGTCCTTTGTTTCCGGCGCGTTGGCGCAGAGCACATAGCGCAGCGCGTCCTGCATTTCCGGAAAATCGCGCAGGTATTCGTCCACCCACACGGCCCAGTTGCGCGAGGTGCTCACCTTCTGGCCTTCGATATTCAGAAACTCGTTGGCCGGCACGCTTTCAGGCAAAATAAAATCGCCGTGCGCCTTCAGCATCGCCGGGAAAATGATGCAGTGGAAAACGATATTGTCTT
>DDEO01000195.1 GCA_002336725.1 Bacteroidetes bacterium UBA1952 | reverse complement strand
TCTTTTGTCTTGATACTTGATACTTGATACTTGATACTTGATACTTGATACTCTCGTCTCTCGTCTCTCGTCTCTCGTCTTTTGTCTTGATACTTGATACTTGATACTTGCGTCTTGATACTCGCGCCTCAATACTTTTGCCTCTAAAATGTACACTTCCGAAACGCAAATCCGCGTACGCTATGCCGAAACCGACCAGATGGGCGTGGTTTACTACGGCAACTACGCGCAGTACTATGAAATGGGCCGCGCCGAGGCCATCCGCCAACTGGGCTTCACCTACCGCGAGCTGGAAGCACTGGGCATCAAAATGCCGGTAACCGCCATGAGCAGTCGCTACCTGCGCCCGGCACTCTACGACGACCTGCTCACCATCAAAACCACGCTGCGCAAACTGCCCGAAGGCAGCGTCATCGAGTTTCATCACGAGGTCTATAACGAAGGCGGCGAGCTGCTCAACACGGGCAGCGTGTCGCTGGTTTTCTATGATTTTGAAAAGCGCGAGAAGGTGAAGATGCACCCGCAGATGCGCGAAAAACTGGAAATTTTTTTCTAAATAAAAAATGCACAAACAGCAAAAAGTAACGGCTACGCTCCTGACCATCGGCGACGAACTGCTCATCGGACAGATTGTAGATACCAACAGCGCCTGGATGGCCCGCGAACTGGTGAAGCAGGGCATTCAGGTGGTGCGCCGCATCGCTATTGCCGACGACCGCGCGGCTATCACCGACGCACTGGATGCAGAACTGGCAGCAGTAGATGTGGTGCTGATGACCGGCGGCCTCGGCCCCACGGCAGACGACATCACCAAGCCTACACTGGCCGATTATTTCGGCACCACAATGCGCACGGATGAAAAAGTGCTTCAGCACGTGAAATCCTTCTTCGAGAAGCGCAAAAAGCCGATGCTGGAACGCAATTTGCGGCAGGCAGAAGTTCCGGAAAAATGCACGGTTCTCTTCAACGAAAAAGGCACCGCGCCCGGTATGTGGTTTGAAAAAGCCGGAAAAATCGTGGTTTCCATGCCTGGCGTACCCCACGAGATGATGCACCTGATGGAAACGCAGGTGCTGCCCCGGCTGGAAGCGCGCTTTTCGCTCAAACCCTTGCTATACAAAAACCTGCTGGTAGGCGGCGAAGGAGAAAGTTTTATCGCCGAACATATCAAAGATTTAGAAGAAAACCTGCCGCCCTACATCCGGCTGGCCTACCTGCCGAGCCTGGGCTATCTGCGCCTGCGCCTCACCTGCAACGAAAGCGACCGCGAAGGCATTGAGGCCGAAATAGAAAGCTGGAGCGATAAAATTGCACAGCGACTCGGTAAATATCTGGTTTCCCAAAACGACCTGCCGATGCCGGAAATATTGGCCGGAATGCTCACAAAAGTCGGCCTCAGACTGGGGCTGGCCGAGAGCTGCACGGGCGGCTATCTGGCTCATTTGCTCACGCAGATTCCGGGCGCGTCCAATTATCTGCAAGGCAGTCTGGTGTGCTATCAGGCGGAGGCGAAAATCCGTTTGCTGGGTGTCTCTCTCAAAACCATTCAGGATAAAGGCATCGTGAGCGAAGCCGTAGCACTGGCAATGGCGCGTGGCGCGGCTCAGACATTGCGAGCAGATATTGGCTTGGGAATCACCGGCTGGCTGGACAAGGAGGGCGACGATAAAGCGGCGGGCGGCACCGTTTGTGTGGCCATAACAATGGGCGACCGGCACGAAAGTAAAACCTTTCATTTTGCCAACGACCGCCTCCGCAACAAGGAACTGGCCGCACAAAACGCCTTTCTGCTGCTGATTCGCTTTTTGAAGGCGCATTTTTTAGGCTAATTGCCCCGCCCTTTAGGTTAATTGCCCCGTCCTTTAGGGCGGGGATAACGGATAAACCACTGGAGCGCAGGCCTTCAGGCCTTTAGCGCAGCTTTTATTACACCCTATATGGCGGAAAACCAAGCGAAGATTTGAATAGGACCAGCGTTTTCGTCATCCCATTTTCCGGAAAGTATCTTCCCATGAACATCCCCTCAGGCCGTCCCTTCATCCTTATTGGTATGCCGGGTGCCGGAAAAACCTATTGGGCGCAGCGGCTGGCGGCGGCGTGGGGTGGGGCAGCCCTCGACCTGGATGCCGAAATTGCCCGGATTTCCGGAACATCCATTCCGGAAATCTTTGCATCGCAAGGGGAAGCCGGTTTCCGGAAATGGGAACGCGAAGTGCTGCAAGCGGTGTTGATTTCCGGAAAAACAGACTTTCTCGCGACCGGTGGCGGAACGCCCTGCCACGGCAACAATCTGGCACAGATGCAGGCGGCGGGAACCGTCATTTATCTGCAAGCCCCTGTGGCAGTGCTGGCCCGCCGGATTTTGTCAGACGGCGATACCCGTCCGCTGCTGGCCGGATGTTCCGAAACCGAACTGCTGCAAAAACTCGCTTCTACACTGGTCGCGCGGGAGCCGTTCTACCAACAGGCACACCACACACTCGCTGTGGAAGGCCTTTCGGAGACTACCTTTGCCGCGTTATGATGCTCTATCGTCCGGCCCTGATTCTGGGTGCGCTGCTTGGTGCGCTTTCCGTCATCCTCGGCGCTTTTGGTGCGCACGCCCTCAAAGAAGTTCTCCAACCGGAGCAACTCGCTACTTTCGAAACCGGTGTGCGCTACCAAATGTATCACAGCTTTGCCCTGCTGGCTACGGGCATCCTTTATGCCTTCCGGCCCACGCGCACCCTGCGCATTGCCACTATTCTTTTTGCCATTGGTGTGTTGCTTTTTAGTGGCAGCATCTATCTGCTGGTATTCCTCAAAAACAACGGCGTAGGCCTCGGTCCCGTCGGCATCATCACCCCTATCGGCGGCCTGCTGCTGGTGGGCGGCTGGATGGCCATGGCAACCGCTTTTATTGATTATAAGCCGTAGATATGTTTCATGTTTCATGTTTCATGTTTCATGTTTCATGGGTTATAAGTACCCTACCGTAATTAGTTTATGGAATAAAAGTCTCGTTAGAAGGTACGAAGCCTTTATTTACGCGGTGCGCCATCCGAGCAATAATCTAAACTAATTTCGGCAACCTACTTAAAGGATAAAACATAAAATTCAATTGGTTGTGCTTCATGGGTCATGAAACATGAAACATAAAACATGAAACATCTCAAATATGCGCGTTATCGCTCTCATTCCCGCCCGCATTGATTCCAGCCGTTTTCCCCGCAAGATGCTGGCGCAGATTGCCGGAAAATCGGTCATCCGCCGCACCTACGAATCGGCACTGGCAACCGGTCTTTTTGAAGAAGTGGTGGTCGTTACCGACAACGACGAGATAGAAGCCGAAATCCGCGCGGCAGGCGGGCCGGTTTTTCGCAGCACCCGCGCTTTCGAGAGCGGCACCGACCGCATTGCCGAAGCCGCTGCCGACCGCGCCGCCGATGTTTTTGTAAACGTGCAGGGCGACGAGCCTTTTGTGCAGCGCGAACCGCTGGCGCAGCTCCTGAACCTTTTTAACGGCGAAGATGCCCTGCAGGTGCAGGTGGCCTCGCTGGTGCAGGAGTTGAAAGACCAGAGGCTGATTGCCGACCCGAACTACGTGAAGGTGGCGCTGGATTTGAAGGGCAATGCGCTTTTTTTCTCCCGCAGTCCCGTTCCCTATGTGCGCGACGCAAGCGTAAAACTGCCCTATTACGAACATATCGGCGTGTATGCTTTCCGGAAAGAAGCCCTGATGCAATTCACGCGCTGGGAGCCTACGCCGCTGGAGCGCACCGAGAAAATTGAATGCCTGCGCTTTCTGGAGCACGGCGTTCCGCTGCGCATGGCTATCACCCAATATATGGGCGTAGAGATAGACCATCCGGAAGATATTGTAAAGGCTGAGGAGATATTGAGAAAACGTCAGTAGCGTTTTGATGATGCAGGCTGCTGCAAACCCGCGCGTTTTTTAGTCGGGATTATACTTTTCGTGCCAGAGATGAGGCCCGATAGAAATTGTCTATACCCTTATCTGAACGCTCATTCAGATAGCACATTTCTTTAAAAACTGCTTAACATACTTTAAAGATTCAGGCGAACACCTTTGCACCCCAATAAAAAAATATTGATGATGTAAAAAGTGTTACATTCTCTTCGCGCACTGCTGACGCTGTCGGCTTTGGTGCTGGGCTTGTCGGTGCAGGCCACCGCCGCCACCTTTACGATTCACAGCAATTCTTTTGGAAGCAATGCCAAATCCACTGCCGGCGGCTATACGGTTCAGATTACGGTTACCCCGGTTGCCATCATCGCGCCTGCTTCCTGTGAGTGGGGCTATGGCTATAATCTGGAGTATAATTATGAAATTGTTTATTCCGGAAATCTCCCTTCCAATGCATCCCTCTACACCCTTCAGGTAACCTTTGGCTGTGGCAATGACCAGTTGGGCAGTTATAACCTGCCGACTAAGATTTCGGCAACGCCCCTCACCGGAACGCTGACCACTACCACCAATCCCTATACCTCAAAAACCGACTGCGCCACCGCAACGCTCGCTTCTATGGGCTGTCTTTCCGGAAATACAACGCTCAATATTGACGGCCCGGACATGAACGCACAAACTTTTTCAAGACCTACCAATACAACACCGCTGCCGGTAACACTCGTGAGCTTTGATGCCCGACGCACCCCGCAGGGCGTATCTTTTGCCTGGACGACTGCCAACGAAGAGACCGGCGACCATTATTTCCTGGAACGCAGCACCGATGCCGTCCATTGGAACGCCCTGACCGTTGTTTATGCTTCCAATCAAAGCAATTATCAGTACACCGATAAGGAGCCGACACCGGGCATGAACCATTACCGCCTGCGCAACGTGGATGCAAAGGGTGTCGTAACCTATTCGCGCGTTATTGGTTTGAAGGTAGAGGAGCGCCGGGATGCCGCTGCTGCGCAAATCCAGATATTCCCCAACCCAATAAACGGTGAAAAACTTCGGATTTCCGGAATTCAGTCGCCTGCCGACTGGAAGCTCGCCATTACCAATGCCGCCGGGCAGCCTTTCCTGAATCAGCCGCTCACCGATGCAGAAATAAACCTGCCCGGAATGCCCGCCGGTCTTTATTTCGTCCGTTTGGTCAATAGCAATACCGGAGAAAGCAAGATTATAAAACTGGTGTGCGAATAAGGATATTTCCGGAAATCGCTTTGAAAAAAGACGCTCCCCGAGAGCGTCTTTTTTCATTTGTAAAAACACCCGGAGCTACCGACAAGCTCCCCGGCAGCTATGTTATCCATATAAGCAGAAAGGAATGTTTTTTTGAGAAGGCTTTTTCCGGAATTTAATGCGTGTCAAAAAGTCTTTTTATTTGGGTAATACCGGAAATTTTGTCTTGTCTGATAGCATAAGAAAGACCAATTTTCAGCCTGCGTCCGGCGGAATATTATTTGTAGGGAAAGGAGAAATAAAAATCTCCTCTTATGAACTTAAACAACTTCACCATAAAAGCGCAGGAGGCCATCGCGGCGGCCCAGCAACGCGCCTATGCCGCTCAAAGTCCTTCGATTGAAAATACCCATGTGCTGGAGGCACTGCTGGCCGAAACCGAAGGGCCGATTGCATATCTGCTGAAGAAAAACGGTGTCAACCTCGGCGCACTCCAAAACCGCCTGCGCGAAACCATTGAACGCAGCGCAAAACTCACCAGCGGCGAACCGGCCCAGAATGTATCCCGCGAAGTGAACAACGCGGTGCTTAAGGCCGGTAGCTACCTGAAAGAATTTGGCGACGAATTTGTTACGCCCGAACTGCTCTTGCTGGGCATTCTCTCCCAAAACGACGATGCTGCCCGCCTGCTGAAGGATTCTGGCCTCACCGAAAAAGGTCTTATCGCTGCTATCAAAGAGTTGCGCAAAGGCAACACAGTAAATTCTCAAACAGCCGAAAGCCAATATCAGGCACTGGAACGCTATGCCAAAAACCTCAACGAACTGGCGCGCGAAAACAAGCTCGACCCCGTTATTGGCCGCGACGAAGAAATCCGTCGCACC
>DDEO01000033.1 GCA_002336725.1 Bacteroidetes bacterium UBA1952 | reverse complement strand
CTCAAGGTTGACAAGGTGGAGAAAAGCCGCATTGCGGAATTCGACCCGGCCAATGTGCAGTTTGGCAAGCAATATGCCGACCACATGCTCGTTTGCGATTATGCCAACGGCCAATGGGGACAGCCGCGCATCCAGCCCTACGGCAACCTGACGATGAGCCCGGCCACCACAATGCTGCACTACGGGCAGTCGATCTTTGAAGGCATCAAAGCCTATCGCCAGGAGAACGGCGAAATCGTAATCTTCCGGCCTGATAAAAACTGGAAGCGCTTCAACCGCAGCGCCGTTCGTATGGGTATGCCCGAGGTTCCGAAAGAAATTTTTCTGGAAGGCCTGCGCCAGCTCATCCGCCTCGACGCGCAGTGGGTTCCCACAGCGCCCGGCACCTCGCTGTATCTGCGTCCGTTTATGATTGCCACCGACGCGTTTATTGGCGTGAAGCCCGCCGAGCAGTTTTCTTTTATGATCATCACCTCGCCGGCAGGCCCTTATTATAGCAAGCCGGTTTCTATTTATGTTCAGGAAGAATATGTGCGTGCTTTCCCCGGCGGCACCGGCTATGCCAAATGTGCCGGAAACTATGGTGCCTGCATGGCTCCGACGATGAAGGCCCGCTCGCTGGGCTACGACCAGATTCTGTGGACCGACGGTTTTGAGCACAAATACGTGCAGGAAATCGGCACCATGAACGTGTGGTTTGTGATTGGCGACACGGTGGTAACGCCTGCGCTCGAAGGCACCATTCTGGAAGGCGTAACCCGCGACAGCGTGATGACGTTGCTGCGCGAGGCCGGCTATAAAGTGGAAGAACGGCCCATCTCCATTGATGAGCTGAAAGAAGCTTTTGCCAAAGGCGAACTCAAAGAAGCCTTCGGCACCGGCACTGCCGCTTCTATTGCCCCGATTGCCGAGCTGACCATCCACGAGGAGCACATGAAGCTGCCGCCGGTAACGGATTGGAAGGTAGCCAACTGGGTGAAAGCAGAGATGGATAACATCCGCTATGGCCACACGCCGGATACGCGCGGCTGGATTTATAAGGTATAAAAGGATTCAACAGGAAAGATTTCCGGAAAATACCGGAAAAAAGGAACGCGCCTCGTGGCGCGTTCCTTTTTTTTGATGGGTCTCAGGCGTTGGGGCGCTTGTCTTCTAGGCTAAACCACCATGTAATTGCACAGTTTATAGAGCACCCGCGCACCTACAATTGCATCAATACCTTCGCTGTGTTCGCCGCAGGAAACCTCGTTGAGATCAAAGCCAATGAGCTGCCGTCCGCTTTCGACAACCCGCTTGAAGAGGTAGTAAATCTGCTCTACCTCAAAGCCACCGGGTACCGGCGTTCCGGTATTGGGACACAACTTCGGGTCGAGGCCGTCGATATCAAAAGAAATATATACTTTTTGGGGCAGCGCGGCAACAATATCGTCGCAGACCTGCTTCCAGGTCTGGCCCTCAAAAAAACGTTCTTTAATAGCCTGATTGGTAAACTGCACCACGCGATTGCCCTGTTCCTGCGCATATTCAGCCTCTTCATCACACCAGTCGCGGATGCCGACCTGTACCAGTTTTTTCACTGCCGATACCTCCTCCAGAATATTATACATAATGGATGCGTGGCTGTAGGTGAAGCCTTCGTAGGCGCTTCGCAGGTCGGCGTGAGCGTCAATCTGCAATACACCAAAGCCGTCGGGGTGCATCTCGGCCAGCGCATGAACAAAGCCCAGCGGCGTGCTGTGGTCTCCGCCGAGCAGCCCCACTTTCTTGCCGTCTTTGAGCTGCGCCAGGGTCATTTCGCGCACCCAGTCGCGCACCATTTTCCCCCCTTTGTTCACTTCTGCAAGGCGTTTGGAGAGTTGTTCATTTTCAGACACCACGCCGCCGTCGCCCAGATGGGAGATAATCAACTCAGCACACTGCCGCAGGTAATCGCTCTTTTTGCGAATGTTTTTATCCACCGGCATCATGTAAAAACCCTTTTGCCAGCCGTTGGGCACATCGGGGTCGAAGAGGTCAATCTGTAGCGACGACTCAAAGATGTGTTCCGGGCCGCGGGCCGTTCCGGGGCGATAAGAGACGGTTACTTCCCAGGGCACCGGCAGCAACACCAGTTCTGCGTTGTCTTCTGTCGAAGGAAGTCCGAAGATATTGTTGTTCTTCTGCCCAACCGAGTTGGGGTCGAAGGAAGAAAGGTCAATAGCCATGTCTTTTGGGAGAAGCGTTAAAAGCGGCGCAAAATTACGAAGGGCCGCTGTTCCTCAATGCCCTTTAGTACCTTTGCAAAAAGCGAAAATTTCCGGAAAATAAAGCCCCGGTTTTTGACTCCTTTATGAAAAAGACCCACATCGTATTGCTGCTCGTTATGGCTGCTGCCGTGGCCATCATCTTCTCGCGCTTCAGCGACTTCTCGACCTACGAAACCTTCGCCTCGGCTGCGCAGGAACCCCAAAAAGCCATCAAGGTCGTAGGCGTGCTCGACCGCTCCAAACCCGTCGTTCACGACCCGAAAACGGACACCGAGAAATACACTTTCCACGTTACTGATAAGAAAGGCGAGACCCACGAAGTGATTTATGTCGGCTCCAAATCGCTCTACGACATCGAGAAGAGCGAAAATATCGTGATGACCGGCAAGATGCAGGGCAACACCTTCCACTGCTCCGACGTGCAGCTCAAATGTCCTTCCAAATACAAAGACAAGGAGCAACTTGCTGCCAACAATGGTGGCGCGATGTAATGGTTTTTTGAATAAGGGTGAAAAATGTTTTTTTGCAGAACGCGTCGCAAGGCGCGTTTTCTTTTTTGGAGATAGGGTAGAAACCCCCCGCTTCCAATAAGGCTTTTAAGTCTCTCCTTTGAATGCCAACGGATGCGAAATTTTCGGAAATTTCCGGAAATTTCCGGTTTTATTCCCGCTATCTTGCGTCTCTTTTCCTAAACCTGCCTACTGCTATGGATCTCTCCCGCCTGAATCCGCTCCCGGAATGGAAGCCCCGAATGACCGAATTTGAAGCAGGCGAAGGGTGGAAATACCAAGAGTCGCTTCAGGCCGCAGAGGCGCTCTATAACAAATGGCGGGAAGTATTCGGGATGGTGATGGCCTTTGCCGAAAACCTGCGGCAGTCGGCGGTCGGCTCACCAACCGATTTTCGCAACCTGATTTTGGAGAACGCCTACCTGATTGCGCCCAAAATCCAGAGTGCTGGCGGCCCGACGCTTTATCAGATAAAGATGGAAAACGCGGCACTCATCCGCTTTAATAGCCGGCAGATGATGGAACAAATCATCTTTGCGGTGATGGTGGGCGCTGCCGATGAATCGTATAAAAACGTTATTCAGGATTCCATGGACGAGTTTAAATTCCTGTTCCGTCAGTGGGTTGCCACCTTCGGGCCGGATGGCGAACCCGATGACTGGGGACTATTTGTATAAAGGGCGCTCTGGATCCCCCCGGATGGTTTATTCAAACGCCACCCCGGCATCTGCCCAATAAGCATCCATAGCCAGCAGGTTTTTCTTGAAAAAAGCAATGAGTTCCGGCCAGTTGGTGGGCACTATCGGGCTTTTGCCATACAGCGCCGTACCCCGGAAAAGGCTGTTGGGTGGGCGGTTTTCCACCGAAATCCAGTCCCATTCCTGTTCGGTATGGCGTTGCAGGAGCGGCAGCGTATCCATCAAAGCCGCCAGCAGCCGCGCACCCGGTTCGCTTTTCGCATCGGCGATTTCAATGCCGGCAAAGGCCGCCTTGTTCTGGAGGAAAATACGCAGATGAAGCCCCGCAATACCGGTCTCGTAGTTCATCCACTTTTTGGGTTCGCCGTCGGCACCCGGCACTGGCTGCATATAGCGCCCAAGGGCCGTCCAGAATGCCTGTTTGCCGGTAGCGGCTTCTTCCTTTGAAAACATTTTTTCCGGAAATAGAGGGGTGAGTAAGAGGCAATGTTTCATGTTTCATGTTTTATGTTTCATGTGTCATGTTTCATGTTTCATGTTTCATGTTTCATGTGCCTTTCGTCTTGATACTTCCATCTTTTGTCTTTTGTCTTGATACTTGATACTCCCATCTTTCGTCTTTCGTCTTTCGTCTTGATACTTGATACTTCCATCTTTCGTCTTTCATCTTTCGTCTTTCGTCTTGATACTTGATACTTGATACTTGATACTTCCGTCTTGATACTTCCATCTCCCGTCTTCTATACCGGATACTTATTCAGGACAGCTCTTGCCAGCGGTGTCCAGATGCAGGCTTTCATGCCAGCGTATTTCAGGGCGCTGTTCACCCAGGTATTGCAGGTATTAAAGATGCTGTAAGTGCCTTTGGCCTCGTAAAAAGCCACATAAGGGCCTTCATCCGCCGGTGGCGCAATCCACTGCGGACGCTGATGCGCATCCGGAGCAATTGCCTGCAAAACGTAGCGTGTCAGTTTGTGGTATTGCGCCTGCGAGGCATACAAAAAGCGGCAGGTGTCATTTACAACCGGCGCGGTTACATACGCAATGTGCAGCACCGGCGTACTCAGGCCACTCGCCGCCCGGAAGGTGGTAACCGGATCGGGAAAAACACCGGGCCGCGTATCGTCCAGATAAAAACCCTTTTCGCCCCAGCCAATCGCAATCCAGGACGTGTGGCCACTGGCGGGCGCATTTTCCGGAAATGGAAAAACCTGCGTCCAGTCCAGCTGCGGGCTGCGTACCGGAAATAATAAGTCCAGATGCCCGCCGTCGGAGCGCAGATACACGGGTACGCCGCTTTGGGCAACCTGCGATGCATGGAGCGGGATGGCGCTCAGGTCGAGCGCCGCTCCGGCATACAGCAGGCAAAAAACCAGCAGGCCCAGCCCCGATATTTTCCAAAAACGCATCATAGACGCTGTAAAATTACCTTATAGAGTGCCGGGTCGTCCTGCCGCCGTGGTTTAGGGGCTGCTAATCTTCGGCCTGGACTGCCGTGCGTTTCCAGCTATAATCCGGGCTTTTCACCAGCGCATCTATCTCGGATGCCAGCGTGGCCAAAACCTGCGGCCCAAAATGAGCGTTCTGGATGTATTTGGCTTTACCGTTTGAAAAAGTAACGGCGTAGGTTATCGAAGGCAGATCGCTGACGGTACGCGGGTAGCTGTCTTGCAGGGTGTCAAAACGCGCCTGCGAAAACTCTTTTAGCAGTGCGCTAATGGCCGCCTTGTCGAAGGTTTTTTCATAAACGCCTTCTTTATCCACAAATTTTTTCCCCGAATAGCGCACCAGCCCGCTGTTTTTAAGCTCAATACTGTAAACCGGACATTTACCGAAGCAATAGCCCCGGCTCATCATCACGGCCGTAACCTGTGGCACGGCAGCAGGCGTTTGCAGGGTTGTCGGGGTAGCCTTGGCTTTTTGGCTGTTTTTGCAGCTCTGTACAGTCGCGCCCAGGCTCAGGAGCGAAACAAAAACCAACAGGCGGGTGGGAAGTCTCATCCGGAAACGTTTATTTTGGCGTGAAGGTAATATTCAGAAAGGCAATTGAATCCATGCAAACACACCCGCGACTCTACGAAGTGGCACTCACATTTATTCCGCAGATAGGAGACAAGAACGCACGTACTTTGTTGAATCATTTCGGCTCCGCAAAAGCTGTTTGGGAGGCTTCGCGAAAAGACCTGCTCGCCATAGAAGGCGTGGGGCCGACGCGCGTTCATAACCTTATCGAAGGGCGAACGGGCAGCGCATTGCTGCAAAGGGCGGCAGATGAAATCGCTTTTGCCGAGAAACACGACATCCGCATCCTCGCGCAGCAAGACGGCGACTACCCGGCGCGGCTGCGTGCCTGCGACGACGCACCTTTTCTGCTCTATGCCAAAGGAGAAGCAAAACTCAATGCCGACCGGCTCGTGGCCGTCATCGGAACCCGAAAGCCGTCCGATTATGGTGTGCAACTGGCCGAAGAACTGGTCGCCGGACTCAAAGATGCAGGCGTTACCGTCGTCAGCGGACTGGCACACGGCGTGGACGCAGTGGCCCACCGGCAAAGCATCACGAGTGGACTGCCCACTATCGGCGTTCTGGCCCATGGCCTCGACCGCCTGTACCCCGACCGCAACAAGGCGCTGGCAAAGGAAATGCTCCTGAAAGGCGGCGCGCTGGTAACCGAGTTTCCGCAGGGAACCATCCCCGATAAAGAGAATTTTCCGGTCCGGAACCGCATCGTAGCCGGCATGAGCGACGTAACAGTCGTCATAGAAAGCGACGTAAAGGGCGGCTCTATGATAACGGCCTATCTGGCCCACGGCTACAACCGCGAAGTTGCGGCGTTTCCGGGAAGGGTGGGCGATAGTCGCGCGGCAGGTTGCAACCGCCTCATCCGCCGCACGATTGCCGCACTCATCACCGGCGCCGAAGACCTGCTCGACACGATGGGATGGAGCCGGCAACACGCGCAGAAAGTGGTGCAAAACCGCCTGCTACTGACGTTTTCCGAGGCAGAACAAAAAGTGGTGGATGCCCTGCAGCAAAAGGAAAAAACACACGCCGACGACCTGCTGCTCGCTACGCGCCTCGATGCCTCGCAACTGGCCGCTACGCTGTTACAATTAGAAATGAACGGCGTGGTGCGAAGCCTGCCGGGAAAAAATTACAGGCTGGCGTAGGGGCGCGTAGCGCATTGGACGGCTGGAGAATTGGACGGCTGGAGGATTGGATGGCTAAAGCCATTGGAGAATAAGGAATTTTTAATCTTCCAATTTTGCGAAGCAAAGTCCAATCTTCCAATTGCCGAAGGCAGTCCAATTCTGCCGAAGGCAGCGTCCAATTTGCGAAGCAATTCCAATTTGCGAAGCGCCCTGCTCAGACCAGCGTAATGGCCAGTTGCAGCAACCCGATAACGAAGCCCAGCACGCCGCCGATAAGTTCTACAAAGCGGAGTTCTTTGCTCATCACGGCCATCAGCAGCGCCTCCAGCCTGTCCGACGAGAAGGCAGCCACTTTCTCCGTTACCATGCGCTCAATGTCTATCTTTTCCTCCAGACTGCCGGCGTATTCCGAGATGATATTGGGCAGCATGACTTCAATTTCTTCGAGCAACCCGGTTTTGATCATCGCCGTTACGCCATCGCTCAGGAACATGGCCAGCATAGGGATTTTCTCCTTGATGCGCTCGTTGAGAAAGCCGTCAATATGCGTTTCAATGCCAGGCATCAGGGCTTTGATGGCTGCCGGATCGGTCATTTGTGCGGCAATATCCCGGAAGTGGAGCAGTTCGCCGGCTACCGTGCGGCCCAGTTGCTGCGCAAACTGCTGCTGACGCTTGGGGAAAATCCCCTGAAACGTGATGCCCAGTATTTTCTTCGGCGTGCGCGGATGAAAAAGCATCTTCACGGCCACCCAGTTGGTAAACCAGCCAATGAATGCCGAGATAACCGGCAACAGAAATAAAAGCAGTGTTTTGGTTGTCATTTTCTTTGCCCAAAAAGCGCGCAAAACTAAAGGAAATCCCGGCGTTCTGGAATGCCAAATGCACGGGCTGTATGACCAATTGTACAGACGGAGCATCAGCCGCTTACCAGGCTGAGATAGCAGCGGCTTTTTCTCTGCGCCTCTGCGCCCGCCGCGGCGGGGTTGCCGGAGATGCAATCTGTCATGCACCCGCGCTCACC
>DDEO01000089.1 GCA_002336725.1 Bacteroidetes bacterium UBA1952 | reverse complement strand
TCATGGCGGCCTTGAGCCGCCATCTCCATAATGCGGGTTGTCGGGATTACGGGTCAAGCCTGCCATCTCCACAATACAGAATAATGGAGATTGCAGATTACCGATTTTCAGCGGCACAGGCTCCGCCTGCACTGAAATTGATTCAGCCCATAATGTGCGTATCGTTTTATCACCCTGAAGGGAATAAAATCAACAACGCAATTCGGGGTGAGGCTAAAGAAGTATAGTTTAGCTGTCTAAATGGGTAACACCCGATGGCAGCCAAACTACCTGTCCGATTCGTCCGCAGGATGCACCAAATAGCTTCTGGGAAAAGGGGCGACGAAAAACAAAATACGTGCCTGATTGGGTAAAAAACCTTGTCGGTTAGGGCAAAAGACCTACTTTCGCGCCGACAGTTGCCCAATTTGGCGCAGCACTATCCAATAACCGGGGATAAAATTCCCCACACTTCCGACAGTAATTCCCCTACCCTGCCGATGAAGCGTTCCCACATTGTTATTGCCGCACTTGCGATCGCAGGTGCTTCCAGCCTCACCAGCTGTTCTACTCCTAAAGGCGTTCGGGCTACTGCCAGCACCATTTCCGCCTCGCATACATTTTCCGGTGTTGATGTTCCGCTCTTAAAAAAGCCTGCCATCACCAGCGTTTGCCTTAAAACGCTTGAAATGGCTTCGACCCCTACTGCTACTGCAAAAGATATTGATCCGGCGGAAGGCAATACTCTGCGGATGCGTTTTGCAGATATGATGAAGGTAACGCCGCAGATCCTCACCAATACCCACCTCTACAAGTTTATCGACTCCTGGCTGGGAACACCCTACCGCCTCGGCGGCACTACCCGCAAAGGCATTGATTGCTCGGCGTTTGTGCAACAACTCTATACCAACGTATTTGGAACCAGTCTGGTACGCACCGCTTTTGAGCAATTCGGTATGGCCCACCGGCTCTTCAACGACGATAGCCTCAAGGAAGGCGACTTGGTGTTTTTCCGCACCGTAAGCAGCCGCATCTCCCATGTAGGCGTTTATATCACCAACAATTTCTTCGTGCATTCCTGCACCAGCAAAGGCGTTACTGTTTCTTCGCTCGACGAGAAATACTGGTCTAAAACCTACGCCGGCGCAGGCCGGATTATGTAGTCTGCTTTTGAGCCAAAAGACGATAGATTAAAGACAAAAGAAGCGAACGTCAGATTCTCTGTCTTTTTGTGGATGATAACAGGTAAACCGGTCCGTTTCCACCACCAGAGGCGTAAAGCTCTTTCTTATACAAAAACACCCGTCCGGTTTCTAAAACCAGACGGGTGTTTTTTTGCCTTCCCGACACCTACTCTTTTCCGGAAATTCGGGCCTTTTTTCCGGAATTTTCTACAAACGGCAAGGGCTTTCCAATACAGCCATTGGGCATCTGGATTTTCAGCAGGGCGCAAATCGTAGCCGCAATATCAGTCATGGCACAAGGTTCGGTGGATTGGCCCTGCGGGATATTCCACCCATAGAAAAGCAACGGGATGTGGGCATCATACGGATTCCAGGTGCCGTGTGTGGTGCCGGTAGGCGCATAGCCGGCAAACCAGCCGGGTTCGGGAATGACCAGCAAATCGCCGCTGCGCTTTTTGTGATAGCCGTTGATGACCCGCGTCTTGATGGGTTCGGGCAGCAGCAGCGCCGAGCCGTCGTCCATACGCACCACATCGGCAATGCCGGGGCGGCCCAACAGATACTGCCGGATGCGGCTAATGATGGCTTCTTTGTTGTAGCCCCGCGCTGCAATCAGCGTATCGTCGAGATAAATAAAATAATTATCAAAAAACCGGATGAGCGAACGCTGCTCCTCGCTGCGGGCGTTGGGCGCGTTTACGGCAAAAAAGGAATCGGCATCGTGGCGCATATTTTTCCCCATCTCGCCCTCGGTAAACTGGCCCGCCGGCACTTTTCGGTCTTGCAAAAAGCGCGGATTGTGTGCCCCGCCGTGGTCGGCAGTAAGGAAGAACAACACCTCATCCTTGCCGTATCGCGCCTCCAGAAACGCCAGAAAACGAGCCAACTCGCCGTCGAGCCGCAGATACATATCTTCTATCTCCAGCGCATTGGGGCCAAACTGATGCCCGGCATAGTCGGTAGAAGCCAGGTTGATGGCCAGCAAATCGGGATCGGCGCTTTTGCCCAGATTTTCAGTCTCCAGCACCGTTTGCGCCAGTTCCAGCGTCAGGCGGTTGCCGGCAGGCAGCGACCGCACTACGCCATAAGCGCCCGGCGGAAGGCCGGTGTGTGGAAATGTGGGCGTTTTCTCGCCCTTGAAAAGCCCCTCATAAGGCGTATTGTCTGCCGTACTGTGGCGATAATGGCTTTCCGGCTCGGCCAGCGTCCAGCCGGTGCGCAGGATGGAATCGGGCAGCCGACGGGCGTTAAAATCCTGAAGCCAGCGCGGCAAATCGGCGCGGTAATAAGTAGAGGTAATAAAATTGCCCGTGCTGTCGTCATACCAGAAAGCGCCGTCGGCCATGTGTCCGCCCGGCAGGATAGACGCGCGGTCTTTGAGCGAAACGGCAAACACGCGCGAGCGGCCATTGGTGGCCAGCTTCAACTCGTCGGCAACAGTGGTTGTCAGCAGGTTGCGCGGACTCATGCGGCCCGCCTTGCGACTGCCGCCCACGGGCTGCACAGTGGAATCGAAAACGCAGTAGGTGGATTTTCCGGTAGCGTTGTAAATCCAGTCGTTGCCCGCAATGCCGTGGATGGCCGGCACGCTGCCCGTCCAGATGCAGGCATGGCCGGGTGCTGTAAAGGTGGGCAGGTAGGGAATAAAGGTTTGCTCCTGCGAAAAACCTTCGCGCAATAATTTCCGGAAACCGCCCGTGCCATAGCGATCCCAGTAGCGGTAGAGATAATCCCAGCGCATCTGATCCACCACAATGCCCACAACGAGTTTTGGGCGGGCGACGGAGCCTGCGGTGGCGGAAGCCTGCGCGGAACGGGGTTTTGAGGGCGCTTTTTGGGCCAGCGTGCCAAGGGGAAGCAGCAACAGGGGAAGAAGTCTTTTCAACATTTCGGGGCAGGAAGGAGAACCGTGCAAAGGTGCAGGAGAATACAGAAAAGAAATTTCCGGAAATGGCTGATGGCGACGAAAGCGCCCCAAAAAAAGGAACGCGCCTCATGGCGCGTTCCTACAAAAGGGGTCTTTTGTCTTTTGTCTTTTGTCTTTTGTCTTTTGTCTATCGTCTTTAATCTCAGAAACGGACATCCATCTCCTCAATCAGATTCTGTGCGTTGCCCAGCTTGTCGATGATAAACATAATGTATCGGGCATCGGCAGCAATGGTGCGTTTGTATTTTTTATCGAAGGCAATATCGCCGCTCATGGCTTCCCAGTTGCCGTCGAAGGCCGTGCCAATCCACTCGCCGCTGCCATTGATGACCGGAGAGCCGGAGTTGCCGCCCGTGATGTCGTTGTTGGTAATGAAGTTTACCACCAGCTCGCCCTTGTTGTTGGCCCAGCGGCCAAAGTCTTTCTTACGCAGCAACGCCACCAGTTCTTTCGGCAGGTCAAACTCGCCGTCGCCCGGCTTGTATTTGCTCAGCAGGCCGTCGCTCGTGGTGTAGTAGCGATAGAATACCGCATCCTGCGGCTCGTAGGAAAGCACACTGCCATAGGAAACGCGCATCGTGCTGTTGGCATCGGGGTAGAAGTTGCGGTTGGGCTGCATCTTCATCGCCGCCTTGGTGTAGAACATACTCAGGTCTTTGCGTTCGGCGGCAAATTCCTCGGCGCGGGGCTTCACATTTTTGTCGTAGCTGCGGATGAAGGAATAGGCATAATCCATCGCCGGGTCTTTGCGCAGGGCCTCGGCGGTGGGCGCATTGGCCAGCGCGTCAAAGCGGGAGTCGTCGAGCAGGTGTGTATTCTGCATCACAAATTCGGCATAGCGATCCATGGTAGCGCCCCAGTTTTCGTTGCCAAACTGCTTAAAAATCACGCGCTGATAGACATCCGGCTGCTGTTCGGCAGGCACGTCTTTGTAATAAAGAAGCGTCATCCGGGAGAACA
Organism: Bacteroidetes bacterium UBA1952; assembly: GCA_002336725.1. Classification (GTDB taxonomy): domain Bacteria; phylum Bacteroidota; class Bacteroidia; order Chitinophagales; family Chitinophagaceae; genus UBA1952. The sequence goes on along the minus strand of DDEO01000089.1, from coordinate 1,412 downwards.
TCTCTTTATCCAGGTCGGCTACATATTCCTTCATCAGCGACTTGCGGGCGGTGCGCAGACCGTCGGTGTATTTTTTGATGGAATCGGCATTCTTGCCGCCTTTGTCCAGATAGGTATAGAGCGGATAGGTAGCGGAGGCGAGGCGGGAGATAACCGGCGCACGGAAAGCCTCGCTAAAATATACCGCTGTTTTGGCTACCGGGCGATAATCGGCATACGCACCGGCAAAATCCGACATCAGTGAGGCGTATTTGCGGTTAGAGCGGTCTTTGGAAGCCCAGCGCGTAAACTGCTGCTCTTCTTTGCGCTTCTGGTCTTCGATGTTGAGGCGCTTGAGTTGTTCGGTCTGCCCGATGAAATACTTCCAGTAGTTGGAGATGCGCTGATAGTTGGAGGTCAGCTTCAGGTACACCGATTTGTCGGCATCCATGTATTTCTTCATGGTTGCCAGGCGCTCGCCGCGTATTTTCACGATGGCCGGCGAGGTAACGTCGGTGGCCAGCGCCACGCCGTAAGAGGTCAGGTAGCGGTCGGTGCGGCCCGGATAGCCCATCACCATTGCGAAGTCGCCTTCCTGCACGTCTTTGGCAGAGATGGGCAGGTATTTTTTGGGTTTAAAAGGCACGTTCATTGCGCTGTAATCCGCCGGTTCGTTATCGGCACCGGCATACACGCGGAACATGGAGAAATCGGCCGTGTGGCGGGGCCACATCCAGTTGTCGGNNTGTCGGTATCGCCGCCAAACTTGCCTATGCTCTTGGGCGGTGTGCCCACCAGGCGCACGTCATTATACTTCTTATAGGTCAGCAGCAGGTATTGGTTGCCGTTGAAATATTCCTTCACGTTGGCCACCAGCTTGCCGCCTTTGGAGGCGCGGTCTTCCAGCTTTTTACGGATGGCATCGTATTTGCGGTTCCACTCGGCACCGGCACCAGTATTGCGGACTGCCGCCATGATTTCCGGCGTTACGTCCACCACTTCTTGCAGATAGATGACCGAAAGGCCCTGTGCGGGCAGTTCTTCTGCAAAGCTCTTGGCCCAGAAGCCGTTGTCGAGGTAGTTTTTTTCTACCGAGCTGAGCGAGGCGATGGCATCATAGCCACAGTGGTGGTTGGTCATCAGCAGTCCGGAGGCCGAAACCATCTCGGCGGTGCAGCCGCCGCCAAACTGAACAACAGCGTCTTTCAGGCTCGCCTGATTGATGCTAAAGATGTCTTCGGGCGACAGCTTGAGGCCGAGGCGCTTCATTTCTTCATAGTTCTTGCCTATGAGTTGCGGTAGCCACATACCCTCATCGGCGCGTGCCTGCAACAGGGTGCAGGCTGCAAAAAGGGAGAGCAGAATTTTTTTCATGAAAAACCGGTTTGATACCAATGGGCGCAAAAGTATAAAGACAAAAGACGAAAGACAAG
>DDEO01000200.1 GCA_002336725.1 Bacteroidetes bacterium UBA1952 | reverse complement strand
ACACCATAACTCGCAACTTGGGTTAATAGAAACAGAACCTGTTCCGGTTCCAACATAATTTCCTTTGTAAGAAATCCTTGCATTAGGATGGTTCGGAACGCTGATTTGAGCGTTATAACGCGAGCCACCGGCAATAGTAGCACAACCTGCACCGGAAATCAAAACGCCCATAAGGAAAATACCCAATCTCATTAGAATTATTTTTTTGTTAAAAGAACGCAAAAATAAGGCAGCAATTAAGATAAAGGCATCATTTTATTAAAACACCGAAATCTTTTTTTTAAACGTTTATTTACTTGACTAAGGGTGAACTATTTGCAACCCGGATTTATTAATATAATGCAATATAATAATTCGTAGGCACAAAAAGCAAATTCGACAAGATGTTATTCAAAATTTTTTACGTTCAATGAATATAGAGGGAATGTTTTAAAAAACAATTGGGAATCAATGCTTTAAGTGGATTTTCAAAAGGAGAACGGCCTTGATTTTTCAGCGTTTAGAAAATCCGGCGCAGGAACAGCCCAAACTGATACGGTCTGAAACGAAGTCCCAACTTTTAGTCGGAACAATTTTTAGCCCCGAAGGCAGCTTTTTAGTCAGAAAAATCACAGCCATGATTTTTTTCTTCTTTTGCCTCGAGGCAAAAGAAGAAAAAAGATGGACACCATTTCCGAGATTCGCGTTCATCAGGAAGAATAGCAGCGTGAATGCCGCGTTTCGCATCGCAAACTGTTTTGGTTCCGCAGGCAGGCATAGCCTGCACCATAGCCCGACGAAAGCGCAGCTTTCGCCGAACGCGGCGAAGGGCTTTTTGAAAAAGGATTTTCGCGGCTCAACACCCCGCATCAACGGCAATATCAGAAGAAGCCGAAGGCTCCAATACCGCGAAGCGGTGTCCAATGCCCGAAGGGCGTCCAACTGCCGAAGGCAGTCCAACAGCGAAGCAGTCCAATGCCGCAGGCCATTACCTTTGCCCCCTATGGCAAAAGAGACGCCGATGATGCAGCAGCATCGGGAGATAAAAGCAAAATATCCCGATGCGGTTTTGCTGTTCCGGGTAGGAGATTTTTACGAGACTTTCGGAGAAGATGCGGTGGTGGCCGCACGGGTTTTGGGCATCACGCTCACGAGCCGCAACAACGGCGCGGCAGGCGCAACCGAACTGGCAGGATTTCCGCACCACGCGCTGGATACCTACCTGCACAAGCTGGTGAAGGCCGGACACCGCGTGGCGGTATGCGACCAACTGGAAGACCCCAAAGAAGCCAAAGGTGTGGTGAAACGCGGCGTAACCGAACTGGTAACGCCCGGCGTGGCGACGGCGGACAAGCTGCTGGAGTTTAAAACCAATAATTTCCTCGCCGCCTGGTATCCGTCAGGAACCGAATACGGACTGGCGTTTCTGGACATCTCTACCGGCGAAGCTTTCTGCGCACAAGGCGACACCGAATATGCCGACAAGCTGCTGCAAGGCCTGCAACCCGCCGAAGTGCTGGTACCCAAATCGGCGCAGGCGCGTTTTAAAGAGCAATACGGCAAGGAATGGTATCTGTTTTCATTAGAAGACTGGATTTTTACCGAATCCTATGGCCGCGAAACGCTGCTGAACCACTACAAAACGCAAACGCTCAAGGGCTTTGGCGTGGAAGAAATGGGCGCGGCCATCACCGCCGCCGGAGCGGTGCTGCACTATCTCAAAGACACCGAGCATCCCAACCTGCAACACGTTACCGGCCTGCAACGGATGATGCCCAACACGTTTTTGTGGATGGACCGCTTCACGGTGCGCAACCTGGAACTGCTCTCGGCGCAGGACGGTTCGCCGGGCGGACTGCTCGCCGCTATTGACACTACGCTTACGCCGATGGGTGCGCGCCTGCTGCGTCGGCGCATCCTTTTTCCGCTCTCCGACCGGCAGAAATTAGAGGCGCGCCACGATGCGGTAGAGAGTTTTCTGAAAGAAAAAGAGCTTCACGAAGCGGTCAAAGCGCAACTCAAAAGCATTGGCGATTTGGAGCGGCTGGTGGCGAAGATTCCGCTGAAGAAATCCAATCCGCGCGAGTTGCTGGCGCTGGCGCGCGGGCTTTCCAAGGTGTGTACGCTCCAATTTCTGCTCTCCGACTCCGGAAATCCGGCGCTGGAAAAGCTGGTAGCACCCATCCATACCTGCGACGAAATGCAGGAGCGCATCAACAAAACGCTGCTGGAAGAAGCGCCCGCCGTGGCCGCCAAAGGCAATTTTATCCGCGAAGGCGTTTTGCCGGAACTGGACGAGCTGCGGGGTATCTCGCGCGGCGCAAAAGATTATCTTCTCAATCTACAGGCCCGCGAGGCGCAGGCGACGGGTATTTCTTCGCTCAAAGTGTCGTTCAACAACGTTTTTGGCTATTATCTGGAAGTAACCAATACCCACAAAGACAAGGTTCCGCAGCACTGGATTCGGAAGCAGACGCTGGCCACCGCCGAACGCTACATCACGCCGGAACTCAAGGAATACGAAGAGAAAATTCTGGGTGCAGATGAAAAAATTCTGGCGCTGGAAATGGCCGCTTTCACCGAGCTGCTGGACTACCTCGTGCCGTGGATTGCGCGCATTCAGCAAACCGCCAAGGCTATTGCTAACCTCGATTGTCTCTCGGCGCACGCCACCACGGCGCGGCAATGGCACTACGTGCGCCCGACCCTCGCCGACGACGCCGTGCTGGAACTTAAAGACGCGCGCCATCCGGTGATTGAACAAAAGCTGCCGCCGGGCGAAAGCTATATCGCCAACGACCTGTTTCTGGACCGCGACACGCAGCAAATCATCATCCTCACCGGACCGAATATGAGCGGCAAAAGCGCCGTGCTGCGCCAAACGGCCTTGTGTGTCTTGCTGGCCCACATGGGCGCTTTCGTGCCGGCCTCAGCAGCTACGATTGGCATCACCGACCGGATTTTTACCCGCGTGGGCGCAAGCGACAACCTGAGCGGCGGCGAAAGTACTTTTATGGTAGAGATGACCGAGACGGCCTCAATCGTGAACAACCTGAGCGAGCGCAGTCTGGTTTTGTTGGATGAAATCGGGCGCGGCACGAGCACCTACGACGGCATCTCCATTGCCTGGAGCCTGGTGGAATATCTGCACGCCCACCCCACCCGTCCCAAGACGCTTTTTGCGACCCACTACCATGAGCTGAACGACCTGGAAGACAGTCTGGAGCGGGTGAAAAACTTCCACATCACGCACCGCGAGACCGAGAGCAAGATTATTTTTCTGCGCAAGATGGCGCGGGGCGGCAGCCGCCGGTCGTTTGGCATTCAGGTAGCGCGCATGGCCGGTATGCCGCCTTCGCTGATTGCCCGTGCCGAAGAATTGCTGCGCCATTTGGAAGAAACCCACGCCGACACGGGCAACACGACGCAGAAGCCGCCGCAGGAAGTGCGCCCCGACGTGCGCGGGCAGCAAATTCAGCTCAGCGTCTTCAATGAAATTCCGGAAAACCTGCGGCGTTTGCAGCAGGAAATAGCCGCTACGGACATCAATACGCTATCACCGGTGGAAGCATTGTTGAAATTGAATGCGCTGAAGGGATTGGTGGGGAATTGAGAAGGAATGCGCTACGCACCCGCGTCCGTCCGGAAGCGATTGGCCCGCTTAAAAGTGCCCAGGTCGTTGAACCGCACGCCGTAGCGACGCAGCACCTCATGGGCTTTTTTGCGGGTAAAATGGCGGATGTAAAAGGTTTCGTTCACCACAAAATGGTGGATAGTGTGCGTCCAGCCAAAGAAAAAGCAGAAAAGCTGAAACGGAAAGGTCCACCATACATTCAGCACCTGCGTTTGCTCCATCACGTTATTAGGCTCTACATCACCAAAATAATGCATATTGGACGTGATGAGGTGCAGGCAAAACTGACGCAGCACATTGGGCAGCACAATGCAATAGAATAAGGGTTTCAGCCAGAACAGATTTCCGGAAATCAGGGCGGGCATTTCGGCTACCGAGCCAAAAAGAGGTGCAATAGCGGCCCAGAGCAGATAGCCCAGGAAGAAGTACACCATAATATGTGCCACAACCGTGAGCGGAAACAGGCCGACAACAATGTAACGGCGCAGTTTGGCCGCCTGTTCGGCTTTCAGATTGCCGGTTTCTACTTCATTTTTCAGGTCGTGAAGCAGGCTTTTGAGGCGCATCAGTCCGCCAACGACAATATCGGGCGTAGTCAGCAGGCGTTTAAGGCCCCATCGCTCGCCGTTGGTTACGCCGCGCTCTTCTACATCATGCTTCGAGCCGGAAAATTTATGGTGATGATAATGGAGCGTGCGCCGCAGCCAGGGATTGACCGTCAGCGGACGCATCACCCAGACTACAAACAACATGGAATGATGCACCCATTTCCGGTTTTTGAAATACATCCAGTGAATCAGGTCGTGCTCCAGCTCGTGAAGAATGCCCATCCAGAAGGCGTTGAACGGCACCAGAATCCAGACGGACAGAATATCCTTATGCCAGAGATAGCTCGCCGTGAGAATCATTAAAATGCTCAGCAGAAAGATGCCGAGGCCAATGGCGTTCTGGTATTTTAAGACCGGATAGCGCGTCTTATATTCCGAATAGGACTGGATAATTTCCTTGCGGATGGCGCTGGTCTTCTGAAAATGATTCATAATTGGAGAATGACAAATTTACGGCTACTTTGTTTTGCCACGAATGCACGAATAAACACGAAGGCACAGGTTGCAAAAACAGAAGGGAACGCTACCGCGAATGCACGAATAAACACAAATGCACAGGTTGCAAAAACAGAAGGGAACGCTACCGCGAATGCACGAATAAACACAAATGCACGGGTGGCAAAAACAGAAGGGAACGCTACCGCGAATGCACGAATAAACACGAATGC
>DDEO01000096.1 GCA_002336725.1 Bacteroidetes bacterium UBA1952 | reverse complement strand
GCCGAGTCGCCCTCTACCAGATACAGTTCGCAGCGGCTCGGGTCGCGGTCGGAGCAGTCGGCCAGTTTGCCAGGCATTCCGCCACCGGAAAGCACACTTTTGCGCTGCACCAGTTCGCGCGCTTTCCGGGCTGCTGCGCGCGCCTGCGCTGCCAGAATCACCTTGTCGATGATGAGGCGGGCCTGCTTGGGATTTTCCTCCAGATAATGCTCCAGCGTACGGGCCACAGTCGTGTTCACCGTTCCGGAAACATCGGAGTTGCCGAGTTTGGTTTTGGTTTGGCCTTCAAACTGCGGCTCCGGCACTTTTACCGAGATAATGGCCGAAAGACCTTCGCGGAAGTCGTCGCCGGTAATATCCACTTTGGCGCGTTCAAACAGTTTGTTTTTATCGCCGTAGGATTTAAATACCCGCGTAATGGCAGAGCGGAAACCGGCGACGTGCGTGCCGCCTTCGATGGTGTTGATGTTGTTGACGTAGGAGAAGATATTCTCGCTGTAGCTCGTGTTGTAGCTCAGCGCCACTTCCACCGCAACATTGGTCGCTGCGTCGTGGCCGTCCATATAAATCGGCTCGGGCAGGAGCGGGTCGCGCTTGCTGTTGGAGTCCAGCAATTGCAAAAACTCCTGAATGCCGCCTTCGGAATAAAATACTTCGCTCCAGGGCTTTCCGGTTTCTTCATCCAACTCGCGCAGGTCAGTCAGCGTAATGCGGATGCCGCGATTGAGGAATGACAGTTCGCGCAGGCGACCCATCAGAATTTCGCGGTTGTATTCTGAAACCGTGAAGATGGTGCGGTCGGGCCAGAAGTGCTGCCTTGTGCCGCGCTTCTCGGTCATTTCGCCGGTTTCGCGCACCGAATACTGCGGGATGCCGATATTGTATTCCTGCTCATAGGTTTTGCCTTCGCGAAAAACGGTGGTTACCATTTTAGTGCTCAGCGCGTTTACGCAACTCACGCCCACACCGTGCAGGCCGCCGGAAACCTTATACGAATCCTTGTCAAACTTGCCGCCCGCGTGGAGCACGGTCATCACTACTTCCAGCGCCGAGCGGCCTTCTTTGGCGTGCATTCCGGTTGGGATGCCGCGCCCGTCGTCTTCTACCGAGATGGAATTGTCTTCGTGGATGGTAACGTAGATATTTTTACAATGGCCGGCGAGCGCCTCGTCAATCGAGTTATCTACCACTTCATACACCAGGTGGTGCAGCCCTTTCACGCCAATATCGCCGATATACATGGCCGGGCGCTTGCGCACCGCCTCGAGGCCTTCGAGCACCTGAATGGAATCGGCGCCATATTCGCGGGATTTGGGAGCAGCCACGGCCTCTGCGGTCATTACTTCGTTTTCTTCGTTCATTGAGTGTTGATTTCCGGAAAAAAGGCGGGGAGAGAAAGGCCATTTTTCCAAAGCGGAAAAAGCCGTTTAAAGCCCTTTAAAACCGGTATTTTTTTAAGTTACAAAAATACGAAAAAAGCGGCATAAAATCAAGGGAAAATAGGCTTCAAGGCGGGATTTTTTTGGCTCAAAAAAGGGAGTATCGGGAGCTTGAAAGGAGGCTGATTTTCCGGAAATCCGGCGGCCTTTTCCGGAATTTTCCACCCATTCCTGCAATAGCTAAAAGCACACGGATGCTTCTAAATACGAGACCTGAAATCTAAAGCGTCAGCGGCTTCGTACCTTTGCCCCGTGCTGAAAACGGCTTCCATATCAACCGACGATACCGCACGAGTGCTGAACCAGGCGCTCGGCGAAGAGGTTGTTGTGCTGGGAAAAGAGCAAGCGGTTATCAACAACTGGATTTCGGCGGAAATAATCGCAATCGAGCCTTCAGCAGTGGCCGACCGCGACGCTCATGGCCGGATGCTGCTTTTGCCGATTGACGATACGCAGCAGGCGCTGCGCATCCTCTATTTCTTCGCGCCCACCGAAGCCGAAGCCCGCATTGTTGTCCTGACGGTCCACCCCGATTTCTTCACCCAATGGCTGGACGACTGGCGCACCGCCGAACCCACCTTCCGGTTCGACCATACCACTGAGCATCAGTTTGGCATGGACCCGCAAATGCTGCTGCTGCTGGATGCACTCTTTGCCGCCCCACCCGTAGGAAGCCCGTTTGCCGCCGCGCTGCTCCATACCGAAACGGCGCTGCACCTACTGCGGCGCACCGTGGAGGCCATCCACGTTCCGTTTGCGGCCTGCCCCGTTCCAGCATGTCGTTTTCTGGTCATTGATGCCGAGCGCGAAAAAGTGCTGGCTGCCCGCGATATTTTGCTGGCCGGCACGGAGCGCCCGCTTACCATCAAGGAACTGGCGCGAAAAGTAGGGATGAACGAGTGCTATCTCAAAAAAGGCTTCAAGGCGCTGACCGGCAAAACGGTGCACGAATTTCAGCACGAGCGCCGCATGGCCCGCGCTGTGGAATTGCTCCAAAGCGGCAACAGCAATGTGTCGGATGTGGCGCTGGAACTGGGCTTTTTATCGATTTCGCATTTCAGTACGGCATTTAAGAAAGCAACGGGCATGAAGGCGTGTGAGTTGCTGAAGTAAAAAAGACCCTTATATCATACAAGGCATAAATAATGTGCATCTCGTTCTGGAATGCCTGATTTTCAATTACTTATTCTCTTCTTTGTCGCCCTGTAATGCCTGCCCCAATGGAAATTGAGAGGGCTATGAACAAGGCACAGTCCGCCTTTGGCGGAGACAAAAGATAGGGAAAGGCGCTGGCTCCCGATGCAAGCGATGCCCGATGGCTCCAAGATTCACGTTAGAAAAGATTCATTTCCGGAAATTTAACCGCCGGCAATGGCATTCCCTCAAGATTCCTGCCCTGCTATTTCTCCCAATATCTTCTTAAACCAAAACGTATAGCACTCCGGGCGGGCGGCCATGTCTTCGCGAAGCGCTTCCATGCTTATCCACTTGTAAGCCTGCACTTCTTCGGGATTGGGCTGCGGCTGTTGGTCGGTTGTGCCGGTGAAAACATGGTCAAATTCGTACTCAATGAGGTTGTTTTCTACCGCCGCGCGATACAGAAAAGAGAAGCGTTTTTCCAGCTCGCAAGAGAGGCCCATTTCGTATTGCAGGCGCTCGCGGGCGCTTTCCAATACGTCTTCATCGGGGCGCGGATGCGAGCAGCAGGCATTGGTCCAGAGGTTCGCGCCGTGGTATTTTCCGGCGGCCCGTTGATGGATGAGCATCTCCCCTTTTTCATTGAAAATAAAAACCGAAAAGGCACGGTGCAACACACCTTTCACGTGCGCTTCCAGCTTTTCCATCTCGCCTAACGGGCGGTCGTTTTCGTCCACCAAAACGACGGTATCACGATTCATAAGCAGGTTGTTTAGCGGTTGCCGCCTGCCGACGAAGCGGCGCTTCAGCAGCGGGTTTTTGAAATTTCCGGAACAGATAGACGACCAGCAAAAACTGCGTGTAGCCATACACCGAGTCTTCAATCGGAATGGTCAAAAGGCGGATGTTCAAAATCTGCGCCGGGTTGTAATTCACAACCGGCGAGGCCAGGCCGGTGCCGGTCAGAATGCCGTTGGTAAAGAAAAAGCCGGGCATCAACACCAGAAATGCAAACGATGCGCGACCTATCCACTTCACTTTTGCCACAAAACGCAGATACAAGACGACGGCAATCGTGGACAGCGCCGTTACCAGTGGATACATTTTTTCCGGAAAACGCACGGCAATGACCAGACAAACGGCCACCGCCAGCCCCGACAGAAAACCGCCAAACCGGTCGGCCCAACTCAGGTCAAAGAATTTCTCCAGACAATAGAATGTAAAAACGCACGAAAACGGAATGCAGAAGAAAAACAGCCACTCTTCAATCGGCAGCCCGGCGAGGTCTAAGCCCAGCGTATAAGTATGGTTAAACCACCAAACGCCGTGCTTCGTAAACCACACATCCCAGGCAATAAACGGAATGGCGGCCACCGTGGCAGCTTTCAGGTAAGCACCAAAATGCCGGTCGAAACGGAGGCGCCGGTCGAAAGAGGCTACAAAACAAATAATAATCGTTAGAAAATTAACAAGCAGATACGTAAACGAGGTCATAGTGCTTTTTTGCTGAAATACATCCGGAAATACTTCACCGGAACCCATAGAAATCCAAAACACTCGCCCTTTTCCTTGCCGGTGTGCTTGTGGTGTTGTTTGTGGGCGCGGCGAATGGCCAGCAGATACGGGTTTTGGGTATTGCGCAAAAACGGAATGCGCTGATGAATAAAGATGTCGTGGACAAAAAAGTAGGCCATGCCATAGAATGTAATGCCGAGGCCAACGTAGAAAATCCAGTTGAAACCCTGCATACTGCCGTAGAGCATCAAGGCAATGGCGGGCAGCGCGAAGATGGCGAAGAAATAGTCGTTTTTCTCCAAGTGTCCTTCGGTGCTGTGGTCGTGGTGGTCGCGGTGCAGGCTCCACAAAAAGCCGTGCATTACATATTTATGGATAATCCAGGTAGCGCCTTCCATCAGGAAGAAAACGGCGAGGACAATGAGGAAGTTCATGAGTGGGTTAGGTTTTTTTTTGGATATAGTAGCGCGTAGCTCGTTGGCATTTGTTCGGCATCCCGCCCTGCGGGATGTCGTGCTATGGTGCAGGCTGCGCCTGCTTTTATAAGTCGCAGGCACAGCCTGCGCCATAATCCGACGAAAGCACAGCTTTCGCCGAACGGCACGACTCTGCTCTGCTTTATGACTTTATACGGTTCTCTAGGTGTGTTTCTCTGCTGTCACCCCTCTCCTTCGGAGAGGGGCCGGGGGTGAGGCTTTGTCCGGGGGTGAGGCCCCGCGTAAATTTTTCATCTTCATCTATCTGCTCATAATAGCCCAGAAAACGCGGCGCATTTTTCTGAACAGACAAGCGAATGGCGCGGATTTCCGGATTAGAAGGGTCATTCCGAACCGCTTTTTCTATCTTACTGCGTCCTTCATTAAAAGTGCGCCATTTGGCAATTGGACTGAAAACATGATTGGCCCAGATGGTTTGCAGCGCACCCAGATACGCGAGGCCCACGTTGTCTTGCGGCGTCGCCTGCAAGGTTGCTATCAGCGTCTCGCAAAGCTGCTTGTCGGAAACGGCATGGGCATAACTGCGCCGCAGCGCGTCGTGGTCCATGGCCTGTGTGTTCGGTGCCATTAAAAGCGCAATGATTAAAAAGAAAAACGTAGGTTTCATAAAAAAGCAGTTTTATAGCGCACATAGCTTTTGAGCATCACCAGAAGTTTTTGCCCGTTGGCTACCCGGATGCGCTGATGAACAATCTTCTCGGCCCGCGTCCGCTTTATTTTCCGGAAAAGTGAGAGATAATATTTATAGGCCAGATACACCCCAAAACGCGCCGCCACAGGTAGTTTGCGGATGCCGGTGAGGGCTTCGCGAAATTCGGCGGCAATCTCGTCTTCAATACGGCTCTTTACGTTGTTGTCAAAAACCGTCATCTCGACACCCGGAAAATACGTGCGGCCCAACACCTGATAATCGTCTTTGAGGTCGCGCAGAAAATTCACCTTCTGAAACGCCGAACCCAGCTTCATGGCATAAGGTTTCAGGATTTCATATTGCTCTTTGTCGCCACCCGTAAACACCTGCAAGCACATCAGACCCACCACTTCAGCCGAGCCATAGATATATTCGTCATACAAATCGGAGTTGTAGTCAATCTGTTGCAAGTCCATTTCCATGCTGTGCAGAAACTGCTCAATCAGTGCGCGGTCTATCCGATAGCGATGCACCGTTTCCTGAAAAGATTGCAGGATAGGATTGAGCGAAATGCCTTCTTCGAGCGCCAGGTCGGTTTCGGTCTTGAAGCGCCCGAGCAGCGCCGCCTTGTTGTAGTCGTGGAAGCTGTCCACAATCTCGTCGGCGAGGCGCACATAGCCGTAAATGGCATAAATGGCCGGTCGAATGGCCGGGCGCAGTGCCAGAATGCCCAGCGAAAAGCTCGTGCTGTATTTCTGCGTCGTGCGCTTGCTCACCTCGTAGGAAAGCTCATCAAACAGTTTCTTCATAATTTTTTATTTTCAGATTGTGAACTTCCCCAGCAACGATTTTTCCGGAAATAATAGACGGCGGAACGCCCGGGCCGGGAACGGTGAGCTGTCCGGTATAATAAAGATTGTGGATTTTTTTGTTCCGTATTTTTGGCTTCAGCACTGCCGTTTGCGAAAGCGTATTGGCCAGCCCGTAGGCATTGCCGCCATAGGCGTTGTAATCCCGCACAAAATCGCTCACGCAATAGCTTTTCTGATAGTCTATTTTGCTTTTCAAATCGCTCGTGCCGGTGTGTTTCTCCAGTCGCGCCAGCATCTCGGCGAGGTATTTCTGCCGTGTGCTTTCATCATCGGCAATGCCCGTTGCCAGCGGCATCAGCAAAAACACGTTTTCGCAACCTTCGGGCGCTACGCCGGGGTCGGTTTTCGACGGGCAGCAGGCATAAAAAAGCGGCGCTTCGGGCCAGCGTTTGTTTTCATAAATCGCATCGATATGCGTATCGAGGTCGTTTTCAAAAAACAGCGTGTGGTGGCGCAGGTTGGGGATGCGCTCCCGGAAGCCGAGGTAATAGATGAGGCAGGAAGGCGCAAAGGTTCTGCCGCGCCAGTAGGCTTCGTCATAGTTCCGGAATTTCTCTGCCAGCAGCGTTTCGGTGTGGTGATAATCCGACGAGGCAATGACGGCATCGAAGGTCTGCGGCAGGCCGTTAATCGTGAGCGACACCGTGCCGTCGTCGGCAGGCGCAATGTTTTCTACCGTTTGATTGAAATAAAAAGAAGCGCCCTGTTCTTGGGCCACTTTTTTCATTGCCAGCACCAGTTGATAGAATCCACCCATCGGATACCAGGTGCCCAGCGCATAGCCGCCATAGTTCATCAGGCTATAGAGGGCCGGAATGTTTTTAGGCGAAGCGCCGAGGAAAATAACCGGAAACTCCATCAGCGCCCGCAGCCACGGATGCCGGAAATAGCCGCCCACATAATCCCGGAAATTGGTGAGCAGATTGAGCTTCAGGGCGCTGCCGGCAATTTTGGGAGATACAAATTCCCACCAGCTATGGCAGGGTTTGGTTACAAAATCCTGCATTCCCACTTCATATTTATAGCGCGATGCCTGCATGAATTTTTCCAGTCGCGCCGCGCTTCCCGGCTCCAGTTTTTCAAACAAATCTTTTATTTCCGGAAATGCCTGCGGCACGTCGAGCTTGCCGTCCGGGAAAATCATTTCAAACTGTGGATTGAGGCCCACCAGTTGGAAAAAATCTGCCGTTTTGCGGCCAAAATCCCGGAAAAACCCTTCAATAATATCGGGCATCCAATACCAGCTTGGCCCCATATCAAACACATAACCTTCTTCGGTTCGGAACTGCCGCGCCCGTCCGCCGGGGCCGCTATGTTGCTCAAAAACACACACCTCGTGGCCTTCGCGGGCGGCGTAGGCAGCGGCTGAAATTCCGGAAAATCCCGCGCCGATAACAGCTATTTTCTTTTTCATAGTTCCGGTTGAAGCGTTTTTTGTTGAAGGGCGTGTTCCAGGAGCATTTCAGGGCTTAGATTTTTGCAGTATATCGGATTGTGGAAATCTTCCAGCTTTATTAGCAGCCGGATAAGAATCGTTTGCTCGTCGGGGCTGAGGTTGCCGGTAACGGCGCGCGAGGCCTGCCGGATGTTGTCCATCTGCGCTTCCAGCGCGGCCAATCCTTTGGGCGTTATTTGGATAACCTTGCTTCGGCGGTCGGTTTCAGAATCGGTTTGTTCGGCCCAGCCGGCGACAATCAGGCGGTTGATGATTTGGATGCCCGCCGGCTTTTCCTGTACGTTCTTTTTTATCAGCGCCATCTTGGTCATCGCGCCAAAGGTTTTGAGCGTGATGAGGTAGATAAAATCTTCCTGCGCCGTAAAGTCGGAGCCTTGCATCGCCGCCCGTGAGTAGGCCTTTGCATAGCGGCTCATGTGGAGCAGCAGCGTGCTAATGACGCTTTCGGGCGAGCGACCGCTGTCCTTGCCTTCCCAGTCGGGCGCGGGCTGCGGCGCTTCGTCTGTAAAGCCCGCAGCTATCCAGCGCCGGAAGCCGTTGATAGTATCTTCATAGCCTGCCGCATCTGCGTTCCGGCCTTCAAAAGCCTGTACCAAATCCAGCACATCCTTTATGAGTTCGTAGTTCATGGTGTCGGTTTGGGGATTTTAGTGGGGAAAAGAGGGGCGTACTGTGTTGATTTTATAAAAGTAATACCAAAAATCAAGAAATTCTAGCAATTTTAGTATAAAAATATACTTTTTTGCCAAACCGCGCACTTTTTTGTCTAAATTTTTGGGACTGTTGACAGAGAGATAGAAGGGCCACAAAATCAGCTTTGGTTATTTGCGGTTAAAAAATTGGGGTCATTGCGAGGGGCCGCTCGTACATTTTGTAGGTCGGCCCCGAAGCAACCTGCACGCTCCACAACGTTTTGTGCAGGTTGCTTCGTGCCTCGCAATGACCCTCATTTTGTAGCGTAATTAATCTAAACTAATTGCGGTGACCTACTTACGCTTTCGTCGGGTTATGAAATCCTGGTTCGGCATCCCGCCCTGCGGGATGTCGCGCTATCCTGCAGGCTGTGCCTGCAACACAAAAAAGTCGCCGTGCTACCTTTGCCGCCTTATGCTCTACGGCCTGCTGCGCACCGCACTTTTCAAAACCGCTCCGGAGAAAGCCCACTACTGGGCGATGGCCCAACTGGCACGCGCGTGCCGCATTCCCGGTGTGCGCAAGGCGTTGAAAAAATCTTTCCTTAAAACCGGCCCCGCGCTGGAACGCACCGTCTGGGGCCTGCATTTCCCCAATCCCGTGGGCCTGGCTGCCGGTTTTGATAAAGATGCCCGTTGGACCGACGACCTCGCCGCACTGGGTTTTGGTTTTATAGAAATCGGCACCGTAACGCCACGCCCGCAGCCCGGCAATCCGCAGCCGCGCCTCTTTCGCCTCAAAGAAGACGAGGCGCTCATCAACCGCATGGGCTTCAATAACGGCGGCGCTTCGGCGGCGGCGGGCCGACTGAAACACCGCAAAGACGCGGTGATTATCGGCGGCAACATCGGCAAAAACAAAGACACGCCCAACGAAGATGCCACATCCGACTACGAGCAGGCCTTCCGCGACCTCTATGACGTGGTGGACTATTTTGTGGTGAACGTCTCTTCGCCCAACACGCCCAATCTGCGCGCCCTGCAAGACAAAGAGCCGCTGCTGGCGCTGCTCCAACACCTCAAAAACCTGAACGAAAGCCTCGGCAGACCCAAACCACTGCTCCTCAAAATTGCCCCCGACCTCAGCGATGGTCAGTTAGATGATATTGTAGAAATTGCCCGCGCATTGCCTTTAGATGGACTCGTAGCTACCAACACTACCATTGACCGCACGGGGCTGCAATCGCCCGGCGTGGCCGAAATTGGCGCGGGCGGATTGAGCGGCAAGCCTTTGCGCGCGCGCAGCACCGAAGTGGTGCGTTATCTTTCCGGAAAACTGGGTAAAAATTTCCCGATTATCGCTGCCGGCGGGATTTTTACGGCTGCCGATGCGCAGGAAAAGTTAGATGCCGGCGCGACACTGGTGCAGGTCTATACCGGCTTTATCTATGAAGGCCCGACGATAGCGCGGGATATTAATACCGGGCTGCGCTAACCATGTTTCATGTTTTATGTTTCATGTTTCATGGGTTGATGAGCGTTGATTGTCGTTGATTGTCGTTGATGTGGGTTGATTTTTGTTGATGGGAGTTGATGAGAGCTGGTTTTTGTTGATGAGGGTTGATGGAGTTGATAAGGTTAATAGCTGAGGGAAAGATTCCGGCCGCTCGCCTTGCGTCTTTCTACTTTCGTCTTGATACTTTTGTCTTTTGTCTCTCGTCTTTTGTCTCTCGACTCTCGTCTTTTGTCTTTTTTAAATGAATCCGGAGCTTTTTAGCCTTGCCGCCCTTTTTTCGCTGCTCACGCTGGCGCTTTTGGAAGTGATTTTGGGCATCGACAATGTCATTTTCGTTTCCATCATCATGCAGCGCATGGAAGCGGATAAGCAGAAGCGGGCGCGGTTTATCTGGATGATTATGGGCATCCTCACCCGCTCTATCATGCTGGCGGGACTGGGTTGGCTGCTCACTCAAAAAGGCAAAATCCTCTTTACACTGCCTTATGTCGACAAGGGCTTCGACCTGGCGAGCCTGGTGATGATTGGCGGCGGACTTTTTCTGTTGATAAAAACCGTTCGGGAAATCCACCACAAGGTAGAAGGCGAGGAAGACCACCTGGCGGAAGGCGGCAAAAAACTGTCTTTCAAAAATGGCATCGTGCAGATTGTGCTGGTGGACATGGTTTTCTCCTTCGACAGTGTGATTACGGCTTCCGGCGTGGCGCAGCACTTAGAAATCATGATTATCGCCGTGGTCATTGCCATGATAGTGATGTTTCTTTTCGCGCCCACCATCGCCGGGTTCATCGACAAACACCCCACCATTAAGATGCTGGCGCTTTCGTTTTTGGTGATGATTGGGTTGATATTGATTGTGGAAGGCTGGGCCGGCGAAGTGGCGCACAATTTGCACCTCAAAAACTATGTGTATTT
>DDEO01000024.1 GCA_002336725.1 Bacteroidetes bacterium UBA1952 | reverse complement strand
TGACAGGCATCTACGACCTTTCAGGCCTGTTGCCGGCAAGCAGCAGCAAACATTCCCGGCAAAGACACCCCTGATACCGGGCGCTGATGAAAGCCCTTGTTTCGTCGGGCAAGGCGATACCGAAACACGGGCAGACCGCGATGTTTTCCGGCTGGCAATGAACCGGCCTGCGGCAGCGCGGACAGAAATGGTGTTGGGAGGCAACACAGGGCAAAGGTGTTTCGGCAGGCATGATAAAGACGCTGAATTTCCGGAAAATTCCGGAAACGGAATGGGTACATTTGAATAAAAGCAGACTGCCTAAGCCTGTTTGAGATAAAAAACCGGCGTAAGAGTGAATTCTTCCTGAGAATGCGTTTTAGGGTATCTTGCTTTCATACACGCCCTTATCCGGCCCGATTTCAAAAAATCCCCAAAAATTTCCGGCGCACTTTGCGCACTTTCAGCAGGCGAACATCTTTATTGGGCCTATCCATACTGTTGCGCGGCTCGTTGGCAATTTTATCCACCGCATCCATTCCGGAAATCACTTCCCCGAAAACAGTATAGCCACCGTCGAGGAAGGGCGTGCCACCAATCGTCCGATATACTTCGCGCTGATTTTCCGGAATCGTATGGCCGCTGCGCTGCTGTGCCTTGTCGAGGGCCGCGTCGTCAAATTTTTTGCCCACCACGATATAAAACTGGCAACCGCTCGATGCTTTGTCCGGATTCTGATCGCGGGCCATACCCACAGCGCCGCGCTTATGAAAATACTCTGGCCGGATTTCTGCCGGAATGCGCGGCCCGTATTCGCCTTCGCCGAGGGGCGCACCGGGCGCGGCGTGTTTGCTTTGCGGGTCGCCCCCCTGAATAACAAATCCCGGAATGACCCGGTGCCAGAGCAGCGAATCATAGAATTTTTCCTTCGTGAGTTTCCGGAAATTATCGCGGTGTAGCGGGGTCCCGTCATAAAGCAGAATGACAATGGGGCCGTAAACGGTTTCAATACGCACCTGATTCTGTTGGGCAAAAGCAGAGAACGCAAAGAGACTGAAAACAAGCAGAAGGGCGGAAAACCGGTGTTTCATCAATGGACGTGAAAAGAAAGTTGTGGACTGCAAAAATGGCCCGAATTTTCTACCCGGAAAAACGCCCAACTTTGCTCCCTTTATGTCTTTGTTCAGACCGGTTCGGAAGATTGCCCGCATGGCCGAGAAGCTCATCGCCGATCCTGCGCCCCGCAAGCGCCGTCGCTACAGCCCGGCCAGGGTAGTTGCGCCTCTGTCGGATGTTGCGCCCATAAGCCTGACGCTCTTTAGCTACAATGCCGACCATCTGGACGACAAACGGCTGCAAGCGCCGCTGCTGCATCCTTTTCCGGAAAACAGGGTTTCGTGGCTGAACATCGAAGGCATCAATCAGGAACAGATTCAAAAGCAGGCTGCCGCTTTCAACATACACCCGCTGCTGATAGAAGACATCCTCAACGTGGGTCAGCGCGCCAAGATGGACGAGATAAACAATCTCGTCTTTTGCATCCTGCCCATGCTCTACTACAACGAAAATACCGGAGTGGTGGACAGCGAGCAGGTGAGCCTGGTGCTTGTTCCGCACGGTGTGTTGTCGTTTCAGGAAGAAGCGGAGCGCGATCCTTTTGACCCCATCCGTAGCCGATTGCGCAACAACGAGGGCGGAAAGCTGCGCAGCAGCGGGCCGGATTTTTTGCTCTATAACCTGCTCGACGTAATCGTGGATGCCTACTTCGGCGTGATTGAAAGGCTGGATCAGCGGGCCGAACTCCTCGAAGATCAGATTCTGGAAGATACTCGCGGAGGAGCCAGTGCAAAAGTGGCCCTGCTGCGACGCGAAATCCTGACGGTCATCCGGGCCATCTCGCCGGTGCGCGAAGTTATCAACGGCCTTTTGCGCAGCGAAAGCCCACTGATGCAAGACCACAACGAGAAGTATTTCAAAGACGTTCTCGACCATATCCTGCACGCCATCGATGGTGCCGAATCCATGCGCGATGCCACTTCTACCTTGCTAGAACTCACCTTCAATCAGGTGAATATGCGCACCAACGACATCGTGAAGGTGTTTACTATCATCACCACGCTGCTGGCACCGGCCACGGTTATCGGCGGCATTTTTGGGATGAACTTCGATGTTATCCCGCTCTCGCATCAGCGCGAGGGCTTCTTCCTGATGGTCGCCCTGATGCTGGTCATCCCCATTCTGATGCTGATCTGGTTTCGGCGGAAGGGCTGGTTTTAAGAAACGGCCGCGTGGGGCAGCCTACAACTTCAGCTTATCCAGAATGCGCTCCAGATCTTCGTCGTTATAGAACTCAATATTGAGGGTGCCTTTGCCATTTTTCTTGCGGTCGAGGCGCACCTTGGTAGCGAAGAAAGAGCCAATACTGTCCTGAATGCGGCGATACACCGGTGAGAGGGCCTGTTGGGCAGCCGCAGAGCCGGAACCGGCGTTGGGGTTTTCCGGTTTTTCGGAAGAGAGGTTTTTCACCAATGCTTCCGTTTGTCGCACAGAAAGGCCCTTTTCCAGCGTCTCCCGAAAAGCGTAGAGCTGCTGATCCACGTGCTCCAGCCCAATCAGTGCGCGGGCATGACCCATGCTCAGCGAGCCGTCGCGCACCGCCTTTTGCACATCGGGCGGCAGGCGCAGCAGGCGCAGGTAATTGGCCACCGTGCTGCGCTCTTTTTTCATGCGCTCGGCCACCAGTTCTTGTGTAAGGCCCACTTCGTCCATCAGGCGCTTATAGGAAAGCGCAATTTCGATGGCATTGAGGTTCTCGCGTTGCAGGTTTTCCAGCAAGGCCATCTCCAGCAATCCCTGATCGTCTGCCGTGCGGATATAAGCCGGAATATCGCGGATGCCGGCCATTTTGGAAGCCCGCCAACGGCGTTCGCCCGCAATCAGCATATAGCGTCCATTGGTGAGGCGGGCTATCGTGATGGGCTGCACGATGTCGTGCAGAGCGATGGAGTCGGCCAGTTCCTGAAGCGCCTGCTCGTCAAAATCGCGGCGTGGCTGCTTCGGGTTGGGGTCTATCTGATCGACCGGCACGCGGAAGGTACCGGCGGCCACAGGTGCGGGCGTTACCAGCGGCGTGCCGGCCAGTGGGGGCGCATCCACAGATGTGCGCAGGTCTTCGTCGATATTGGACAGCAGTGCGCGAATGCCCTTCCCGAGTGCCTGCTTGCCCTTGGTATTTGGATTAGGTGTTGCCATGGCCAGCTGCGTCGAAGACCGTATCTTCTGTTTTTGTCGGCGAGAGGTGATTCATTTCCAGAATTTCCTTTGCCAGGTTAAGATAGTTGATCGCCCCGGTGCTGTCTGCGTCATACATCAGCGCGGGCTTGCCGAAGGAGGGCGCTTCGCCCAGCCGCGTGTTGCGGTGGATGATGGTATTAAAAACCATATCGCCGAAGTGTGCCTTGATTTCTTCCACCACCTGATTGCTCAGCCGCAAACGACCGTCGTACATCGTCATCAGAATGCCCTCAATTTCGAGGCGCGAATTGATGCGGGTTTGTACAATCTTGATGGTATTGAGCAACTTGCCGAGGCCCTCCAGGGCAAAGTATTCGCATTGCACCGGGATCACCACACTGTCGGCAGCCGTAAGGGCATTGACCGTGATAAGACCCAGCGAGGGCGAGCAGTCAACGATGATGAAATCAAAATCGGCCCGCACCTTTTCCAACGCATTGCGCAACACCTGTTCGCGGCGCGGGTGGTTAATGAGTTCTATCTCGGCACCCACCAGGTCGAGGTGCGAGGGGATGAGATAAAGATTCGGGGTCTCGGTTTCGAGGATGATATTGGCTGCCGATACTTCATTCACCATCGAATCATAGAGCGAATGCGTTACCTCGCGCAGGTCAAAGCCATTGCCGGTCGTGCTGTTGGCCTGCGGGTCGGCATCTACCAGCAGCGTTTTATACTCCAGGATGGCGAGCGAGGCTGCCAGATTTATAGCGGTGGTTGTTTTGCCCACCCCTCCCTTCTGATTGGCGACTGCGATGATTTTAGCCATTGTGGTTGATAAGATGTCCGGTTCGCTGTGCCAGACGGCGGTTTTTCTGATAAATGCTCTCTGATATGCTCTGAATCGCCACGCAGAAATCGTTTCAGGAACCGGAAACCAGTTTTCAGGGAAAGCTATGTTTCACGCGTGTTCCACGATGTTTCACGAATGTTCCACAAACTTACAACGCGCTTTCTGATAATTATGCGCTTCTGTATGAAATTTTTTTTATTAAAATGGAAACCGCAAAACCGGCATCCGCAGCAGGCGTGTGTCTAAAGCCCGGGCAGCACGAAATAAAATACACAGAAACTTTGTCATTTTTTTGAAGATCCGCTCCCTTATGCCCAGGAGAAACGGTAGAGATCCTTCCGGGGATGGCAAAGGTGCCGTATGGACGTGCGGCTAAAGCGATTCCTCAACAGTGAGAAAATCTCCGCTCCGGGATACAAAAAAACAGGCGGTGTTTTGTTGTCTGACCAATTGCACAGACGTAGCATCAGCCGCTTACCGGGGGCTGAGATAGCAGCGGCTTTTTCTCTGCGCCGCTGCGTCTCTGCGAGATTTTGCCGGAGCTGCAATCTGTCATGCACCCTTTTGTTATGCACCCGTGCTGGATTTACTGCGCTTCGTTCCAGAAAATCTCTATACTCCTTATTTATCCCTTGCGAAGTACAATTCTTTTTCCGGAAATGCCGTTCGTCCCTCCCTGCGGTTTCGCTACAGCCGCTCGTAGAGGGTGCGCAGTCTTTCGCGGGTAATCTGTTGTTCCCAGTCTTTGCCCAGCGCGTTTTCCCACAGCGGCTTCATGCCCAGCGACACGTTTATCATCGTGTCATAACCTGCATCATCCAGTCCGGCACACAATTTTTCCGGAATATGTATGCCATTGATTGCCACCATTTTCTTGAATTCTTCCACGCCTTTCGGGTAGTATTCTTCCAGATGATTAAACACAATGCAGTTGCCAATGCCATGCTTGGCACCGAGCAGATAGCTGAGGCCGTAGCTCACGGCGTGGGCCACGCCTACCTGCGAATAGGCGATGCTCATCCCGCCAAAATAAGAGGCCATCATCAGCTTTTCGTCGCTCTCGTCGGTCCATTCGGGCGTGAGGAAAATCTCCTGACACAGTTCCAGCGCCTTCTCGCCGTAGGCGCGGCTAAAAGCATTCAGATACGTGCCTTCCAGGCTTTCGATGCAATGAATATAGCAGTCCATCCCGGTATAAAAACGCTGATTGACCGGTGCATTTTTAATCAAATCCGGATCGAGAACAATCTGATCAAAGGGCGTAAAATCGGAGTTCATGCCCAGCTTGCGCTCCGGGCCGGTCAGCACGCAGGTGCGGCTCACTTCTGCGCCGGTTCCGGAAAGGGTAGGGATGCCCACTTTATAAACGCCGGGCACTTTCACCAGGTCCCAGCCCTGATAATCCTGCGCTTTTCCGGGGTTGGTCATCATCAGCGAAACAGCCTTGGCCAGGTCCATCACCGAGCCGCCGCCAATGCCGATAATTCCGGAAACGGTACCAAATTCTTCTTTCAGTCCGTTGGCCAGCGCATCTACATAGCTTGTCTTTGGCTCGTGCGTTACGTCGGCGATAATCAGTTTGTCGCCTTTGCGCAGCGGAATGCGTGCCTGAAAACCGGTGTTGTTTTCAAAGTGATGATCGAGTAGAAAAATCATCGGGGCATCGCCCTTGCGGCGGGGTGCCAGAATGTCGTCGAGCTGGTTAAAAGACCCGCGTCCGTAAACGACGTAGTCCACCATTTTAAAGTTGCGGAAAGTCAAGGGAAGAGATTTTGGGGTTGGAAGGTTGGACCCGCCAAAAGCGGGTTGGAGCCTTTGGCTTAGAGCGTTGCTTGAAGATGTTGTTTTAAAACTAAATCGCGTTGTGCAAAATTATCCTTTGCGGAGGAACATCCGGGAATTTCCGGAAAAAGGAGGCAGGCGTGTGTCTTCTCTTAATAAACGCTCCCTCTTCACCACGCCAGTGCGCTTGCACCCAGAATGGCGGCGTTGGCTTCGGGCAGCGAAGAGGTCAGCAGCCGGATTTTTCCGGAATACAGGTGCAGCAGGTTTTGCTCGAAATGCGCCCGGACGGGCTTCAGCAACAGTTCGCCGGCGCGGGCCAGACCGCCATAAAAAATAATGGCTTCGGGCGAGGTGATGGCCACGGCATCGGCCAGCGTTTCGCCCAGGATGCGCCCGGTATATTCAAAAAGCTCCAGCGCCAGCGCATCGCCCCGCGAAGCCGCCTGCTGAATATCCCAGGCCGTTATTTTTGCGGTGCGTTCGTGCAGCAGGCTCGGTTCGCGGCGGGCCAGCAGCCATTCCTCCGCCGTGCGCACAATGCCGGTGGCCGAGGCATACGTCTCCAGGCAACCATTGCGCCCACAGCCGCAGCGCCGCCCGCCGCGAACGGCAATCATATGGCCCAGCTCGCCCGCCAGTCCATCGTGGCCCAGGATAAGTCTCCCGTTGGCCACAAAGCCGGAACCGAGGCCCGTTCCCAGCGTTACGACGATATAATCGCTCAGGCCCTGCGCCGCGCCAAAAGTACCCTCGCCAATGGCGGCAGCGTTGGCATCGTTGGTGAGACGCACCCGGTAGCCGGTAAGGGCCGAGAGCTTTTCCGCTATGGGCAGCACGCCTTTCCAGGGCAGGTTGGCCGCGTCCACAATCTGGCCGGTGTGGTAGTTGGCGTTGGGCGCACCCATACCAATTCCGGAAATCGGCTCACCGTGAAGGGTGTTTTTCACGGCCATGGCCAGCGCACGCAGGTAGTCGTCGGCGGTGGCGTGGTGGCGGGTTTTTAAATGGGTCGTTCGGACGACCTGCCCTTGGGCGTTTACCAACCCAACGGTGGTATTGGTTCCGCCCATATCAATGCCGATGGCGAAAGAATCTTTTTGAGGAACAACGGTTGCATTCATTTCGGGGAGTAAATTAGGCGTTTCAATCCGCACATGAACTACGAATACCCAAACGGCGCTGCACCCAAAAAATCCACCGTCTTCGGTATGGTGCTGATAGGTGTCCTGTTTTTTATCTTTGGCTTTATCACCTGGGCCAACAGCCAGTTGATTCCCTACCTGAAACTGGCCTGTGAACTGACGGCAGCAGAGAGCTATCTGGTGGCGACGGCGTTTTTTGCGGCCTATTTCTTTATGGCCCTTCCCTCGGCGGCCATTCTTTCGCGCACGGGCTACCAAAAAGGCATGAGTCTCGGCCTCGGCATCATGGCGGCAGGCGCGGCGCTTTTCATCCCGGCGGCGCAGGCCCGCAATTTCTCCCTTTTTCTGGCCGGTCTTTTTGTAATCGGCACGGGGCTGGCCTTGCTGCAAACTGCATCCAATCCTTATGCCGCCGCCCTCGGCCCGCGCGAGAGTGCCGCCCGGCGCATCAGCATCATGGGCATTTGCAACAAGGTGGCCGGCATTCTGGCCGTTTATATCCTGGGCAGCATCACGCTTTCCAATGCCGATACGATTAAGGCGCAGGTGGCCGTGGCATCGCCGGCAGAGAAAGCGCAAATTCTGGATGCACTGGCGCAACGGGTGATTGTGCCGTATCAGATTATTGCGGCGGCACTGCTGGGCCTCGCGGTTTTGTTTCTGGTGTTCAAACTTCCGGAAATTGAGGAAGAAACTGCCGAACCGGCAGCGGGGGGTGCGGCAACCGGCCCGCGCAAAAGCCTTTTGCAACATCCAAACCTCCTGCTCGGTGCGCTGGCTATTTTTCTATATGTCGGCGCGGAAGTCATCAGCTACGACACTTTTACGTCTTTTGGCGAATCGCTCGGTTATCCGCTGGCTACGGCCAAGCATTTTCCGTCCTACACCGGCTATTGCCTGCTGGCGGGCTATCTCGCGGGCATCGCCCTCATCCCCAAATACCTGTCGCAGCAGCGGGCCTTGTTTCTCTCGGCGATGCTGAGTCTGGTTTTGGTTGCCGTTACGCTGACGAGCAGCGGTGCAATGGCGGTAGGCGCTTTTGCCTTGCTGGGCTTTAGCAATGCGGCCATGTGGCCGGCTATCTTCCCAATGGCGCTCACCGGGTTGGGGCGGCTCACCAAAATCGGTTCCGCCGTTTTAATTATGGCCATCGTAGGCGGCGCCGTGTTACCGCCGCTTTATGGCAAGCTCAGCGAGGCGTTGGGCAGCGCAAAAATGGCCTATCTGCTGTTGATTCCGTGCTATCTGTATATCCTGTGGTATGGACTGCGGGGCGGGCAAAAAACCAGAGTCTGAAGAGTAGGGATTTCCGGAAATGGGACGGATTTTTTTGTCAATGGCCGGATATACTACCAACAAAAAATCGGCCGCCCTAATAAAGGCGACCGATTTTTTATTGGTAAAAAATGAGCGGTGTTAGCTTAGAAAGTACGGTCGTAGCCACCGTCTTTCGGCTCCAGATTGCCCAACAGGATGCGGATGAAATCAACCGTTACCCAGATGCTACCGGCGAACAGCATTACCATTCCGACAATTGCCAGCGTGGGGATTGCAACCGTGCCGCCCGCAACCGCCGCAACTGCAGAAGCGATACCAGCAATGTAAATACCGAGTCCACCGCCCGTAAGCAGTAGTTGTGCGATGCCCTGCCAGGTATAGCCGAGGTAGAAGCGGTGAACGCCGAGACTTCCGAGAAAGAAAGCCAGGATTGCAGCCGTAATCTGGCTCTTGCCACTGCCGAAACCACGCAGCATACCTTTCATCTTAGCGAAGAAAGAAAGTTTTTTGGCTTTAATAGTTTTAG
>DDEO01000143.1 GCA_002336725.1 Bacteroidetes bacterium UBA1952 | reverse complement strand
GTTCGCCGTTTTCATAGAAATTGCCTTCCACCAGCACGCCCCCGGTTTTCTGGGCGGCGCGTAGCTGCGGCGCAAAGGGCGAACGCAGGCCGGCGGGAGCCATATTGGTATTCAGCTCAAATGTAACCCACATGGTACTCGACACTTTGCGGGGCGCATCCACACAAATACACTCTTCGCAGCGCAGGGTGAGGATGATTTTTTTCTTGCCTGTTTTATGGCACTTCCAGTTTTCATCCGCCAGGCGGGGCGTGGCTGCCATCGGGTTTTGCACGCAGGAAGCACCGTTGAGTTCCATCGCCAGGGCCGATTTCCGGGAAGGCGCAAGGAGCAATACCGTATTATTATCGAAATCGTAAACCGCCATAGAAGCGGCGGGGCCTGCTGCGGTAACAGGATCATTTTCGCCGGCACAGGTCGCCATCCAGGAGCGTTGCGGATTGATATAATACCGCATCTCGTTGGTTTGTTTAAAACCGTTGCGATAATACTGCACGCCCGAAAGCGTTACCGACAGCGGAAAGCGATATTCCGGCTCGTATTCCATACTCAAGGGCGATTGCGGCAGGGGCGTTCCCGTCAGGCGCATAGCGCCCAGAGAAGAAATTTCCCTGTGCAGCCCCGCCTGGCGAACCGCAGGGCTCTGGGCCAGAATTTCGGAAGCCGACAGCAAATAGAAAACACCCAAAAAACAAAGTTTCACAGCTCTAGAAAGTAATCGTCGTTTCGATGCAGGAAGATTTACTCCCCAAAAGTAGCCTTTAAAAGAGCCGGTTTTATCGGCATCGGGGCCGCTGGCATTCTATTTAACAACAAATTCAAACAGTCTTGCGGGAGCTGTTAAACAGGCTTTTAGGATAGGTTAAGACCTTATTCCCCGCAGTTGCAGACTTTTGCATTTCATGCGCTTCTTTCCCGCCCTTCGTGCCTTTCCTGTTCGCGCCGGCTTCTGGATGCTGACCGTGCTGGCAGTGCTGCTCTATATTTTTTTCCGGGAATCTGCGCCCGCCCTCCGGGAAGGCGCGGCGGCGGCAAACGGCCTGCTGCCGCTGGTGCGTCTGCTGCTGCAAATGGGCCTTGTCCTGCTGCTCGCCGCGCTGGCGATAGCCCTTCTTTCTACCCTGATTACCTGGGTATGGCAGCGCCGTATCAGCGCCCGGAAAGCCGAGACGCTGGAACTTTTTCTGGATACGCAAACAGATGAAAAACAGCGTTTCCGACTCACGCGCACCGGTCGCCTGCTGCCCTTCTGGGGCAGTGTGCAGGCGACGCTTCATTTTCGGGAAGATGAAACGACCGACCCGGCGGCGCTTCGGGGAGCGCGGCTTTTCTCTTTCGCTCCAAACAGTCGGCAGACGGCCACCGGGCCGCTTCAGCTACGGCATACTCAGGAATACCGCCTGCAATCCGTTCGCTTTTTGTTTCGGGATGCCTTTGGCCTTTTCGCCCTGCCGGTAACCGTCTCCGCTGCCGATGTTTTTCTGCGCACGCCGGAAGTGCTTCCGGGTAGCAATCTTACGGTGCAGCCGCGCCGCGCCGTAGAGCTGACGGAGCGGGTGGATACGCTGCAGCGCGTAGAGGGCGACCTGTATAATTCGCGGCGCTTTGCCACCGGCGACGATATGCGGCGCATCCTTTGGAGCGTCTATGCCCGCAACCGCGAACTGATGGTGCGGATTCCGGAAATCTTTGAGCCTTATGCCTCGGTGCTAACGGTTTTTGCTTCTTTCAGCGCCCGCTTTCCGGGTACCTTTGGCCCAACCGAAGAAGCCACCCAAACGGCGCTCGACTTCTATAAAAGCGCCGTGTGGACGGTGTATCAAAACCTCTCTGAAGGCGGGAAAGCATTGCATTTCCAGATGGCGCAAACCACTTCCCATGCGAATACGCTTTCAAAGGCAGAAGGCGTGCGAAAAAACATTGCCGCCGCCCGTTGGGACACTGCCGAGCCGCTGCCCGATGCCGGGATGCAGGTGCTGCTCATTTCTTCGCTTACCGCGCCGGAAACCCTGCGCGGGATGCTGGATTCTTTTTCCGGAAAACGCAGCGTGGTATTGGTGCGACTCTCGGAGGCTTTTAACGTGAAGACGCGCGGCAACCTGCTCACCCGCCTGCTTTTTCGCAGCAGCCGGAGCGGGAAAGAAGCCCGTGTGTTGCATCTGCGCACCCGGCTGTTGGTCGGACAGTTGCGCCGTTGGGAAGAAGCCCTCCTCCAACTGCTCGAAGACCGCGACAGCCTGCTGGCGGTGCTACCCGAAAAATCATCGGTTGCTGCCGGGGAATGATATTTTATTAAGCTGGCCGAAACGGGCTGAACCGCTTTCTTTTAAAACACAATTTCGCTCCTCCAAAAAACACGCAACTTTTATGGGACTCTTCTCTTTTATCCGCGAAGCGGGCAAGAAAATCTTTAAATCGGGCGACGAAGTGCGCCAGGCAGACCCGTCGGCCAATGCCGATGCGATTCATCAGCAGCAACTTTCGGCCCTGCGCGCCCACGTGCAAAGCCTCGGCCTCGACATCAAAAACTTAGACGTGCGTTTTGATGCCGCCGACGGCGAAGTGGTGCTGACCGGCGAAGCCGCTTCCCGCGCCGACTATGAAAAAGCCGCTCTGATGGCCGGAAATGTGTCTGGCATCTTCAAGGTGGACAACCAGATGACTATTGCTCCGGCAGCGCAGGCCGCGCCGCAGGAAGCCGAAAGCGACACCTATGAAGTGAAAAAAGGTGATACACTTTGGGCCATTGCCGCACATTACTACGGAAACGGCGCGAAATACAAACAGATTGTAGAAGCCAACCAGCCGATGATTAAAAACGAAAATGAAATCTATCCCGGCCAGGTGCTGCGCATCCCAAAAATGAATGCGTAAGGCGAAGGTCTGCTTGCAAAAGCTTAACTCTTAACACCAAACTCCTCACTCCTAACCCCAATGTTTGAACAACTTCAAAGCCTTGCTGGTGAAATTATCCCGCAGGCCCTTCCGCAGCAGGCGCAGCAGCAGGGCATTTCTGAAAGCGCCGTTTCGCAGGTAGCTTCTCAAAGTCTTTTTTCCGGAATGCAGGATATCCTGCAACAAGGCGGCCCTTCGGCGCTGAAAAACCTGTTTCAGGGCGCGTCGCAGGGCGATACATCTAACCCGCAGATGCAGCAGATGACGGAGCATTTTTCCGGAAATCTGACTCAGAAGCTGGGCATTGGCTCCGGCATGGCCCGGACGATTGCGATGGCGGCGATTCCCATGCTGTTATCGCACTTTTTTAACCGCACCAAAGATCCCAATAATTCGTCTTTCGACATCACCAACATCCTTGGCTCGCTGATGGGCGGCGGGATGGCCGGCGGCCTTGGCGGGATGCTCGGCGGTGGTGGTGGTTTGGGCGGGATGCTGGGCGGAATGTTGGGCGGCAATACGCCGACTTCCGGAAATGCGCAGGCGCAGTCTCCCGGCCTTGGTGGCCTGCTCGACCGCAACGGCGACGGCAAAACCGATTTGAACGATTTGATAGCGATGTTCCGGTAGGTACTCTTTCAGATTCAAAAAAACGCCCGTATTTTTCCGGAAATGCAGGCGTTTTTTTTGCGATAGAAGACACGGCAGGGCAGCGATATCGAGCAAAGCACCCCAAAACAAAAACACTTGAGGAGGTCAAAGAAGAACAATCCGGGAAGGGCGGCACATCTTTTAAGGCAACGGTTTGTACGATAAAGGCAGACCTTGCGTTGTATCTTCCGGGAAGTTTGATTTCCGGAAATTCACCAGCAAAAGCTACCTTTCCACCGCTCCATTTTCCAAGCATTTCTATTTCAATGAACACCACGCAGGGCGATATTATCTGGGTTGATGACGAAATCAATTCCCTCAAATCCCAAATGCTTTTCCTCAAAGGCAAAGGCTACAACGTAACCCCTTTTTCCAACGGCCACGACGCACTCGAATATCTGGCCGATAACCACCCCGACGTAGTGCTGCTGGATGAATCCATGCCGGGCCTTACCGGACTGGAGACGCTGGCCCGCATCAAGGAAATACGGCCCCTGCTGCCCGTGGTGATGATTACCAAAAACGAGGCCGAAAACATCATGGAAGAGGCCATCGGTGCGCAGATTGCCGATTATCTTATCAAGCCGGTGAATCCCAATCAGGTGTTGCTGAGCCTAAAGAAAATTATGGACAGCCGCCGGCTGGTGAGCGAAGCCACTACAACGGCTTTTCAGCAGGAATTCCGGAATTTGTTTATGCAACTTTCCTCCAATCCCAACGCCGAAGAGTGGAAAGAACTTTACGCCAGGCTGGTGCGCTGGGAACTGGAACTAACGGCTTCCGACTCGCCGGAAATGCTGGAGATTCTGGAAAGCCAAAAGGCCGAGGCCAATACGTCTTTCTTTAAATTTATCTCCAAAAATTACGCAAACTGGGTTGCCG
The DNA here is from genome assembly GCA_002336725.1 of Bacteroidetes bacterium UBA1952. Classification (GTDB taxonomy): domain Bacteria; phylum Bacteroidota; class Bacteroidia; order Chitinophagales; family Chitinophagaceae; genus UBA1952. Next base: position 1,213 of record DDEO01000143.1, on the reverse strand, counting down.
GAAAAGATCCGGAAGCGCCGCTGCTCTCGCACGAAGTGATGGCCCGCAAAATATTTCCGCATATCGAGCCGGGAACGCCCACTTTTATGGTGCTGATAGACAACCTGCGCTTCGATCAGTGGAAGGTCATTGAGCCGATTCTCACCGAGCTTTTCCGGGTGGTAGAAGAAGATGAATTTTATGCCATCCTGCCAACGGCCACCCAATATGCCCGCAATGCATTCTTCGCCGGAATGCTGCCGGTGGATATTGCCCAGAAATTTCCCAAAGACTGGAAAAACGACGACGAAGAGGGCGGCAAAAATCTCTCCGAAGAGCTTTTCCTGCGCGATAACCTCAAGCGCCACCGGTTGGAAAACATCAAGGCGACGTACACCAAAATCACCAATAACAACGACGGAAAGGATTTTGAGGATAACATCCACAACTACCTCAAAAACGACCTGAATGTAGTGGTGTACAATTTTGTGGATATGCTTTCCCACGCCCGCACCGAGATGGAAGTGCTCAAGGAGCTGGCCGGCGACGAGGTGAGCTATCGCTCGCTGACGGTAAGCTGGTTTGAACACTCGCCGCTCTACCGTGCGCTGAAAAAAATTGCCGACAAGGGCATTCAGCTTTTCATCACCACCGACCACGGCACGGTGCGTGTACAAAAGCCGAGTAAATGTATCGGCGACCGCACCACTACCACTAACCTGCGCTACAAACACGGGCGCAACCTGGCCTTTGAAGACAAAGACGTGCTTGCCTTCCGCGACCCCAAGCTCGCCGGTCTGCCGCGCCCCAATGTCTCTTCTACCTTCATCTTTGCGAAGGAAGATATTTTTCTGTGCTATCCAAACAACTATAACCACTACGTGCAGTATTACCGCGACACGTTTCAGCACGGCGGCATCTCGCTGGAAGAAATGATTGTGCCGGTGGTACGGCTGGTGAGTAAATAAAAGAAACAGTGGCTTTTTAAAAGATTTTCTGGAATGGAACAAAATACCGCTGCCGACCTTATCCAGCGCCTTATCTCCCAGATAGAAACCGTTATCCGCGGCAAGCGCCCGCAGATTGAGCTGATTCTGACCACACTCTTTGCCGGCGGCCACATCCTGCTCGAGGACAATCCCGGCACCGGCAAAACAGTGATGGCCCGCACACTGGCCCAGTGTATTGGCCCCCCCCCAGCCCCCTCCGAAGGAGGGGGAGACACCCGTAGCAA
>DDEO01000187.1 GCA_002336725.1 Bacteroidetes bacterium UBA1952 | reverse complement strand
TGTTTATGTCGGCCAAAATCAGCCACCTCGCGCTGCTGCCGCAAGGCGATCCGGAGCGCAAAGGTCGCGTGCTTAATATGGTGGCCCAGCACGACCATGAAGGATTTGGCTCCTGCACCAATATCGGTGCCTGCGAAGCGGAATGTCCCAAAGGCATCTCGCTGGAAAACATCGCCCGCCTCAACCGCGAATACCTGTCGGCAACCTTTGCCGGCGGCTCGCAAAATGCGTAAGCGTTCGCGACTTGTCAAGTCTACTTTCCGGAAATTGAAGCCCAAACTTCTTTTCTGAGACTTGTCAAGTCAACCAACTACCATACGCGGACTTGACAAGTCGCTTTAAAAGCCGTTTACACACCGTAAACGGCTTTTTTGTTGGAAATTCGCAGCCTTCGGAATGAAACGACTGCTTTTTCTTTTTTTAATCCTGATTGCCTGTCTGCCTGCTGGGGCGCAAAAACGCGTCTCGCTGCTTACCTGCGGCACGGGCGACGAACTGTATTCGCTTTTTGGACACGCGGCCATCCGCATCATTGATACGGCACGCGGCACCGACGAGGTCTATAACTACGGCACCTTCAACGGTTTTGAGGAAAATTTTGAGATCAAATACCTGCGCGGCAAGCTCTTGTATTATCTCGCCAAAGAATCATTTCCGGATTTTTTGAATACCTATATCGCCGAGGGGCGCAGCGTTCAGGAGCAGGAACTCCTGCTTGATTCGGCAGCCAAACAGCGCCTGTATGAGGCATTGGAAGAAAACCTCCTGCCCCAGAACGCCGCTTACAAATACGATTTCCTTTACGACAACTGCGCGACCCGCATCCGCGATATTTTCCCAAAAGCCATCGGGCCGGAATACCAAGCGGGCGGGGCAGATTCCATTCCATACAAAACCTTTCGCAACAGCATTGACGATTACCTGAAGCCGCGTCTGTGGGAGAAATTTGGGATCGACATTCTGCTCGGCAGCCCGGTGGATAAGCCGGTTTCGCCGATGACGATGCAATACCTGCCCGATTATCTGCGTTCGGGTGTGGCCCATTCATTATTTAGAGGAAAATCCTGTGCCCGGCCTGCCGAGACACTCCTGCCTGGCGCTGCCCATGACAAAATACCCTTTCGCGGTCCGTTGCTCCTGAACTTTGCGCTGCTTACCATCAGCGCCATTTTGTGGAGCGCCCGCCGCTGGCATATCGCAGCCGAAATTTTTGGTCGTTCGCTGTTTTTTATCACCGGCTTGCTGGGCCTGCTCATTCTGTTTATGTGGTTTGGCACGGATCATCAGGCCTGCAGCCTCAACTGGAACTTCCTCTGGCTGATGCCGCTGAGCGTTGTTGGTGCTTTTCTGCGGGGTAAATGGCTGTGCCGGTATCTTCTTTTTGCATCCGCAATGCTATTGCTGGCCTTTGTCATTCATCTTTTCGGGGTGCAGGAACTGCCCCTGCGTGCGGGGTGGCCATTATTATTGGCTTTGTGCCTGAACTATGGCATGATTTATAGACTTTCTTTGCTCCGGAAAACAGCGCGGTAATTATGAATGAACTCCATGGATTTACGCTCAGGCAAACAAAAGGTATTAACTTTTATGAAGGCGGCGCAGGACCTGCAATCGTATTGCTGCACGGATTGCCGGAAAACGCAACTTTATGGCGGAAAGTAGCTCCCGCGCTTTCCCAAAACCACCGCCTGATCATTCCCGATTTGCCCGGCTCCGGAAAAAGCCCGCTGCCCGAAGCACCCCTGACCATAGACCTGATGGCCGGTGAAATTCACGCTTTGCTTCAGGAACTGGGTGTAGAAAAATATACCCTTGCCGGCCACTCTATGGGCGGCTATGTAGCCCTGTCGATGCTGGCGCAGTTTCCGGAAAATATAGGCTGCCTGGCTCTGCTCCACAGCACGGCAAAGGCCGATAGCGAAGAGAAAAAAGAGCAGCGGCAAAAGGCCGTGGCCCTGCTGCGCAAAGGTGGAAAAGACGAATACCTGCGCCTTTTCATTCAAAAACTTTTTGCGCCCGAATATCTCAGGGCACACCCGAAAGTGCTGGAACAACAACTCCTCCGCGCCGCTGCGATGCCCGCCGAAACGCTGGCGCTTTACAACGAGGCACTCGCCGCCCGGCCCGATCGTACGGCCCTGCTGCGCACGGCTAAAGTGCCCGTTCAATGGATTCTGGGCGCAGAAGATCAGGTACTCTCTACAGATGAGGTACTGCCGCTGGTGGCCCTTCCGCCGCTTTCTTTTCTGTCTTTATACAAAGGCGTTGGCCACCTGAGTATGCTCGAAACGCCGGAGCGGGTGGTGGCCGATTTAAATCGTTTCAACGGGTTCTGCGGTAAACGCTAATTTTGGGCAGTATGCGCCTTAGAAGTCTGCTTTTTCTTTTGGTTTTGCTGCTCGTGGGCGGCCTTCCGGTTGCGTCTTATGCTACTCATATCGTAGGTGCAGATTTTACCTATCAGCTTATAGATCGCAACCTCAACCGCTATCAGATCAAACTGACGCTCTATCAGGATTGTATCGCCGGCGACCCTACGGCTATCAGCCAGGATAACCCGGCCAAGATACGGGTGTATCGGCTCAACGGGCGCAACTCCGCGCTGGTGCAAAACCTGAAAGTGGACTGGCAGCCCGGCGGCCCCGAAACGGTCGATCCGGGATTCAGTAATTCCTGCATCAACAACCCGCCCGCTACCTGCCTGAAACGCTCCATCTTCATCGCCAATGTGGACATCCCCCGCGATTCGCAGAGCAGCTATATCATCACCTATCAACGCTGCTGCCGCAATGCGCAGGTCAATAATATTGCCAATCCGGATGCCACCGGAGCTACTTATTATTGCGTCATCCCGCCCTTGTCTGCCGGGCAAAACAGTTCTGCCGTCTTCAAGACCAACCCGCCGCAGATTATCTGCATCAATAATCCGCTTGTTTACGACAACAGCGCCCGCGACCCCGACAATGACTCGCTCAGCTACGAACTGTGCGAGGCTTACGAAGGCGCAAGCAGTGGCGACCCCATCCCCGATCCGCAGCCGCCGCCCTATGCACAGGTGCGCTACATCGGTGGCTTTAGCCCCATAAACCCATTCCCGTCTAATCCGCGCGTACAGATAAACCCGATAACCGGCGTTCTGACGGCCCGGCCCACTACGCAGGGGCGCTATGTCGTAACCGTTTGCTGCAACGAATGGCGCAACGGCGTAAAAATCAACACCACCAAGCGGGAGTTTCAGTTTGTGGTAACCAATTGCTCCAAGGCCGTTGTGGCTGATATTCCGCAATACTCTTCCCTTCCCAATACCTATATCGTGGAGTGCCGGTCCCGAACGGTGAAGTTTGATAATATCAGCAGCGGCGGTTTTGCCTATCACTGGGATTTTGGCGTACCGGGAACAGATGCCGATACGTCCAACGAGTTTTCGCCCACTTTTACCTATCCCGATACCGGCACTTATGTGGTGAAGCTGGTTGTTAATCCCGGCAGCACCTGTCGGGATTCGATTGCGCGCTTTGTGAAGGTCTATCCGCTGTTTAAGCCCGATTTCGACTTTGCCGGACTGGCCTGTCCCGGTGCGCCCATTCAGTTTACCGATAAATCCACCACTACCTACGGCAGCGTTGATTACTGGAAATGGGATTTTGGCGATGGGCGTTTCGCAAATACGGCAAATCCCTCTCACAACTATCTGGAAGGCGGCGAATATCCGGTGCGTTTGATTTCCGGCAGTTCGCTGGGCTGCCGCGACACCCTGACCCAAGACGTGCGGATAGAACGTTTCCGGCCTTTTGCCGGCAACGATACCGTTATCGTCAAGGGCGAATCTATCTTTTTTAACGCCTCCGGCGGCAATCGTTATACCTGGTCTCCGTCGCTTTTCCTCAATAATCCCAATATCCCCAATCCTGTAGGCACTTATCCAAACGTTACCAATATCGTTTATACGGTGGACGTGTCTTCGGAGGGCGGCTGCAAAGGGCGCGATGATATTCGGGTGCAGGTAGTGGGGCAACCCGCCCTCACTGTGCCAAGTGCTTTTACGCCCAATGGCGACGGCATCAACGACTACATTGCACCCATCGCCATTGGCTTCACCGAGCTTCGGTATTTCCGGATTTTCAACCGCTTCGGCGAGATGGTTTTTGAAACCAAAACCTTCGGCGAAGGCTGGGATGGATACCTGCATGGCCGCACCGCCGAAATTGGAACCTACTACTGGATGATGAGCACCACCGATAGAAATGGAAAAGAAGAACTCACAAAAGGAGACCTCACCCTCCTGCGATAATCCGACGGCCCGCCGCCGCCCGGCGACAGCTGTGATTACCGGCGCAAGCAGCGGTTTCGGAGAAGCAATTGCCCGCCGATTGGCTCATTCCTTTGGCTATGATCTGATTCTTACCGGCAGGCGTGGCGACCGATTGGCTGCGCTGGCCCAGGAACTTTCCGGAAAATATGGCATCGAAGTGCACCCGCTGGCTTTCGACATACAAGACAGCGCGGCAGTAGCGACTGCTTTTTCCGGAATAGAACAACGGCTGCGCCATCCGTTGCGCATCCTGATAAACAATGCGGGACTTGCCGCCGGCCTTTCTTCTATTGATGCGGGCGATATAAGCGACTGGGATCAGATGATAGATACCAATGTAAAGGGTCTTCTGTATGCCACGCGCACCCTGCTGCCGCTGCTCAAAAAATCCGGTTATGCCCATATCGTGAATATCGGCAGCACGGCGGGTAAGAATATGTATCGAAATGGAAATGTATATGCCGCCACCAAATCGGCGGTAGATGCGCTGAGTCAGGCAATGCGGATCGACTTGTTGCCGTATGGAATAAAAGTTACGGCCATCCATCCCGGCGCGGCAGAAACCGAGTTTTCTCTCGTGCGTTTCAAGGGCGATGAAGCACGTGCAGAAGCGGTGTATGAAGGCTTTACGCCGCTCGCGGCGCAGGACGTGGCAGACACGGTGGGCTACTGCCTCGGCCTGCCGGATCATGTGTGTATCAACGACCTGGTGATGACGTGTGTAACGCAGGCCAACAGTTTTTACAACGTCAAAAGCGCGGATATAACCCCGCCGGCGCGGACAGACCCGAAGTAATATCCGGCGGCTGCGGGCATTTTGCCCCGGCGACACAAACGATTTTGAGCGTCTGTAAGAAGGGGCAGCAGGCTATTTTTAAAGGATAGTTTTCCGGAAAATGCCCGGATTTTCCGGAAATTTTTCACTTCCGCACGAGGTGGATAAACAGTTCTGTGCCGGCCCTCGGCGCAATGCTGTTGTAACAGGCTTCCATTTTCTGAATATCGAAATAAGGGCTGAAAAGCGCCCGGTATTCCGCTGCGTGACCACCGAAAGGCGGGCCTTGTTTATCGAAGTTTTTATCGAATAGAACGCCCACCAATCGTCCGCCGTCGCGGAGCAGGGAAGCCGCTTTTTGAACGTATTCCGCGCGGCGCTGCGGTGGGATGGCGCAGAAGAAAGTCTGTTCCAAAATCAGATCGTAGCGGCCCTCATGCTGAAAAAAATCACCCAAAATCACTTTTATCTGCGGCTTGTCGGCGAATTTCTGTTGCAGGCGCGCCACCGCTTCGGGAGCAATATCGAGCAGCGTGATGTTCTGAAAACCCATTTCTGCCAGGGCTTCTGCCTCGTGGGCGCTGCCGCAACCGGGAATCAGAATGGCTGCTTCTTTTTCCGGAAACTGCGCCATGTATTCGGCGATAGGGGGCGTGGCTTTCCCGGCATCCCAAGCCGTTTCGCCTGCTGCCCAGCGCTCGTTCCAGAAGTTCTGGTCCAGCGATTCGTTTTGGTTTGAATCCGTCGTGTTTGTCTTCATAATATCAGTTGGAAAATTTTACGGGGCTTATCATCCCGAAAAAACCGGTCCTAAATAAAGGGTGGAGTAGTGTCTGAATAAAGGATGGAGTAGTGTCTGCAAATGTAGCCGGCGTGGACGGAGCGCTGTAGAGCCCCCGTTCTTCGACAAGCTGCCAATAACAGACCACTGTATCTACATAAAGATTGTCAGGCTGATACCGATAGCTATCGGTATGTAGAAGCCCGCTAATAAAGCATAAGCTGCTTCTAGTTGTTGTTTCTTTTTGTTTGTTGTTACTGTTTCCTATTCCCAGGAAGGCGATGTTAAACCACCAAAAGTCACCGATTATAAAAACGACACCTCCTTCAGTAATTTTAGCAGCCTGAGGTATAAGGTGGCTAAAGCCCAGATCAACAAATTAAAAACGGAAGGGGCTTTACTGGTACGTTTAAAAACCAATGCCAATGTGATTGCCCGCTTAAAGGAAGCA
>DDEO01000017.1:8787-15225 GCA_002336725.1 Bacteroidetes bacterium UBA1952 | reverse complement strand
CATGTTTCATGTTTCATGAAACATGGCTTGACTTCTGGTTAAATGTTTCATGTTTCATGTGTCATGAAACACAGCTTGACTTTTGGTTAGATGTTTTATGTGTCATGTTTCATGTTTCATGAAACATGACTTGTTTCTTGGTTAATGAGGTACTTCTTGTGTTGCATTTTATCCCATGAAACATGAAACATGAAACATCTAAAATACGACTTGTACGATTGCCGTTTTGATGTCGGCGAGCGGAATAGCGGCTTCGTGGGGTGGCACTTTCTTGGTTCCTTTCACGTCCAGCGTCAGTGCGTCTTCGGCTACATTGCGCAAAAATCCGGTAACCAGCGTGCCGTCGTTTTTTTCTACTTCCAGCAGCCGGCCTACATTTTTGCGGTATTGGCGGATGCTCGTCAGCGGCTCGCCGACGCCGGGCGACGATACTTCGAGGGAATAATCGCCTTCCGGGAACATCCCCTCTGCATCGATGGCGGCGCGCAGTGCGCGGTTGATATGGATGCTTTTCTCTACCGTCAGCCCGCTATCCGAATCCATATAGATTTTGATATTGGCCGTTGGCTTGATGTGCATTCCGGTAATAAAAAGGTCGGTGTCGTCCAGGAGCGGCTCGAGCAGGCTGTGGACTTTTGCAAGGATTTCTTCGTTCGTCATAGTGGCAAAAAAGAAGGGAAACGCCCGGCGTTCCCCTTTTTCATATCAGTGCTGTATTGCAGCGGCAAAATTAAATACATTTTCCGGAATTTCGTCTTTTTGGTTTTCCGGTGTTTTAACAATTAACGGACCGGAAGCGCCGTACTTTTGAAATCATGTTCAGATTCCTGATTTATTTCATTCTCTTTTTCTTCCTGATTCGCTTTGTGCTGCGGGTGGTGCTGCCGCTCGTGGGCGGTGTCCGGCAGGTTCGGAGCCGGATGCGGCAGATGCAGGAGCAGATGAATCAGATGCAAAATTCCGGAAATCAAACGCCGCCACCGCCGCCTTCGCCGGAACCCCGCAAGGGCGAGTATATTGATTATGAGGAAGTGAAGTAGGCAGGGAGCATGGGTTATATGATACTGCTGTTTTAATCCCTTCAAAGCCTTGAAAGGGTATCATACGTTAGCGAGGCGGCAACGCCCCTCGCTACTTCCGAAACACGTCTTCTATGGTTTTGGGCGGCGCAAGATGAAGGGTTTGCAGGCCGAGGCTTTTAGCCGTTTCGATGTGTTGCGGGCTGTCGTCGATAAACAAAGTCTGTTCCGGCTTCAGGCCGTTTTCTTCCAGGATTTTCCGGAAAGGCGCTTCGTCGGGCTTGCGCAGACCGATGCGGTGGCTGTAATAAACCTTGTCGAACAGCACGCCGAGCGAGGGCAGGCCGGTTTGCCGGCGCAGGATTTCATTAAAAGCCGCTTCGTGGATGGCGTTGGTATTCGACAGGAGAAATAAGTCGTATTGATTGCGCAGTTGCTGCAACAGGCGCAGGCGGGCGATGGGAAAATCGAGCAGCATGGCGTTCCATGCATCGATAATTTGCGCCTCGCTGATGTTTGTTCCGCAGGCATTTTTCATCCCGGCGAGCCATTCTTCGGGCGAGATGCGTCCCGTTTCCCAATCATCGAAAAAAGCATTCTGGCGCAGTTGTGAAAACTGCTTTTCAAAATCCGGAACACCGAGTTTCCGGAAAGCCCCTTCGGTAGCTTTGTAGTCGATGTTGAGGATAACGCCGCCGAGGTCAAAAATGATGGAGCGGATGTTCTGGAGTGCGGGAGCGGGGGACATTTTTTTGGCTGGGAAATGTTTTTTCAAAAGTAGGGATGCTTATCTTCGCGCACTGTTTGCAGGATTTCACGGGTCGGGCTGCAAATCAGAGGCTTCTTTGAAATCAGCGTGCATTTGTGTACAAGAAAAACGCTTATTACCTTTGAAAGGATGCGTAAATTGTGTACACAGTGCGGAAATGTGCTCCGGGGAAATCAGCAGAAGTATTGTTCGGGTGCCTGTAAGCAGAGAGGTCATTGGCATCAGATAAAGCATCAGACCAACACCTACCACTCGCAGACCCGGCGCGCAGTAACCCGGAAAATGAAGTACATAGCACTGTTGGGTGGCGCGTGTTCTGTCTGTGGCTATGATAAAAACTTAGCGGCCTTGGAATTTAACCATATTGACCCGGCCACGAAGTCCTTTGGAATCGATATGCGCAAGCTATCAAACGCAAACGAAGTAATTTTGCTGGAAGAGATCAGGAAATGCAATGTGCTGTGTGCCAACTGCCACAGAGAGCATCATTATCCTGAATTGAACAGCAATATTGTAGGAAAAAATTTTGGACCTATAGCTCAAAGGTAGAGCAGCACTCTCATAAAGTGTCGGTTCTCGGTTCAACTCCGGGTGGGTCCACACCTTAATCATCAAGGAGTTACACGGTTTCAGCCGGGTAGCTCCTTTTTTTATTTTCACAGAAATCTGACCGCAACTCCCGGAAATAAAAAAAACCACCCCGAAGAGAGGTGGTTTTCCATTTCTGAAGAAAAGAAAAGAGAAGAGAGAATTTCTTATTTTTTAACTTCGGTAGTGGTTGTTGTGGTCGTGTTGCTCACGCTGTTGGTAGCGCCGGCAGGAGTAGCAGTAGCCATGCTGTCTGCACCAGTAGCAGGAGCGGCAACAGTTGTATCAACAACTACAGGAGCTACTTCAGGAGCAACTACAGTAGAGTCAGTAGTAACAGTTGTGTGCTCTTCAGTGGTGTTGGAGCAAGAAGTTGCGAATACGCCGAGAGCGAGGGCCAGGATGCTGAACTTTACGAATTTCATGGTTGGTGGTGTTGAAAAAAGGTTTTGAACAGTTGTTTATCCGCAAAGAGGAAAAAGGTAACCTGCCTTTTTGGAATATTTTTTTAATTAATGTAAATGGGGTGCCACGGGTGTTTTGCCGGTATAGTTATTGCCGTTCCACCGCTTTAAAGCGTACCTCATGAATCTGACCGATAACCTGGTCGAAATTTTTATCGTCCCGCTGGCCATTGCCTGCGTTGCCTGGACAGTTACCCACGAAGAGATTTTCCGGGAACCGCGCGAATGGGCCGCCCGAAAGTCTGATAAAGCCTCCTCGCTCCTGAAACGAAAATTTTTCTACCTCTTCACCTGCGAGTATTGCTTCAGCCACTACGTAACGGCCTTCTTCCTCATCATCACCGGTTATCAGTTGCTGATGCCCGGCTGGCGCGGCTATCTGATTGCCGGTTTCGCCTGGGTGTGGATTGCCAATGTGTATATGTCGCTCTTTGGGCTGCTGCGGCAGGGCCTGAAAAAAGAACGCATCGAAGCCAATATCAAAGACATCGAATACAAAGACATTCAAGAAGAAGCGCAGGAAAATTAAAGACCGGGGCGAAGACACCGGTTCTTTTTTCGCTTTCCGGAAACGGTGCTTTCTGCCTAATTTTGGAAAATTCTTCCTTTAATATGAGTGTGATTTTCCGGAGTGTCCGCAGGGGGGCGCTCGTGTGTTTTTTAATGAGTCTGGGAGCCGCCGCTCCGGCGCAGGTTTCGCCAGTCATCACGGCAGGCGGACCCACAAATTTTTGCAACAAAGACTCGGTCGTGCTGACGGTTTCGCCGCAAAATCCTTCCTACTCTTATCAATGGCTGCGGGGCGGTCCCATCGCCGGCGCAACGGGCAGCAGCTACGCCGCCAAAATTGCCGGAACTTATAAAGTAGTCATCACTTCGCCCTCCGGCAGAAAAGACACTTCGGCTGTCGGCACTACTGTATCGGTTAAGCCCATCCTTTCGACCGTTACGCCGCCCGCGCCTACCAGCCTTTGTAGCGGCACAAGCAGCCTGACGCTGTTTGGCCCTTCCGGAAATTATTCCTACCAATGGCTCCAATCCAACACGCCTATCGCCGGGGCCACAAGCAGTAGCTATATTATAACCACGCCCGGCGTTTATCGCGTTTTTGTTATCAATCTCTCCAACAACTGCACCGATACTTCGGATGCCAGAAACGTTCAGATAGCGCCCAACCCGGTCGCCGCCACCACTCCCAATACCGCTGCTGCCCGTTGTGCCGACGACTCGCTTGTGTTGCTGGCCACCACGCCCGGCGGCAGTCAGTGGCAATGGTTTTTCGATAATACGCCCATCGCCGGCGCAACATCTGCGCGTTATGCGGCCCGCACCTATGGCGGCAATTATAGCGTGCGGGTGGTAGATACCAACGGCTGCCAGAGCGATACCAGCGCACCGGTGATGCTCACCATCAACCCCACGCCCACGGCCAACATCACCTTTACCGGAGCCGTCAGCTTCTGCGAGGGCAGTTCTGTAGTGCTGAACACCCAGACAGAACCGGGAAATAACCTGTTATGGATCATCAATGGCGTGCTTCAGGCGCAGGATCATGCCCCCTACAAAACGGTTTCCGCAACCGGAACCTACCGCATTCAGGTGTCCAACGCCTATGGCTGCACGGCCGTTTCTGCTCCCGTTCCGGTAATTATGCACCCCGCGCCGCAGCCCGCCGTTACCCGCAGCGGTCTTGTGTTGCGGGTGGCCAATCCGCAGGCTTATGTCTATCAATGGTATCAAAATAATATAGCCCTGCCCGGCGAGGTCTATCGCTCCCTTAATGTAACGGCGATTGGCTCCTACACCGTAAAGCTGACCGATGGCTATGGCTGCGAGGCTTTTAGCACGCCGGAATATTTTGCAAATCTGGCCGTAACGGATTTTGGTTCCGAATCGCTGCACCTCTATCCCAACCCTACTTCCGGCATGATTTACATCGAAAGCCCGATTGCCCTGAATGCAACGCTGCATGATGCAACCGGTCGGCTGCTGCGCACGGTTGGCAATGCGCGGCAAATAGATATATCCGGCTTCGCCAAAGGGCTTTATTTCCTGCGCCTGACTGATGAGAAAGGAGAACTGCTGAAAACCGAAAAAATCATCCGGCAATAGCGCCGGGGCTTCTTCTGCTCTGTATATTTCCGGAATTTTTTGCTCGTGGACCGCTACGGCCTCATTGGCTACCCGCTCGGACATTCCTTCTCCCCGGCCTGGTTTTCCGGAAAATTCCGGAAAGAGGGGATGGATGCCCGCTATGATGCCTTCCCGGTGCAGGACCTTTCGGCGCTTCCGGCGCTGATAAAAAAGGAACGATTACAGGGGCTGAACATCACAATTCCACACAAGGAAGCCATCTTGCCCTTTCTGCACCGCCTCGACCCACACGCCGCCGCTATCGGCGCGGTGAATTGCATTCGGAGAGAAGCCGACGGCACGCTCACCGGCTTCAATACGGATTGGGTCGGGTTTGGGAAAAGTCTTTCCGCATGGCTGCATCCGCTGCCCGCCGGCGCACTGATTCTGGGAACGGGTGGCGCATCCAAAGCCGTGGCCTATGCGCTGTCGCAAATGCAAATCCCATTCCGGTATGTATCCCGCAAAGGCGGCGAAAACGGACTTTCGTACCCGGATATTTCCGGAAAAATCCTGCGGCAATATCCCCTCATCATCAACGCCACACCGCTCGGCACCTGGCCCGAAATTTCCGGAAAACCACCGCTCAACTACCACCTGCTTTCCCCCGAAAACGCGCTCTACGACCTGGTATATAACCCTGCCGAAACGGCTTTTATGCAGGAAGGTCTGCGGCACGGCTGCCGCGTAAAAAACGGGCTTCAGATGCTGGAGATACAGGCGGCGGAAAGCTGGGAAATATGGCAGGGCGCAGAAGGGCCGCAATAAAGCCCACCGACGCGCCGTTTCCCTGTTCATTCCTCGCTCACACGCTTTTTTTATGAATCGCTCTTTCCTGCCGGTCGTCGCCCTCGCGCTTGCCTCGCTCTTCCTCGTGCAGTGCAAAAAAGAAGACAAGAACATGGTTTTCGATTTCAATTTCTACACCAGTCAGTCCACCGCCAAGATGTTTCTATATGTAGATGACGCGCCCAAAGGCATATTGCCCTACTTTGCCCAGCAGCCCACCTGCGGCAGCGTGAGCAGCGATGGCGTAGCGCCGCTGCGGATGCAGCTCCGCTCCGGAAGCTACCGGATTGTGGGCAAAGACAGCCTCGGAACGGTGCTTTCTTCCGGCACGTTTCACATCAGCGCCAACAGCATGGACAATAGCGGCGACATCGGCGGGCAGATGAGCGCCCAACAGGGCCATTGCGTGTCGCTGGGGCTTTTTTATTAAAACAAGCCCCAGCGTTAAAACAAGCCCCAGCGGAATTTCGGAACGCGGCGCTGCATTCTGGCGCTCTTTGAACTGCCGGGATGCAACAACTGATGCGAAGTAAGCCGGGATTCGTTTAGACTATCGCCCGAATGGCGCACCTTGCAAACGCAGGGATTCGCAATAGAAACAGCACTTTTGAGGTCTGATAGGCTTCTTGCGAAAGTCGTTTCATGCAGCATTTTCGTTGCTGTGTAGCACGCCCCA
>DDEO01000017.1:0-8732 GCA_002336725.1 Bacteroidetes bacterium UBA1952 | reverse complement strand
GCGGTAACCCGCAATCTCAATTATTTTGTGTTCTGAAGATTATGGAGCAGCTTATAATTATGTATTTGCATCTGTGGCAACCCTGGCAACGATGAAAGTATCATCCGAAAGAGAACAAATAGACTTTCGCAAGAGGTCTGATTTATACTGTGCAAGGGGTAAATGAGCCGTGTGGGGCTTTCCCGCAACGAAGCCCAACAAACCAGTGGGGCATAATCAACGCCTTACGCCCAACGCCTTACCTTTGCGCCCGCAATGACGATAGAAGTCCTAAAGTCCAAGCTGCACCGCGTGCGCGTTACAGAGGCCAATCTTCACTATATCGGGTCTATCACCATTGATGAAGACCTGATGGATGCCGCCGGTTTGCTGGAGCATGAAAAAGTGCAGGTCGTAGATGTAGAGGCCGGCACGCGGCTGGAGACCTATGTAATCCGTGGCACACGCGGCACGGGCATGATATGCCTCAACGGGGCCGCCGCCCGCCTCGTGCAAGTGGACGACACGCTCATCATCATGTCGTATGCACAGATGACGATGGAAGAAGCCAGAAGCTGGAAGCCCTTTGTGGTGTTTCCCAAAGAAGGCAATCGCCTTTGAATGTATCCTGCCCGCTAAACCCTATGGTCTTTGCGCTCCAAAAAGCTTAAAACAGCCCTGCAACTCCTGGTGTTTGCCCTGCTCGGGGCAGGTGTCATCTGGTATATGTTTGGGCAGATGAGCGCGGTGCAGAAAAGCCAGATGCTGGATTCCATCCGCCACCTGCGCTATGGGATGATACCGCTTTTTGTGGCTGCCACGCTGCTCTCCGACTGGTCGCGGGCCAAGCGTTGGCAGCTCCTGCTGCGGCCTTTGGGCATCTCTCCCGGAACGGTCAATACGGTTTTGAGTGTTATCATCGGCTATATGGTGAACCTGGTGCCGCCCCGCGCCGGAGAGGTGGCAAAATGCACCGTGCTGGCCCGCTACGAAAAGATTCCGGCTGATAAGATGATTGGCACTATTGTGGCCGAGCGTGCGTGGGATGCCGTCTGCCTGCTGCTGATTATCCTGGGCGGCCTTGCCTGGCAGGCATCGGTGATGGATGATACCACGCGCGCCTCGCTGCTGGAACATCTGCCCGGCGGGCAATCGCTGGTCTTTGCCATCGGCGCTTTGCTGGGGTTGCTGGTGGCGCTTTTTTCCGTCTATCGGTTCCGGCCCGGCAGTCGCATCAGCCGCTTTATACACGGGCTGGCGCATGGCGTTTCGTCCATCTGGCGCATTCAGGCGCGCGCGGCTTTCCTGTTTCATACCTTCCTGATTTGGGCCTGCTATGTAATGCAGATTCTCATTGGTTTTTATGCGCTTCCGGGCACGGTTGGTCTCGGCATCGGCCCTGCCGTTATGGTGCTGATCTTCGGCTCCGTCGCCATGATTGCTTCTCCCGGCGGATTGGGCCTGTATCCCTTTCTTACGGCCCTGATCCTGACCGCAGGCTACGGCGTGAGCGAAGCCGATGCACAGGCATTTGGCTGGGTAACCTGGGGAATGATGACCGCCGTGATTATCTTGCTGGGCATTATCGGGCTGCTGATGCTGCCTGTTTATAATCGCCGAAACGCAAAGACGTGAATCCCAACAAAATCGACTGGCTCTATGCCAAAATCCGGAACCGCGAAGAACTGGCCCGCAAGTGCAACATCTGGCGGGGCGGCGGCAGGAAAATCGTATTTACCAACGGCTGCTTCGACCTGCTGCATACCGGCCACCTCGACTACTTGGCGCGGGCCGCTTCGATGGGCAATGTGCTGGTTGTGGGCCTCAACAGCGACGCTTCCGTAAAGCGCCTGAAAGGGCCGGAGCGTCCTATCAACAATCAGGACGACCGCGCACGGGCGCTGGCTGCGCTGCTGCTCGTGGATGCCGTTTGCATCTTTGAGGAAGATACCCCGCTGGAACTCATTCAGATGGTGAAGCCCGACGTGCTGGCAAAAGGCGGCGACTATACGCCGGAAACCATCGTTGGCGCATCTTTTGTTACAGAAAGTGGCGGCGAAGTAGCCGTTATTCCTTTTGTGGAAGGCTATTCTACTACCGGGCTTCTGGCAAAAATCCGCGCCTTGTAAAATTCGTTGGAGGCGCTCAAACACGAAAACTCCGAAAAATTTTTTTGCGCTCTATTTTGTTTAATCTTTGAAGTTGAATATCTTTCCCCTTTAAAAATGGCAGATTATTTTGCCTTTTCTATGCCCGGAGAAGTTCAACCGGTGCCGGGCGCACTTTAATAAGCACATTTATAATCAAAATCCAGTTTGAAATCTTATGAGAAAAGCAGACATGGTAAACAATATTGCGAACAAAACCGGCATCCCCAAAGTGGACATTCTGGTAACGCTCGAAGCCTTTTTTAAAGAAGTAAAAGAATCCCTGCAGGAAGGCGAACCGGTTTATGTCCGGGGATTCGGATCTTTTGTCCTCAAGAAACGCGCGGCCAAAGTGGGGCGCAATATCAAGAAAAACACCGCCGTTCAAATTCCGGAACATTTCATCCCGTCCTTCAAGCCGGCCAAAGAGTTTGTCGGCGCTGTGCGGGAATCCGGCCTCGATATGGTGGAAGACAGCCCGATGGAAATGGAATAAACTGTTTACAATTTCGTTTTTCGCTTGACAGGATTTTTTTAACGGATAAGCCGTACCTTCGCGGCCCCCGTGCGTCCTGTTCATTTTCTTAGTATTGGCGTTGCAGCCCTCCTCGCGGTAGTGCTGTACTTCGCCGTGTCCACCACAGCGCCTGTCGGTGCGCGGCCCGAAGGTGGCAACAACGGCGAAGCACATCAGGGTGGCGACCACGCACCCGTGGTGGCGGCTACTACGGGCGAAGTGCTACAACTGGCTCATAAAAACGTGGGCGAACATGGACTGGCCGAAATCCGGGCCGTGGAAGACAGCCTTGCACGGGCAACCACCGATTCGCTGAAAATGGCCCCCGGCTTTGCGCGTCTTGCCCGCCTCTGGGCAAGCCATCGGCAAGGCTCCGCAGCCGGCCATTATCTGGCTCTGGAAGCCGGGTTGGAAAAATCACCCAAAAAGCTCACCTTTGCAGGCCGGTTTTTTCTAAACCTGGTAGCAAGTCAGCCGGAAGACTCCCCGTCGGTGCGGATGTGGAATGCACAGCAGGCCGTTGCGCTTTTTGAAAAAGCCAATAGCCTCTCGCCTTCCGACAGTTCTAAAATTGACCTGGCCAGTGCCTATATCGAAGGCACCGGCGAGACGATGCAGGGCGTGCAACTGCTCCTCGGCGTGGTGCGGGAAGACCCCAACAACGTTTCTGCGCTGCTGATGCTCGGCAGGCTCGCTATCCAGTCGGGGCAGTGGGACAAAGCCATCGAACGCTTTACCCACGTGTTGCAGCAGGATCCGCAAAACACCGAAGCACTCTACTTTGTGGCAGAAGCCTACAAGGGAAAAGGCGACCGAACGAAAGCCGTCGAATACTTTGAACGCGCCAAAAAGGTTGTCAATAACCCGGAA
Organism: Bacteroidetes bacterium UBA1952; assembly: GCA_002336725.1. Classification (GTDB taxonomy): domain Bacteria; phylum Bacteroidota; class Bacteroidia; order Chitinophagales; family Chitinophagaceae; genus UBA1952. The sequence continues at coordinate 5,219 of DDEO01000017.1, read as the reverse complement.
TTCAGCCGCGACGTGGACGCTTACCTTAAAACATTCTAAACGAACCAACCCTTTTTTTTCTCCAAACCCTCAATTTGTATTATGCCTTGCGGTAAAAAAAGAAAGCGTCATAAGATCGCAACACACAAGCGCAAAAAGCGCCTGCGTAAGAACCGTCATAAGAAGAAATAATTTCCGGAAATCCGGGAGGCTTTTCCTTTTCTGAAACGCACCCTGTGGCGGGGGATTTCTACTGCTCCTGCAACAAGACTGCCGCTTCGGGAAAGGAAAAGCACTTTCTTTTGGGCCTCACCCAGCCGATCTTTTGATCCGCTGTCCGGCGGCGGCCCCGACACGACACGAAGTGAAACTACCGGCTGAGCATTTTGCCGGTGGTCTCCTATCGTCTTGTCCGTTCGTTCTTCCTTTTGATCTCTTGCTTGCTGCGCCCCTTCCGAAATATCCTAAACAGAATCGGAAGACTGGCTCTTTTTTATACTGCCGGATATTTTGTGTGAACGCGTTACCCGACGACTGCTGAATTTGTAATACAATGAACCCTTAACCTGGAAATTGAAAAGGGCGCCCCAGACGGCTCCATGACAAAAGAACTGATTATCAACAGCGCCCATGAAAAGGGCGTGGAAATAGCCCTGCTCGAAGACAAAAAACTCGTTGAGCTGCACTACGAACAGGGACAAGACGGTTTTGCGGTCGGCGACCTCTACCTCGGAAAGGTCAAGAAACTGATGCCCGGCCTCAACGCGGCATTTGTAGATGTAGGCTTCGAGAAAGATGCCTTCCTGCACTACACCGACCTTTCTCCCTTTTTTGGCTCGCTGCTGCGCTTCACACAGGGCGCACTTTCCGGAAATCCGCCCTGGGGAAAAGACCTGGGCCGGTTTGAAAATGTGTCTGATATTCCCAAATTCGGGAAAATCGTTGAGGTGATGCACGGCAAGCCGGAGGTGATTGTCCAAATCCTTAAAGAACCCATCTCTACCAAAGGCCCGCGCCTGAGCTGCGAAATCTCGCTGCCGGGCCGCTTTCTGGTGATGACTCCGTTCAACGACACCATCTCCGTGTCGCGGAAAATCCATAGCTCTGAGGAGCGCCGCCGCCTGCAACGCATCGTAGAAGCGATAAAGCCCAAAAACTTCGGCATTATCATCCGAACGGCGGCGGAAGGCAAAAATACTGCCGAACTCCATGGCGATATCCTCGACCTCGTGGCTTCCTGGAATACCTTGCAGGATAATCTTGCCGGTGCCAAAGCTCCGCAAAAAGTGCTGGGCGAACGCGATAAAACGACTTCTATCCTGCGCGATCTGCTCAACGACTCGTTTCAGAAAGTGGTCGTGAACGACAAAAAACTGCTGACCGAGGTGCAGCAATACATCTCGCGCATTGCCCCCGAGAAGGTCGATATCGTGTCGCTCTACGAAAACGCGCAACCGGTCTTCGACACCTACAACATCACCAAACAGGTGAAGGCTGCGTTCGGCAAAACCGTAAGCCTGTCTTCCGGTGCTTATCTGATCATCGAACATACCGAGGCTATGCACGTCATTGACGTGAACTCGGGTACCCGCTCGGCAGAGGCCAATCAGGAGGCCAACGCGCTGCAAACCAATCTGGAATGCGTTCCGGAAATCGCCCGACAGATGCGTCTGCGCGATCTGGGCGGCATTGTGTCGATAGATTTTATTGATATGCGGCTGCCCGAAAATCGCAAAAAAGTGCAGGATGCGATGGAAGCCGCGATGAAAACCGACCGGGCGCGCCATACGATTTTGCCGCTCTCCAAATTTGGCGTGATGCAGATTACCCGGCAGCGCCTGCGTCCGGAAATCACCATTTCTACTACCGAGCAATGTCCGTGTTGCAAGGGAACCGGCAAAACCGGCCCTTCTATCCTGCTCGCCGACGACATCGAGCGCGACCTGAAATATCTCGTCAGTCAGGGCCACCGCGCGCTGCACCTGCACGTGAATCCTATTGTGGCGGCCTATCTCACCAAAGGCCTGCTAAACAGTATATCCAAAAAGTGGAAAAAAGCCTACGAACTGAAGACGTTTAAGATTGTGGAGGACAACGATGCCGGTATCCTGCAATACCGGTTCTTCGATGCCAAGACCGAAGAAGTCATTAAGCTCTGAAAAACACAACACCCGTCAGGTTACCGAAACCTGGCGGGTGTTGTGCTTTTGGGTGGATTTTCCGGAAATCTTTACTCCGGCTCCCTTACCCAGCGTTCGCGGTTGCGATGCATCGCTGCGCTTTCCAGATTATAGCGTCGTTTGAGCCACGAAGCAATATGCTCTGATGCATACACGCTGCGGTGCTGGCCACCGGTGCAGCCAAAGCTGATATTCAGGTTTTCGAAGCCGCGTTGCAGATAATCTTCTATCGTAATGGCCAGCGTGTCTTCTATTTTTTCCAGAAATTCCGGCATCCGGGTTTCTTCTTCCAGGAAGCGGCGCACGGGTTCGTCCAGCCCGCTCAGGTGTTTGTATTCCGGAAAACGGCCCGGGTTGAGGATGCCCCGGCAGTCGAACACAAAGCCGCCGCCGTTGCCGCTCTCGTCTGCGGGGGGGATGCCCTGTTTGTAGCTAAACGACTGCACGGCCACTTGCAGTGTTGGTTTTTCCGGAAATTGCGGCGCGGTATATCGGGCAATGATATCTGCCTGCGTAAGGCGTTCGAGCATCTTGCGCAGTTCCGGATAGGCCGGTATCTGCGGATTGTCGTCGAGGAAATGGTGCAAGTTGCGCAGCGCCGGGGCAATGCTCGTAAGGAAGTGGGGCTTACGCTCCAGGATACCCCGGAAACCATACGCGCCCAGCACCTGCAACAGGCGCAGCAACACAAACTGCCCGTAGCCGCGCCGGAAATGCAGCTCGTCGATCCGCACGCCGATTTCCTTTACGGATTCCAGGTAGCTGTTGAGCAGTTCTTCCTTCCAGCTATCGGGCAGCGCCGCTTTGGCCTGCCACAGCAGCGAGGCAATGTCATATTGCGGCGGCCCCTGCATAGCGCCCTGATAATCAATGAAAGCAATTTCGCCTTTGGGCAACACCATAATGTTGCGGCTCTGAAAGTCGCGGTACATCAGCATCTGCGGCTGATAGCGGCCCAGTTCGCGCGCCAGGACTTCCATTTCTTCCTGCAAAGCCTGCCGGTCGTAGGGCAGGTGTTGCAGATCTACAAAGTAATACTTGAAGTAGAGCAGGTCGGAGAGGATAGCCCGCTCGTCGAAGGCTGCCGTGGTGCAGCATTGTTTAAAATCGGTTTCGCGACCCGCCAGCCACTGAATCTTGGCCAGCTCGTGCAGCGTTTTGCGATATAAGGCTTTTATTTCCGGTGTCAGTCCTTCCTGCTGGAGTTTCTCAAAAAGACTTTTGCCGCCGAGGTCTTCCTGCAGATACGCTTTTCGGTCGCGGCTGCGGGCATACACTTCCGGAACCCGGATTTTGTGCTTGCGCAGCAGTTCGGTGAAATAGAAAAACGAGTTGTTTTCCGGGATATTATCGCTCAGCGTGCCGATGGCGGTCTTTTTTCCGGAAATCAGGCGGTAGTAGCGGCGGTCGGAGCCGGATTGTGCAATGCGTTCACTGCTTTGGGCTTCTGCCGAAAAATGATCTTTAAAAAGCGTGTCTAATACTTCTGGTCTGTTGGTCATGGGTTGGTCGTGGCCGAGGGGTTTTTCGGCGTATCAATAAACAATAACGAGTTTTTGGCCAGCGGCATATCCTGCCAGCGGGCGGCATCGGTTTCGAGGGCTACGGCGCAGCAGGTGGGCATCTCCGCGAGCGGCAGGCCGGGCAAAAGCTGATGGGCAAATTCAGAAATGCCGGGGTTGTGGGCCACCATAAAAACGGTGCGGTAGGCATCATCTACACCAAAAAGCACTTCTTCGAGCGTAGCCGGACTGGCATGGTACATCTCGTCTTCCCACTGAACGGCCATTTTGGAAAGCCCGAGGCCCTGCAAAACGCCGTGGGTGGTTTCGGCGGCGCGGCGGGCGGTGGAGGAAAGCACTTTTGCGGGCGCGAGTTTCAACTCTTCGTGCAGGCGGCGGCCCAGTTCCGGTGCGTCGCGCAGGCCGCGTTCGTTGAGCGGGCGGTCATAGTCGCGCAGGCCGGCATTTCCCCAGTCCGACTTGGCGTGGCGGATTAAAACGAGGGTGCGTTTCATGGATTTTCCGGAAAATAGGTTTTTAAAGAAACGTCCGCGCCGTCGAAAACGGCGTAGGTATAGAACTTAATCCAGTCGCCGAGGTTGAGGTAGCGGCTGCCGCCGGGAAGCGCATAATCGAGCGCCAGGTGGCGGTGTCCAAAGATAAAATAGTCGATGTGCTTTTCCCGCAGCGTTTGCAGGCAAAACTGCACGAGCCATTCTTTTTCCGGCCCCTGAAACGTGTCTTCTTCGCCTTCCGTGTGCTTGGGTCCGCGCCGGGAAGCCCAGGTGGCAAGACCCACGCCCGTGTCGGGGTGCAGGCGGCGGTAGAGCCATTGCGTAGCGGGGTTGGAAAGCACTTTTTTGAGCATCTTGTAGCCGTGGTCGCCGGGGCCGAGGCCGTCGCCGTGGCCGATGAAGAATTTTTTTCCGGAAATCGTGCGCTCAATCGGGGCGTGATGCACCGGAATATTCAGCTCGTCTTCAAAATAGCCGCGCATCCACAGGTCGTGGTTGCCGGTGAAGGCTTCTATGCGCAGGCCGCCGTCGCTCAGTTCGGCGAGCTTGCCGAGGAAGCGGGTAAAGCCTTTGGGGACCACGTTTTTATACTCAAACCAGACATCGAAAATATCGCCGACCAGGAAAAGCTGCGCGGCATCTGTTTCGATTTCGGAGAGCCAGCGGACGATGCGTTTTTCGCGCGTGCGGCTGTCTTCGGGATTGGGAATGCCGAGGTGAAAATCAGAGGCGAAATAAACTTTTTTTCCGGCGGGCAATTCCATTTCAGGTCAGAGGCGGGGCGCAAAGATAGCGCGGCGGGGGAAGGCGGGGCTGCCTTGAGGCATTGAATTAGAAATTCTACCGTTTCTCCGTTTGTTAGACCTCTTGCCAAAGTCTATTTATTGCCTTCCGGGTGCTACTTCCACCATTGCTATGGCTGTTATAGATACAAATACATAATTATAGGCTGCTCCATAATCTCCAGAACACAGAATAATGGAGATTGCGGGTTACCGCTTTTCAGTGGCACAGGCTCCGCCGCAATGACGTGTGCTGGGAGT
>DDEO01000135.1 GCA_002336725.1 Bacteroidetes bacterium UBA1952 | reverse complement strand
AGCTGCTGCCCTGCTAAATCGTGGAATTATAAGGAGCTCCCTGAAATTAGTTTAGGTCATTCGCTGTATAAAACATGTGGCTCATTACCTGCGGTGCTGCTGCGCGGTGCGAGGGGCCGCTCGTACGTTTTGTAGGTCGGCCCCGAAGCAACCTGCACGCTCCACAACGTTTTGTGCAGGTTGCTTCGTGCCTCGCAATGACCCCCATTTTGTAGCCTAAATAATCTAAACTAATTCTGACAAACTACTTAAATAGAAATGTTTTGACGTATCGCGGTGGCGTAGTTTTTCAGTGTGGGGATAGTTCTTTTGTTTAATTTTCCGACGGGAATCGCCGGGTCATTTTCAAATGGAGCCATTGCGGAATTGAGTTATTTCCAAATTTAATATTATGCCACTTTTTAAATCCTGGTCGCCCCATCCTCAGGCCCAAGCCGCCATCTGGCGCATCGAAGAACCGGAAGCGTTTTTTGCCGCCCACACCGGCCTAAGCTCCGACATCCGCCACGGACAGCGCCGCATCGAATACCTCGCGGGCCGTTTTCTGGTGCAGCACCTGTGGCCGGAAATCGAGTTTACAGACATCCACATCGATGAAAACGGTAAGCCCCACGCGCCGGAAATTTCCGGAAGAGCCTTCTCGCTCTCGCATTCTTTTCCCTATGTTGCCGCCGTCGTAACCGAGGGCATTCCCTGCGGCATAGATATTCAGATTCCCAAGGCGGGCATTGCCGGCATCAGCCCCAAATATCTCTCTGAAAACGAAAAAGCCCTGTTTCGCAACGACGACGAAAACCTGCTCTGGGCCTGGAGCGCCAAGGAAGCGGCTTATAAATGGGCCAATATTTCCGGAATTTCCCTGCGCGATATTGAGCTGAAATACTTCTGCCCGTGCAGCAGGATGCGCGAAGCCGTTTTTGTGATAGACCATCCGAAACTCAAGCAGGTTGTTGAGGTGAAGGGCTGGATAGAAGACGATTTTGTGGTGGCGGTGGCGGCGAAATAAAACGCACAAAAAAACCTATAAGGTTTTTGAAGCCTTATAGGTTTGGAGGAAACCGTTTTCCGGAAATTTTAGTTCCGGCGGCCAAACAGGCGCAGAATCATCAGGAACAGGTTGATGAAATCAAGGTACAGCGTAAGTGCGCCATAGATAGAGGCTTTTTTGACATTCTCAGACGTACTCACTGTGCCGTCTTTATTGATTTCAAGACCCTGACCAATGAGCTTCAGTTTCTGCACATCATAAGCCGTGAGGCCGGTAAACACCGCCACGCCAATGATAGAAATAATCCAGTCGAGCTGCGAAGAGCCTACAAACCAGTTGATAAGCGAAGCCACTACGATACCAATCAGGCCCATCATCATGATGCGGCCAAAAGAAGTCAGGTCTTTATCGGTGGTGTAGCCCAGCACGGCCATGATGCCAAACATCAGCGCCGCAGCGGCAAAGCAGGAAATAACCGAACCGGTAGTGAATGCCAGCAGGATAAACGACAGGCTGATGCCCATGATGGCGGCATAAAGGACAAAGAGCACGGTCATCATCGTAGCCGAAAGGCGTTGATAGCCAAAGGAAATCACGAGTACGAAGAGCAGCGGTGCCCACATCGTGAGCTTGCCAAGTCCGGAGAGGCCGTTTTCATTGACCAGATAGCCTATCAGCGAGGGCGTAGTAGCAAAATACCAGGCACAGATGGCCGAGATGGCCAGTGCGCCAAACATCCACAAAAAGACGCTGGCCATAAATTTTTTGGCCACGCCCAGTTGCTGCGTTTGTTCCGCAGGGATGGATGTGAAAGAAGGATGCTGATTTTCGGGAAGCATAGGGGATTTTTTTTAAAAATTTGGTGGGGTGAAGGTACAAAAAGCCTTGCATAAAGGGCTTTTAAAAAGGCTTTAAAAGAAATATGCCCGCTCACCCATGTCAGGAACTTTTAGCGCAAAGAAGGGTAGAAGTTTGAGCCTTTTGAAAGCGGGTGGCTTCGCCCGGCCGATTCTGCTCCCTATCAGCCGGGGAGTATCGGCGCGTGCAATGTGTTAAGCCTCCCGCTTCCGCAGTTCATACACATCCGGGCGGCGGTCTTTGAGGTTTTTGACGCTGCCGTAGTTATGGAGTTCGCGCAGCAGGTCGAGGTCCACGTCGGAGATGAGAATCATCTCGCTGTTGGGTGTGGCCTCGCTCTTGATGCCATTGGTAGGGAAGGCAAAATCGCAGGGCGTAAACACCATACTCTGTGCATACTGCACGTCCATATTCTGCACATTGGGCAGGTTGCCTACGCTGCCGGCTATAGCCACAAAGCATTCGTTTTCGATGGCGCGTGCCTGTGCGCAGTGGCGTACCCGTCCATATGCATTTTGGGTGTCTGTAAGGAAGGGTACAAACAAAAGCTGCATCCCTTCGTCGGCCAGCAGACGCGGCAATTCCGGAAATTCCACGTCGTAGCAAATCAGGATGCCAATCCGGCCACTATCGGTGTCGAAGGTGTGGAGTTTTGTTCCGCCTTTCATTCCCCATGCGCCGGCCTCGTTGGGCGTGATGTGGATTTTTTCATAACGCTCCCGCGAGCCGTCGCGGCGACAGAGATAGCCCACATTGTAGAGCTTGCCGTCCACCATTTCCGGCATACTTCCGGTGATGATATTGATATTGTAGGCCACGGCGAGGCGTGAAAATTCGTTAGTCAGTTCCTCGGTAAAGCCGGCGAGCGCACGGATGGCATCGGCCATCGAGCGGTCGTTATAGGCGGCCATCAGCGGCGCGTTGAACAATTCCGGAAACAGCGCAAAATCGCTCTGATAGCCGCTGAGGGCATCCACAAAATATTCTACCTGCCGCATCAGGTCGGCGGCATCTTCGTAGGTGCGCATCTGCCACTGCACCAGCCCGAGGCGCACGATGCTCTTGGTGCGGCGCAGCTTTGTGCGGTCTTTCTCGTAATAGATATTTTCCCACTTCAGCAGCACGGCATATTCGCGGCTCCCCTTATCGCCTTCGAGGTATCCTTTCAGCACTTTTATGGGGTGGAAATCGTTGCTTAGCTGGAAGTTCAGCACCGGGTCGTGGATTTCGCGCTGCCGCACTTTCTGGATGTATGCCTTGGGCGAAAGGGTATCGGCGTAGGTGTGGTAATTGGGGATGCGGCCGCCAAACACAATGCCTTCGAGGTTCAGCCGTTCGCAGAGCTCTTTGCGGTAATCATAAAGACGGCGCGCCAGCCGCAGGCCGCGATATTCGGGCTTGATAAAAATATCAATGCCATAGAGCGTGTCGCCGTCGGGGTTGTGGGTGTCGAAGGTGTAGTTTCCGGTAATGTCGCGATACGTGTGGGTCTCGCCGAAGGCCTCAAAATCCACGATGATGCTCAGCGCACAGCCGGCAATCTGCCCGTTGATTTTCACCACCACCTGTCCTTCCGGAAATTTATCAATCAGCGCCTGCACCTGATGCTCACGCCAATACATACCGGCCATATTGGGGTAAGCAGAAATCATGGCTTCCTTTAGTTCTTCATAATCGGTAATGCTTAGCAGGGCTATTTCTACGTTTTTCGTAATGTGTTCGGTAGGTGTCATCATACTTTTATAGGGTTTATAAAAAGGGTTCCAGAACGTAACGGATTTTTCCGGAAAGGGTTGAGTGATTCCCTGATAACGCAACTCCTGTTTTGGAATGCCTGAGTTTTGAAACCTTGGTAAGAGTATTGGAATAGCTGCCGCGTTTGGGGTTTGAAACCGTTATCAAGACCCGATAGGCGCTCTCAAAAGCGTACGCAGACTTGTCAGGTCGCGCCCCCGGAAAGTGGGCGCGTCGTCTGTAGGGTTTGCGCAGAATTTATTCCTTATGCTCTGGCAAAGCAGCAGAAACCGGCGGAAGATTTTTTTGCGTGCGCCTAATAAAACAGATAATCCCGCCGGGCAAGGTTCAGACGCAGGCCCGTAAATGCCTGAAAGCTGCTTTGCTCTTTGCCCTCCAGCGACCAGCGCCGCCCGGAAACGCCGGCTTCCAGAAACAAACGCGGCCACGGTTCCCAGGTGGCATATACTTCGCCCAGCAAGCCATGCGCCACGTTTCCGGGCGTAAGTGTGTAGCCATAGTCGGAAGGGCGGTTTTTGTCATTGCTGATAAAAATACTGTTGCCCAGGTTGGCCTTTCCGGTGTCGGTGCCTTTGTTATAAAGGCTGCCGCGCGCTACGATTTGCCATTTACGCGCCGGGCGATAGCTGATCCTCCCGTTCAGCTCCCAAAAGCCGGCCTCCAGCGGGTGGGCCATCGGCTGATTGTAGTGCGTATAGTTGGCCAGCGTGTCGCCGTGCGTATAGGTGAAAGGCCGCACCAGATTCAGCTCGCCCTGCAGGTCCAGGTTGGAAAGCCCGAAAGCATTGAAATATTTCCCGCCGATTTGCGCACCAAATTTATTGGCCCACCAGCCCTTGCCGGCGGTCAGCTCGCTAAACTTAAACTCATCGAGCACAAACTGACCGTAGAACTGAAAACGCTTTGCGGCAAGGGCTTTAAAATTGATGCCCACCAGCGCGTTGTCGGGCGAGCCGTTCATGCG
>DDEO01000019.1 GCA_002336725.1 Bacteroidetes bacterium UBA1952 | reverse complement strand
CAATCTCAATTATTCTGTGTTTTGGAGATGAGGGGGCAGTTTACAATTGCATTTTGTGTATATAGCAGCCATAGTAATGGGGGAACGTATCACCCGAAAGAGAATAAATAGACTTTCGCAAGAGGTCTAATCTATAATCCTATCAAAGGAATTTTCCCCTGCGCAACCGCCCGCACCCCAACTTTGCACCGTGCCGGTTCAAAATACGCGTCTCGCTTACTTCTGCTACGTCTTTATCGCCTTTGTCTGGGGAACTACCTACCTCGGAATTAAAATAGCCATCGAAGCCTATCCACCGTTTCTGATGGCCGGTGCGCGGCAGGTAGTTGCTGCGCTTTTGATGCTGCCGCTGCTCTTTGTCGGCGCACGAAAACCGATAAAGATTTCCGGAAAAATGCTCTTGCAGAATGCCCTTATCGGCTTTCTGATGATAACGGTGGGCAACGGCGTGGTGAGCTGGGCAGAAGCCACCGTGCCGAGTGGCGTGGCCGCGCTGGTGTGTAGTGCCATGCCTATCTCGGTGGTCGTGCTCAGCCTTTTTTCCGGAAATCGGGACCGCATAAGGCCGCTTACACTCCTGGGAATGGTGCTTGGCTTTGCGGGCGTAGCCGTTATTTTTCGCACCGACGTAGCGGCGCTGGGCAATCCCAAATATCTGCTGGGCATCCTGGCCTTGTTGCTGGCCACCTTTGGCTGGGCGGGCGGCTCGCTGCTGATGAAACGCTGGGGCAACTCCGAAAACCCCACGCTGGATGTGATGCTGCAAATCTTTTTCGGCGGCCTCATTATGCTCTTGCTCAGTCCCACGTTTGAGCATTACTCCGGAATTGCGTGGTGGAATCCACGCGCCCTGCTGGCCTGGGGTTATCTCGTCGTTTTCGGGTCTATGCTGGCCATGCTTGCCTATAAATATGCCCTGAAACACCTGCCGGTAAGCTTTGTAACGAGCTATGCCTACATTAATCCCCTGATTGCCGTGTTGCTGGGCGCTTTCTTTGGCGAGCCGCTCCACATCTGGACGCTCGGTTCTTTCCTGCTCATTGCGGGCGGCGTGTTTCTGGTGAATAAAGGAAAAAACAGATAGACGCGTCGGGATTTTGACTGGAAATGAATCCGGCGCTATTTTCCGGAAATCCTAAAATCGTTTTACTTTTAACCCAACGCTTTCCGCAATTTTGCTGTCTTCCCGAAAAATTTCAACCCCAAGAATAGCACTCCCAAACACATCAATGAGAAAACTCTTTACCTCGGCGTTTCTGCTGGCAGCTACAGCCGCCGGTGCGCAAACCACCAACCCCGCGCCCTACTGCACGGGCGCTTTTGCCCAAAATCAGCTTTTTATCAGCGATGTTTCGGTAGGCACCCTCAATAACATCACGGCCAACTCAGTCTCGCCTACCGGTTATTATTATTATAACAACGTAGCCGCGCCCACCCTGAACGTGGGTAGCAACTATACAGCAACCATCAATTTCAACAACTTCCCTACGGTTCACTACGTAGGCGTTTTTATTGACTATAACCAAAACAACAGTTTCAGCGACCCCGGCGAGCTGGTCTTGAATAAATTCATTACCAATCAGGGACAGCCTACCAGTCCGGCTACGCAGTCGTTCACCATTCCCGCTACGGCCACCGCCGGCCAAACGCGGATGCGGGTTATCCTGCTCGAAGACGACGACTATACTTTTGGCAACGGCACGCAAATACAACCGCCCGATCCTTACTCCTGCGTACCTGTATCCGGCCCCAGCAATTATCAGATGGGCCAAACCCAGGATTATAACGTTATCATCGGCGGCAGCTCCACACAGACACCACCGCTCGCTACGACGATGACAGCTACCGGCATTACTGCCATCGCGGCTACGCTCAACGGCTCGGCAAACGCTATGGGAACTACTGCCAACGTCGTATTTGAATATGGAACCACTACGGCCTACGGACAAACCGTAGCCGCCACGCCTGCTACGATTTCCGGAACTTCTGATGTATTAGTGAGCAAAGCCCTGACAGGCCTCACGCCCAACACAACGTATCATTTCCGCGTAAAGGCATCCAACAACGCCGGAACGGCCAACGGCGCAGATGATACCTTCCGGACTGCCGCCACCACACAGACACCACCGCTCGCTACAACGATGACAGCTACCGGTGTTACGACCATCGCGGCTACGCTCAACGGCTCGGCAAACGCTATGGGAACTACTGCCAACGTCGTATTTGAATATGGAACCACTACGGCCTACGGACAAACCGTAGCCGCCACGCCTGCTACGATTTCCGGAACTTCTGATGTATTGGTGAGCAAAGCCCTGACAGGCCTTACGCCCAACACAACCTATCATTTCCGCGTCAGGGCATCCAACAACGCCGGAACGGACAACGGCGCAGATGATACCTTCCGGACTGCCGCCACCAACCAGCCCGCTCCCATCGCAACCGCTACGGCAGCAACCAACATTACCGGAACTTCTGCCAAATTTAATGGTACGGTGAATGCCAGAGGCGCTTCCACGACCGTTGTTTTTGAATACGGAACGACGACTGCCTACGGACAGACAATAGCAGCCACGCCTGCAACGGTTTCCGGAAATACGGCCACCGCCGTGAGCGCCACACCCACCGGCCTGCTGCCCAATACGACGTATCACTACCGCGTGAAGGCGACCAATATCGGCGGCCCGGCCACCAGCGCCGATCAGGTATTTACCACCGCCGCAGCAGCCCCTACTGTGGTAACGACAACCGCAACGGCGATTACTTCCGTTGCAGCAACTGTTAGCGGCACCGTGAAGGCCAACGGCGCGGCGGCAACCGTTGTTTTTGAATACGGAACCACAACCGCTTACGGACGCACGGCAACCGCAACCCCGGCAACCGTTACCGGCGCAGCAACGACAACCGTTAGCGCGGCCCTCAGCGGCCTGCTGCCCAATACCACGTATCACTACCGCGTGAAAGCAACCAATAGCATGGGTGCAAACACCGGCGCAGACAAGACTTTTACGACCGCTACCCCGCCCCAGCCCGCGCCGGTGGTTATCGTTTCTGCTGCTACCAATATCACCAGCAACGCGGCCCAGCTCAACGGCACCGTGAATGCCCAGGGCGCTGCTACGGGAGTTGTTTTTGAATACGGAACCACGCCCAACTTCGGCCAGACGATCACGGCTACGCCTGCAACGGTTTCCGGAAATGTGGCCACCGCCGTGAGCGCAACACCTACCGGCCTGCAACCCAACACTACCTATTATTACCGCATCCAGGCTACCAATAGCGGCGGCGTTAAGACCAGTTCCAACCTGACTTTCCGCACTGCTGCCTTCCAGCCTGCGCCGGTAGTTACTACGACAAACGCCACTAATATTTCCGGAAATTCGGCTACCCTTAATGGCACTGTGATTGCCAATGGCGGCGCTACGACGGCTATCTTTGAATATGGCCTGACGACTGCTTATGGCCAAACCGCAAACGCAACGCCTGCTACTATCAACGGTGCAAATCCAACATCGGTGAGTGCTGCCATCGGCGGCCTTCAGCCCTATAAGACCTACAACTTCCGCCTGCGGGCCACCAATAGCGGCGGCACGAGCAACGGCAGCAACCGGACTTTCAGAACGACGGCACTGGGTGTGATTGAGTTTGACGGCGAGAAATCCTTTGTGATTTCCCCGAACCCCTCGAATGGCGTGCTGCGCTTGTTGCAGAATGGCGCTCAGCCGCTGAAGCCGGTTGCGGCCACGTTTTATACCATCGCAGGCCAGCAGGCGCTGCAAACCAGTACGGATGCAAATGGCGTTATCCACGCGGAGGTATTGCCCGCCGGACTGTATCAACTCCGCCTTTCCGACAGCGAAGGCCGTTTTGAGGTGCATACGATCTCGATTCAGAAATAAGCCCCCGGAACCCAAAAAGCCGTATCGCTTTTCCGGAAAAAAGAACGCCGCCCATTGCCTGGGCGGCGTTCTTTTTTGTTTGTGAACGAGCGTTGGTTTTAGGAGGTCTGATTTTCTATTCTCTGGAACAATCCCAACGCATCTCATGCTCGCAGAAAGGCAGGCTGTAGCCCTTGCCGGCTGGAACCTCGTCGCGCCGGCCCGCAGTCTTCAGACTGCATTTATTCCGGAAACTGTTCTTGATGAAACTGGGGCCGGAAAGAAACAACTTCTCTCCCGCGCCCTATTTTCGCTTATGATTTCCTCAAAGCGAATCCTGGGTTCGCTGCTCCTTTTGTTTTCGCTCGGCGCACACGCCCAAACCGACAGCGCCGCACTTCAAAAAATCTCCGACGACATCCTGCTCCACGGCACCTGCTACGATAATCTGCGTACGCTCTGCAAAACGGTCGGCCACCGCCTCAGCGGCTCGCCGCAGGCCGAAAAAGCTGTGCTTTGGGGACAACAGGCGCTGCAAACCGCCGGGGCTGACCGCGTCTGGCTGCAACCCGCCACCGTGCCGAAATGGATTCGGGGTCGCGAATCGCTGAAAATTGATTTCGGCAACGGCCTCCAAGAAGTGCCGGTACTCTCACTCGGTAATTCGCACGGCACCGACGGCAAAGACCTTTCCGGAAATATCGTGATGGCCGGTAGCGTGGATAGCCTCAAAGCGATGTCGCCGGAAGCCGTGAAGGGCAAAATCGTGTTTCTGAACTACCGCTTCCGGCAGGATTTTGTGAACACTTTTCGGGGCTACGGCGATGCTGCCCCCAACCGCTCCCGCGCCGCCAATGCCGCTGCCGCCCTCGGTGCCAAAGCGGTTATCATCCGCAGCGTTTCTACCGGGCTGGACGATTATCCGCATACCGGCATGATGCGCTACACCGACAGCACCAAAAAAATTCCGGCAGTAGCCATTGGCAACCAAAGTGCCGACGCGCTGGAGAAGGCTTTTATTTCCGGAAAAACACCCCGCGCCCTGCTGCGCTCCGAATGCCGCATGGCCGGAACAGCGCCGTCTTTTAACGTGATTGGAGAAATCAAAGGCTCCGAAAAACCTGATGAAATCATCGTGGTAAGCGGCCACCTCGATAGCTGGGATGTGGGCGAAGGCGCACACGACGACGGCGCGGGCTGTGTACAGGCCATCGAAACCATCCGCACGCTGAAAGCGCTGGGACTGCGGCCCAAACGCACCATCCGCGCGGTGTTGTGGATGAACGAAGAAAACGGTGTGCGCGGCGGTAGTGCCTATGCCGACAGCGCGGCGGCCAAAGGTGAGAAAAATATCTTTGCCTTTGAAAGCGACGGCGGCGGCCATTCCCCGCGCGGCCTCACCTTTGAATTTCCGGAAAAATATCCCCAAAAAGACAGTACGCGCACACGATTGACAAGGCTTGCCGAACAAATGGCCTTCCTCGGCCTGTACGATTTTTCCGGAAACCACGCCGGCACCGACTTGGAGCCGCTGCTCGAAAACGGCCAAACTGTGGGTTGCGGCCTTTCGCCCGACCCGCAACGCTACTTCGACCTGCACCACACTGCCGCCGATGTGTTTGAAACCGTCAATCACCGCGAGCTGAAGCTGGGCGCGGCGGCAATGGCAGGCATGGCGTGGATTGTTTCTCAAAATGGCCTGTGATTTCTTTAATCTTTTAAAACCCTGAAAAAGCACTTCTTACGTTCGACGAAAGCTGCATTCGTTGTCGTTCAGCGAACCCCGCAAAATGCCTGAGTTCGTCGGATTATTACTTCTTCGTTCGGCGAAAGCTGCGCTTTCGTCGGATTATGGTGCAGGCTGTGCCTGCTTTCATTTATGCAGGCACAGCCTGCAGGATAGTACGACATAGGCACAGCCTATGCCGAACGGACACAGCCTATGCCGAACGAATTTGCCGAACGGAACAGAATTTCTCAAAATGGCCTCTGATACGCTTCTCCGCCGCCTGTTGCGCCGTCCGCCGGCTGCGCTTTCGCTGGCCGTCATTGCTTTGACGGCCCTGCTGGCGGTGTTTGCCTATGTTTTTGCGCCCGACAGCACGCCCGACGCGGCGCGTACGATTGTGGAACTGGGCGCTAAAAGTCCGGGGTTTACCATTAGGTTGTTGCCCGTGCCGCGCACCATTGCACCGGAGAAAAAAGCCGCTCTTGCGCGCCTGTTTTCCGGCACACCCGACCGCTATCAATACATTCCGATTAATGGGTTCTGGGTACAGGGAAACACCGTTTTCGCCCGCCACTATATGGACGACGGACTGGAAGACACCCTGCGCTTTCCGGTTGCCGACCTGGTACCGCCGGATTTCCGGAAATTTCCGGAAAACTATCTCCAAAAAGCTGTTCAGCCGCAGACTTTTCACCTCGGCACCGACCGCTATGGGCGCGATATTCTGTCTCGGTTGCTCGTGGGCGCGCGGGTGAGCATGGCCGTGGGCACGATTGCCGTTTTGCTGTCGCTGAGCATTGGTATTTTTCTGGGCATGATAGCGGGATATTATCGCGGGGTTACCGATTCGGCGGTCATGTTTCTGATTAATATTCTCTGGGCCATCCCTACCCTGCTTTTGGTTTTTGCCATCACCATTGCCATCGGGAAAGGCTTCTGGCAGATATTTATTGCCATCGGGCTAACGCTGTGGGTGAGCGCCGCGCGGCTCATTCGCGGGCAGGTGCTGGTGCTTCGCGAGATGGATTACATACAGGCGGCGCGGGCGCTGGGCCTCTCCGACTTCCGGATTCTGACGCGGCATATTCTGCCCAATATCGCCGGCCCGTTGCTGGTGCTGGCGGCGGGCAATTTCGCTACGGCTATTTTGTTGGAAGCCGGCCTCAGCTTTCTGGGCCTGGGCATTCAGCCGCCCGCGCCGAGCTGGGGCGGCATGATTAAAGACCATTATAATTTTCTGGTAACCAACCGTCCGTTGCTAGCACTCATTCCGGGCGCGGCCATCCTGATTCTGGTGTATGCCTTTAATATCCTGGGCAACGCCCTGCGCGACGAGCTGGACGTACGGCGGTAGAAAGCATCAGATGTCTTTTTCCATACTATTGTTCGTTTTTATTTCTAGCATTTATTATTTACATAATAAATATTACAGTTCAAATTCTCTTTGGTACTATATCCTTTCCTGTTCTTACTACCTCTTTTCGATTTTCGCGCCTACACTGCCTTTTATGGTGCAACTTTGCACCCTAAAATCTCTCCTTGTATGAAAAACGGATTCACAGAAATAAAGCCCTTTCAGGGACTTGGCGACCTCTCTTTTGGCATGAACCGCGAGCAGGCGCAATCGTTGCTGGGCGCACCTTCGGAGAAGGAAACCTTTATGCTCGACGAAGATTTTGACGAGCGCACCGAAGCCTGGCACTACGACGACGAAGGGCTGTCTTTATCTTTCGACGAGTCTTTTGGCTGGAAGCTCGGCAGCATTGCGGTGAGCAATGAAAACTACACCCTCGAAGGCGTTTCACTCATTGGCAAAGACTTGCGAATGGTAGAGAATATCTTTGAACTCAAGGGCTGGGGCGAGCTACAGGAAGACGACGACATGGACGAGGAGATGGGCAACAGTCGCCTATTTTTTGTAGAAGAAAAGGGTTTGAGCCTCTGGTTTGAAAATGAAGTGCTGACCGAAGTGCAGTGGAACGCCGAAGAAGAAGACGACGAAGAATAATCCAGTCTTTTTTTAATTCATTATTCGATAAATAAAAAACGCTCGTCCGCTTGCAGAAGCATTCCGACGAGCGTTTTTTTATTTCCGGGAATTGGGGAGACATAGAAAGCGCGTGGAAAAAATACCCAAAAGAGAAGGCACCTCCTGGCGTATTCCTAATAGTGTAACAACCCGCCCATAAAGAGAAAAAGTGAGGCAGTCTCTCGCCGGCTTCTAATACACGTGCTGCCCACCGTTGATGCTATAGTTGGCACCGGTGATGAAGCCTGCGCCTTCGCTTGCCAGGAAGCTCACGAGGTAGGCTACTTCGTGTGTGCCACCGAGCCGCCCCATCGGAATCTGCGCCACAATGGCATCGCGGTATTTCTGCTCTACGGCCATCACCATATCGGTTCCGATGTAGCCGGGCGAAATTGTGTTTACAGTAATGCCATGTTTAGCTACTTCCATCGCCAGCGTTTTGGTGAAGCCGTGCATTCCCGCTTTTGCAGCAGAATAGTTGGCCTGTCCAAATTGCCCGCGCTGCCCGTTTACGGAAGAAATGTTGATGATACGCCCATAATTGCGTTCAATCATGCCGTTGATGACCTGACGGGTGCAGTTAAAAACCGAGTCGAGGTTGGTCGCCATCACAGCCTTCCAGTCGTCGAGGCTCATCTTGGCAAAACGGCCATCGCGGGTGATACCGGCGTTGTTGACCAGCACATCCACCGGGCCGAGTTCGGCCTCGATAGTGGCTATCATGCGGCCCACGCTGTCATAATCGGTAACATCGCCTTCAAAGAGATGCACATCCACGCCTTCATCGGTCATCTGCTGTTTCCAGGCATCGGCCTTTTCGCGGTTGCGATAGTTGGCGGCAACAGTGTAGCCATCTTCGGCCAGTTTTTTGCACATCGCCGTGCCGAGGCCGCCGGTGGCTCCGGTAACGAGAACTACTTTTTTGGTGCTTTCCATAAACGCATTTTTTAGGGAGATGAAGAAGATGTTTTTAAGCGGATAACGCCTCTCAAAATAGTCCTCATTTTCCGGAAATTCAAACGCGGCGGATAGAGGCGAAAGACACAAGTATCAAGACAAAAGACAAAAGACAAAAGACAAAAGACAAAAGACAAAAGACAAAAGACAAAAGACAAAAGACAAAAGACAAAAGACAAAAGACGAAGTCCTGAAGGTATCAGAAACCAAGTCTCGATAGGCCTCAAAATCCATTCGTGTTTATTCGTGCATTTGTGGCATTTTGTACGCTTTTAGCACTTAAAATCCATTCGTGTCCATTCGTGC
>DDEO01000158.1 GCA_002336725.1 Bacteroidetes bacterium UBA1952 | reverse complement strand
TTCTATTTCCGGAAAATACGCCTCCGGCAGGGGCCGCGACAAAAGGCTTTCTCTAAAAAAAGTCCCTACAGGTCTGCGAGCCGGAAATTTCCGGAAAAAACCAACTGCGCCGGCCCGGTCAGGCAGACTTTCTCTGCTTTGTCCGGGCTGTTTTTTTCAAACGCCACGCGCAGCCTTCCGCCCGGCGTTTCGATCTGGATGTCGAAAACGCCGGTTTCTCCGCCCGCAGCCGCAATCGCCGCCGCCGTTACGCCCGTTCCGCAGCTCAGCGTCTCGGCCTCCACGCCGCGCTCATAGGTGCGTACATACAACGTTTCGTCCTTCCTTTTCTCTACAAAATTTACATTGGTGCCGCCCGGCGCAAAACGCGCCCGGTTGCGGATTTCGCGGCCTTTCGCATCTATGGCCTCCGCCGCCGCATTGCCGGTCCACACAATCCAATGGGGCGAGCCGGTATCCAGAAAAACGCCTTCTTTTTCCGGAAAAATGCCCGCCACATCGGCCATCTCCAGCGCCACAAGCCCATCGGGCAGCAGGCACGCGCGGTGCAGCCCGTCTGCCGCTTCAAAAATCGTTTCGCTGCCGTTTATAATCCCCAGTTGCGCCGCAAAAGCCACGATGCAGCGGCTGCCGTTTCCGCAAAGCGTACTGATGCCGCCATCGGCGTTGTAATATACCATCCGAAAATCGGCGTTTGCAGATTTTTCCAGCAGCATCAGCCCATCTGCGCCAATGCCAAAGCGACGGTGGCAGAGCGCGGCGACTTCTTTCCGGGTAAATTCACATTCGCCCTGCCGGTTGTCAATCAGGATGAAATCGTTGCCCGCACCGTGGTATTTAGCAAAAGAGATAAGGCGATCAGGGTTCATTTCCGGAAATTAAAAAGCTGGTTAGCGTTCGGGGAAAAACGATTCGGCACGCGAGCGTTCGTTGCTTCCTTGTTGCAGATACAGGCCCACGCGCCAGGAGCGGTTGCGCGGCTCGCCGGGGGCCGTGCTGTGGAGCAACAGGAAATCTTCCAAAGGGCCGCCGGGCTGAAAAAATAAGAAATTTCCGCCCTTCTCTTCGCGGGGCAGCGTGTCGTAGCGCCAGATTTCATAGGGCCGCGAGCCGGCCTCCTGATTCATCTGAATGCGCTCGGTGGGCGGCCCGTATTGCAGATATACCCGACCCCGCTCGGTCTCGTATCCCGTGCGTCCGCCGAGGTTGAAAAGCCGGTTTACGGTCCGCACCTTGTCGGAATAGGTCTTCCACCCGCCTTCCGGGTCTTTGGGGTTGCGGGAGCGGAAGAAGGCATAAATAAAGGTGCGGATATAGGCCGCATCTGCGCCCTGCTGCGAAAGCGTCCGGATAGCAATGCCCTCTTCGGGCGTGGCAATGGGCTGAATCATACGCAAAATCGCACGCAGTTGCGCCGGTTTGTAGGGCTGCACAAAGGTTTTGGTAACATCCACATATTCCGCAGCATTTTCATCCCGAAGGATAGAATCCAGCGCGGCGCCTACTATCGTATCAGCTTCCGGGTTGGCGTTGCTGCGCTGAAAAGCACGCCTGCTCATGCCCCATGCCTTGCCCTGTTCATCGAGCAAACGAAGCTGGAGTACAAAATTTCCGGAAGGCAGCTTGGCAATCGGCATCGTTGCAAACACCTGTGCCACACCGCCGCGAAAGGTGCAGGTATCCGTTTGCGAGAAACGCCCGAAAGGCGCATCGCCCCGCAGAAGGGTGCTTTCTATGCGAAAGGATTTTCCGGCTTTGTGCATCCCCGCGCGTTCATAGGCTTCGGTGTAGAAATGCAGCAGCGGCTTTTCATCGCCCAGGAAATCGGCGACGAGGGGAAGGGCCATGCTGCCATTTCGCACAAAAACATTTTGGGTTCCCGCGCTCGCCGTATAGAACGTATCGAGCAGTTGCGGCGTAGCGATGGCCTGAAGGCGTGTTGTATCTACTTCAAATTCGCGGCGGAGCGTGAAGCCCGTTTGGGGGGAAAGCGGCTCGGTACACTGAATCTCGACGCGGTAGCTGCCGGGCGGCACTGCCTGCGAATAGCCGTCTGTCAGGTTGAGCCGCGCCGCCTGCCGGGGCAGGGCCGGTGGCGTGCGGGTAAGCCAGCGGTCGGTTTTCACCAGCACGGTGTCTTTGTAGATGCGCAGTTCGGTTTCGTAGCTTGCCGCAATCAGCGAGTCGCCGGTATTCACCCGCTGATAGTGCAGCGCGGAAGGTTCTATCTGCCAGGAGATATCTGCCCGTCCGCGCGTGGCCGATTCCCGGAAAACACTCACATTGATATTGCCCTGCTGCGCCCAGGCGCTGCCGCCGGCCATCATTGCCGGCAACAGCCAGCTCCAAAACCGTCTCATATTTTTACGCCTCTGATTTTCTTTGCAAAAATAACTTTCTTCCTCTCTTGACTGTCCTTTCTCTTTTGCCCTTTCCGCCGCTGTTGTGGTGGCGCGAGGCGCTTGCATCGTCTGCCGTCCGGCTGGATGCAGCGGAGCCTTTCCGGAAAATGGGGCTTCGCAATCGCTACCGGCTGGCTTCTTCCAACGGCCCGCTCTGGCTCACCATTCCCGTTGTGGGCGGGCGGGAGCAGCGCAGGCCGGTGGCCGAAATCGCCATCGACAACCGGCTTCCCTGGCAGCGCAACCACTGGCGCAGCCTCGTCAGCATCTACCGGCGCACGCCTTTTTTTGAGCATTACGAGCCTTCGTTACAACTGCTTTTCACCACGCCTTATGAATCGCTTGCCGCCTTCAACGCCGATTCGGTTGAATGGTGCCGGAAGGCGCTGCGCATGGCCCAAACGCTGGAGCCGGCAACCGATTTTCCGGAAATAAATCTCCGCGACCGGCGCGAGCGTTGGCTGGATTTCGGGCAGTTTCCGGAAAAAGCCTACACACAGCCGTTTTTGGAGCGCACCGGTTTTTTACGGGGCATGAGCATACTCGATGCCCTGTTTAATGAAGGTCCGGCAGCGGCGGCGCTTTTAAAATAAAAAAAAGGCTTCCGCATTTTATGCAGAAGCCTTTTTTATAAAAATCCAACGCAAAGAGCGATTAGCTGGCCGGAACCACTGTGCCTTTGATTTTCAGTTCGTAGCGGTCGCCCTTGCCTTCCGGCAGCGCGGCGTTCGACTGGATATAAACGGCCTTGTCGATCGGGCCTACGCGGCCTTGCGTGTTGTACATCACCGTGATTTTACCGGTTTTGCCGGGCAGCACGGGTTCTTTAGACCAGTTGGGCGTGGTGCAGCCGCAGGAAGCACTCACATTACTGATGATGAGCGGCGATTTGCCGGTGTTTTTGAAGGCAAATACGTGTTCGGCCTGCGGGCCTTCTTTCACGTTTCCGAAGTCATAGACTTCTTCGTTGAACTTAAAACGAGGCGCTTTTGCCGGGTCGGTTTGCAGCGTTTCAGTAGTTTGCGCGGTTACAGCGCCCGCCGATGCGCAAGCGAGAAAGCAGGCGAGAAGAACTTTTTTCATGGGATTGTTTGGAGGAAATGTTCAGAGGAGAAAAATGGCGTTAGCGGGAGCATAGACCCTTTGGGTCTGCCAAAGGTTTAATTGGTTTTGATGATAGATTGCTGCTCGGGAACAGAGGTGCCGGGAACTTTTTCCACTTCCCCCCGGAAGGTCAGCACTTTGGCACCGGCGTTGCTCAGCACGGTTACGGTTTTGGTGAACGGCCCGGGGCGACCCTGCGTGTGATAAGAAGCGCGTACAAAGCCACTTTTGCCGGGCAGGATCGGCTCTTTAGTCCACTCGGAAGCCGTGCAGCCACAGGCAGGCTGGGCGCGCTCGATGATAATTGGCTCTTTGCCGGTGTTGGTGAATACGAAGTCGAAATCGGCGTTGCCGCCTTCTTGTACATTGCCAAAGTCGTGCACGTCTTCTTTGAACGCCAGGTTTTCCGGTGTCAACTTCGTGGCCGAGGTAACGGGTGCTACGGTCGTTTGCGTAGCTACCGCAGGCAGGTTTTGAGCGGCCTTCTTGCCATTTTGGGCAAACGCCGGAGCGATTGCGAGGGTCATCAGACCGAGGGCGAATGCGTACTTTTTCATTTGGGTTACTCTGGTGAAAAGAGGGTTGATTTTTTTCTTTACAAATTTAGTTTTCCACAGATAATAGGAGACAGATTTTTCGTTAAAAAAGTTGGCCTGTGGGAGGGTTTTTAACAGTATTTCTATTGTCTTCGATGGGTCTTGTCGTTTCTGAATCTGTCCAGACTGGTTTTCCGGAAAAAAGACAGCTTGCCGACATTCTATTGCCTGAAGGAAAAGCAGGTGTGAGACCGGCAGAACCTTAAAGAGTTTAACTAGCTGGCGCAGGGTTGTTTTGGGGATGCGGATGCCGGTGAGGTACAAACCACAGAAACACGCATTCCATTTGCGTCAGCCGTGCAGCCTTTATTTTTGTCTGCACAAGATTTTGCTGCATGAGAATACTGGTAAGGCTGCCCAACTGGCTGGGCGATATGGTGATGGCGGTTGGTGCGCTGAAAGAACTGCCCTTTTTATTTCCCGGAGCGCAGGTGAGTGTGATTGCCAAACAGGGCCTTCAGGATTTGCTTCCCTTTTTTCCACCGTTACAGGAGCAATTTATCTTCAACAAAGCCGACTACAAAGGCCCGAAGGGTTTGTGGCAGTTTGGGAGAAAAATAGCGGCGCAGGCAGCCCCGTTCGACCTTTTTATTTCCTTCCCCAATTCTTTTTCGGCGGCGCTGATGGGTTATGGCACCGGTGCCCGGCAACGTATCGGATATAAAGGAGAGGCCCGCAATCTCTTGCTCACCCGGTCTTTTGCGAAGCCCCAAAACCGGCATCGGGCAGAAGAATATGCGCAGCTTCCGGAATTATTTTCCGGAAAAACAGGCCGACCATTGCGCGTGAGCCTCCACCATTCATTTGCGAAGGAAGATTATATCGTTGTCAATATCAATTCCGAGGCGCAGTCGCGGCGGCTCACTCACACCAAAGCGGTTGAAATTATCACTGCCGTTCAGCACACGTTCGACCAAAAGATTATCCTCATCGGCTCCCCCGCCGAAAAAGAATTTGCAGATACCGTGGTTTGCGCCCTGAAAGCGAAAAACAGGGTTGAAACCCTTGCCGGAAAAACATCCCTGAAAGAACTGGCGCAGGTGCTGGCCTCGGCCCAACTGACGCTCACGACCGACTCCGGCCCGGCGCATCTGAGCAATGCTTTGGGTACGCAAACGGTGGTGTTGTTTGGTGCCGGAAACGAAGCCAATACCGCGCCCTATAACAAGGATTTCGTTACCACACTTCGGCTTGGGGAACTCTCCTGCGAGCCTTGCACCCAAAATATATGCGTGCGGTTTGAGACACCACAATGCCTGGAGCGGCTGGATGTGGGGCGCATCCTTTTGGCGATGCAGCAAAAGATAGCACTGCGCTAACGGGTCCCTATCACGCGAAGGTTTGCCGTCGGTCGTGCGGCACGGCAATGCCGGTTGTATATTTGAAAGAAAAAAGAATGCAGCCGCGCTACATCAATCCTTACACCGATTTTGGCTTCAAGAAAATTTTTGGCGAAGAAGCGAGCAAGCCTTTGCTGATAGATTTTTTGAATGCCCTGCTGCCGGAGCAAAGCAAAATCACAGACCTGTGGTTTAAGAATACCGAACAACTGGGCCTCACGGATTCAGACCGCAAAGCCATCTACGATATTTACTGCGAGAACGAGCGGGGCGAGAAATTCATCGTGGAATTGCAGAAAGCAAGGCAGAATTATTTTAAAGAGCGCACCATCTATTACTCTACTTTTCCCATTCGGGAGCAGGCCGGCAAAGGTGATTGGAACTATGCGCTGAAAGCCGTTTACTGCATCAGCATTCTGGATTTCACTTTTGATGATTATGAAGCTGAGCCGGAACGCAGTGAATTTCTGCACACCATAAAGCTGAAAAATCAAAACGGAAAAGTGTTTTACGACAAACTCACTTATCTGTATCTGGAAATGCCGAACTTTACCAAACAGGAAAACGAGCTGGAAGGCCGGTTAGACCAGTGGCTGTATTTTATTAAAAACCTTCAGGATTTTCAGACCATGCCTCTTTTGTTCAAAGACGATGTTTTGGAGCAGGCTTTTGAAACCGCCGAACTTGCCAAGTTAGGCCCCGCAGAAAGAAGCAAGTACGAGCAAAGCCTCAAAGTATATCGCGACCTTAAAAACTCCCTTGATACCGCTTTTGCAGACGGGACACTGGAAGGTACGCTCCGCGTGGCGCGACAGTTGAAGGCGATGGGCGCTACGATTGATTTCATTGTTCAGGCAACCGGACTGACGGCGGAGCAGGTCAGAGACCTGTGAGCGAACGGAGTTTCCCGGCGCTGCTTGTCGTTCTCAAAAACGAATCTTTTGGTGTAGGCTCCTGAAAAAGCGGAAATTCGCGCCTTCTAAATTCGTGTAAATCCGTCTGTATCCGTGTCCTCCGCGTTCCATCCACAAGAAGCTGCCTTTTTCAACAAAGAAGAAACCAACCTGCTCCACACCATTGGCCGTGCTGCCGATGCTATTGGCGTGAAGGCCCGCGTGGTGGGCGGCTATGTGCGCGACAAGCTGCTCGACCGCCCCAATAAAGACGCTGACATCGTGTGCGAAGGCGACGGCATCCTGCTGGCCCACGAGGTCTCCAAAGCGTTTACGCCGCGCCCGAAGGTGGCTTTTTTCAAGGCTTTCGGCACGGCGCAAATCCGGCTGCCCAATGGTTTTGAGGTGGAGTTTGTAGGCGCACGCAAAGAAAGTTATCGCGGCGAAAGCCGGAAACCGGATATAGAAAACGGCAGTTTTGAGGAAGACGAAGCCCGCCGTGACTTCACCATCAACGCGCTGTCCATCCCGCTCGGCAAAGACGCACCGCTACACGTTTTCGACCCTTTTGGCGGATTGGAAGACCTGAAAAACGGCATCATCCGCACCCCACTCGACCCGGACACTACTTTCTCCGACGACCCGCTGCGGGCCATGCGCGCCGCCCGTTTTGCCGCCCAACTGGATTTTGATATTGACCCGGAAACCCGCGCCGCCATGAAGCGCACCGCGCCGCGACTTAAAATCGTATCGCAGGAGCGCATCACCGACGAGCTGAATAAAATCATTCTTTCGCCCCGCCCGTCCGTCGGTTTTATCCATCTCTACGACACCGGACTGCTGGAGCAGTTTTTTCCGCAACTGCCGGCGCTCGCCGGCGTGGAAATGGTGGAAGGCAAGGGCCATAAAGACAATTTCTACCACACCCTGCAGGTGCTGGACAATGTGGCGGCGCGTTCCGGAAATCTGTGGCTGCGCTGGGCCGCCATCCTGCACGATATTGCCAAGCCGGCTACCAAGAAATTTGAACCCGGCAAGGGTTGGACGTTTCACGGCCACGACGCGGTGGGCGAGCGTATGGTACCGAAGATTTTTAAGGCGCTGAAACTGCCGCTCGGCGAGCCGATGAAATACGTGGCCAAGCTGGTAGGGCTTCACCTGCGACCCATTTCGCTTTCCAAAGAAGACATTACCGACTCGGCGATGCGCCGCCTGCTGGTGGACGCGGGCGAAGATTTAGAGGATTTAATGATGCTGTGCGAGAGCGATATTACTTCCAAAAACGAGGCGAAGGTGCGCCGCTACCTGCAAAACTTTGCGCTGGTGAAAGAGCGCCTCGTGGAGGTGGAAGCAAAAGACACGATGCGCGCCTGGCAGCCGCCGCTGAGCGGCGACGATATTATGCAGCTTTTCGGGTTGTCGCCGGGCCGCGAAGTAGGCACACTCAAGCAGGCCGTGCGCGATGCCATTCTCGACGGCGTGATTGCCAACACGCGCGAGGCGGCAGAAGCGTATGTGCGGGGGATAGTGGAAGAGCAGAAGAGCGTTTAAAATGGAACGCGGATGAAACGGATTGTTACGGATTTGAACGGATTTTTCATCCTTGCATATCCGCTTGAATCTGCCTCGTCCGCGTTCTAAAAGGCGCGTTCTATAAAAGAGTTACCACTTCGTCCATCCCAGATGCCAGGTGTCGCCGGCATTCAGGGCACCGCGATAGCTGACGGCCTGCATATTTTTCAACTTGCCGGAGTTGAAGGCCGCACCCGTGAGCGCGGGCGAACCGCCGATTGGCGCGGGGTTGAAGCCGGAACCCATCGCGAGATTAACCAGCATGGCATCGGTCAGATTTCCGGAAAGGGTGTTGCCCTGCGCGGCTGCGAGGAAGAAGGGGATAGAAGCCTGCAATAATGGTTGGTAGTCAAATACTTGTAGCACTCGGATTGCCTTTTAGGGAATTTGATTATCCACTGCAAAGCAAATTCTAAAAGAAAAAATCTGGTTGCGATATATACACCAACCTATTTTTACCGGGCAATCCTACACAAAAACCGCGCTGAGCGGGTAAAAAAACTTTAAAAAACCAAGACTTTATATGGCGAAAAATTTCCTAAAATTGGCGGGTATAGCTGGAGCGTTACTCTGCGCTTCTCTTTCTTATGGTCAGGGCAAACAACAGCCTGTTCCCGGTTTTACCAATCCGTTTAAAAGCAAAACAGCGCAGCAAAAAGCGGAAGTGTTAACGCCCGGTCGCTCTGGTAACACAGCCCGCATTCAGGCTAAACCGGAAATTGAAATCGTAAATGGATCCTTCTCAGCAGACATTGCGAAGCAGAATTTAAGCAAGGAAGCGGTTGTGAAAAACCTGAATTCCTGGCTCGGATTAAACGCATCTTATAGTTTTCAGCAAGTCTCCGACAGGACGGATGAACTTGGTTTTGCTCATACCAATTTCCGGCAATTATATAAAGGCTTCGTTGTGGATGGCAAATTAGTGATGCTGCATTCAAAAGCCGGCAAGCCAACAAGCATAAACGGCAACATAGCTGACTTTAAAGCGTTGGAAACGCAAGTCGTGGTATCAGGCAAGCAGGCGAAAACGATTGCGAAGCAATATCTGAAGGTAACCGACCTGATAAATGACTATCCTGTGGAGACGGTCATTGCTACGATTCCAAACGGTAAAACCACGCACGTTAGGCTCGCTCACAAAGTTCGGATTGACTCCTGGAAGCCACTGGAGATGTGTTATGTTTATGTGGACGCGCAAACAGGAAAGGTGTTGAATAAAATAAGCCTGATAGCTCATGCAGACGTGCCCGGAAGTGCGCAGACGCTTTATAGCGGGGCGCAAAATATTACCTGCGACAACTACGCAAGCGGCGCTTACCGCTTAAGGGAAAGCGGGCGGAAAATTGAGACGTATGATGCGACCAATGCAACAGCTTCACCGACAGGAGGTCTTATAGGCGCGACCGATTTTGTGGCCAGCTCTACTACTTGGGCCACTAAGCCTCGCCTCAACTCATTTTCAATTGTTGCTGTTGCCCAAAACTGGTGGTACACCGCCTTCACTGATGAAATGCCGGACCTTTACATTAAGGTAAAAGATGGCTCTAATAATGTTGTTTATAATGGCCGGAACTACTACCTGAACAACACCTTCCCACCTGTTGTGTTCAATAACTTAAACGTTTACCTACTCAATCCACCATACACCGTAGAAGTTTGGGATTACGACCCTGTAGGTGGAGACGACTTTGGTGGGAGTTATGCTCTTTCTACCAGTTCAGGCAGTCATTCTTGGACGGGTAGCGGTAATAGTGGAAACTATGTTATAGACGTACAAAGTAATCCCGCATTAGATGTGCATTGGGGAATGGAAAAAACCTATGATTTCTACCTGAGTGCTTTTAACCGGAATAGCTATGATGGAAATGGCAGCGTAATAAAGCAATATATAAATCCGCCGGACATGCAAGGCGGGAGTAATGGCAATAACGCATATGCCAAGGCTGCGCCCTACAACTATATGGCGTATGGCATGGGCGATGGGATAGAAATGAATCCTGTTGTTGGTCTGGATGTGGAAGGCCATGAATTCACGCACTTGGTTGTTGATAACAATGGCAATGGCGGCTTAACCAACCAAGGGGAATCCGGTGCACTTAATGAATCCTTTTCTGATATTTTTGGTACCTGCGTAGAGTTTTATGCGAAGCCGTCAACAGCCAACTGGACAATTGGCGAGGATGTGATGGTTTCAGCAGGCAATATGCGCTCTATGTCCAACCCGAATGCTGGTGGAGATGGTGCGCAGCCCGATACATACAACGGGCAGTATTGGGCCAATACCAGCAACTTACAGGCTGACCATGGTGGAGTACACACAAATAGCGGGGTCCAGAACTTTTGGTTCTATCTGCTTTGTCAGGGCGGCAGCGGAACCAATGATTTAGGGAACGGATACACCGTAGCAGGGATTGGAATGACGCAGGCAAGGCAGATTGCTTACCGAAACCTGGTTACTTACCTAACGCCCGGCGCAAATTATGTGGATGCTTATTACGGCTCCTTACAGGCGGCGCAGGATTTGTATGGCAACCCCTCTGCACAGTACACTGCCGTTCGTGCAGCCTGGTATGCGGTCGGCCTCGGCAATAGCCCCAATAGTTATTGCAGCGGCACAACAACTCTGACAGCGCCAAGCGGAACGGTTACCGACGGCAGCGGTACCGCAAACTATAACAACAACTCCAACTGCAAATGGGTTATTGCGCCGGCAGGAGCTACGCAGATAAGCCTGACGTTTACCTCGTTTGATACGGAGCCTAATTACGACACTGTTTTTGTGTATGACGGGCCTGATGATACCTTTCCGGTGCTGGCAACCTGGTGGGGAAATACGCTGCCGCCGGTGATAAATACAACAGCAGGCATCGGCGCTATGTGTATAAAATTCAAGACCGATGCTTCGCAAACTGCGGCTGGCTGGTCGGCAAATTATCAAGCATACGGTAACGCGCCAACCTGCGGGGGCGGAACTATTTTATCTACCCCGACCGGCTCCTTTACGGACGGCTCCGGCAGCGGTAATTATGGCAATAACCAAAACTGCTATTGGTTTATTTCGCCCCCTTGCGCAAGTTCGGTTACGCTTTCATTCTCTCAATTTAATACCGAACAGAATTATGACGGCATCGTTGTTTACGACGGTTGGGGTAACAACCCTACCCAGCTAGCAGTCTATTCCGGTACAAATATTCCGGCTTCTGTTACTTCCAGCACCGGAAAAATGCTTGTGGTTTTCCTGTCTGATTATGCAACAACCATGCAGGGCTTTACTGCCAATTATACTTCAACCGGCGCGGCGTACTGCTCAGGAACAACAACCCTGAACACATCCGATTACGGCACGATTACAGACGGTAGTGGTAGTAATAACTATTGCAACAATCAGGACTGTAAATGGCTCATCCAGCCGCCGCAGGCAACGAGTGTAACGCTCAACTTCACGGCCTTTGACCTTGAAGCCGCCGCTTCGGACGGTACTATTTATGATGCGGTTGAAGTGTATGACGGTGCAACAACCTCGGCGGCCCTATTGGGTAAATACACAGGAAGTAACCTTCCCCCGGCTATTACATCAACAGGCGGCAGTATGCTGGTCCGGTTTGTTTCTGACCTTGAGGTGAATAAACAGGGCTTCACGGCTACCTATACATCGACGCAAAACACCTACTGCGCAGGCACTACGACCGCGCTCACAACTCCAAGCGGAACGTTTAGCGACGGCAGTGGCGCTAACAGTTACGCTAATAATACCAACTGCTCCTGGCGCATTCAGCCTGCCAATGCAAACTCCATTACGCTTTCTTTTTCCGCCTTCAATACAGAACCCAATAACGACGGCGTAATCGTTTATAACGGAGTCAATAATACTGCTCCGATTATTGGCCGGTTCTCGGGTACGTCCATTCCCAATACAGTTACTTCTACCGGCGGAAGTATGTATGTAGAATTTATTTCTAATGGTTCGGTGAGAGCGCAAGGCTGGACGGCGAATTACAGCTCAACCACTCTGCCCAGCGCCCCCGTGGCAAATTTCGGTTCCACGAGCACCCGCCTGTGTGAAGGCACTTGCATCAATTTCACGGACAGCTCTACACATTCGCCGACAAGTTGGAACTGGTCTTTTCCGGGTGGGAATCCATCTTCTTCAACTGCGAAAAATCCCGCCAATATCTGCTACAATACTGCAGGAACGTATAACGTAACCCTGACCTCAACCAATAGCGGGGGAAGCAACACTAAAACGATTAGCAATTATATCATTGTGAATCCACTTCCGCCTACACCGACTGTTACTGTAAGTGGAAGTAGCCTTACTTCAAGTTCGTCCACAGGCAATCAGTGGTTCTTCAACGGCTCGCCTGTGCCGGGGGGTACATCGCAAACTATCACTGCACAACAGGCCGGAAATTACTACGTAGTCGTTACGAACAGTAACGGCTGTTCAAGCCAGTCAGCGCCAATAGCTGTAACGACAACCGGAATTGAGGGCGTTTTCTTACCTTATAACCTGAAAGTCTTCCCTAATCCAACAGACGGTTCCTTTACGGTAACCTCTGAGTTCAGCGCAGCCGTAACACTTGAAATACTAGACCTTCTGGGCAGGCAGTTTCTAAAAACCTACAACATTAGACAAGGCGCTAATCAAATTAACGCATCTGAATTGGGGAAAGGCGTTTATCTGATGAAGTTTAAAATGGACGCAGCCTGTTATACAGAGCGGCTAATTTTAAAATAACATTCTGACCTGTTGGTTTCCCCGCACGAAAACGCCCGTTGGATTTCCGGAAATCCAACGGGCGTTTTGATTTTAAAAGAAGTGTTTGCTACCACTTCGTCCAGCCCATATGCCAGGTGTCGCCGCTGGCGAGTGCGCCGCGATAGCTTACTGTTTGCATACCGCTCAGCTTGCCGGAGTTGAAGGCCGCACCCGTGAGCGCGGGCGAACCGCCGATTGGCGCGGGGTTGAAGCCGGAACCCTTCGCGAGATTAACCAGCATGGCATCGGTCAGATTTCCGGAAAGGGTGTTGCCCTGCGCGGCTGCGAGGAAGAACGTTGCCGGGTCGAGAATCGCGGAGGCATTTGCCGCGCCGCCTGCCGTATCGGCCAGCTTGCTTGCATTCACCACAAAATTGTTCTGGAAAAACGCTTCGCCTTTCAGATAGTGGTCGGCGGTCAGCTTGCCATCTACGCGCACGCCGGTATTCCAGCCCACAAAAACGGAGTTGAACACCGACTGGCTGCTGTTGCGGCGGATGTGCGCACCACGTCCAAAGCCTGAAGGCGGATTGGCGTTATTGGCCTTCGGCCCGATGAGCGTCATGTTGGAGAAAACGGCTGCCGTGAGCGGTGTGGCGGTGCTGCCATTGCCGTCGTTGTCAGATTCAAAACCGTTGGAGGTGCCGCCGGGTGCTGCGTCATACACCGCCGGGTCGCGGAAGCCAATGCCAAACTGAATATTTCCGGAAAAGCCGTTGTCGGTATCAAAATCGTCGTCGGTACCTGCATAGGCAATCAGGTGTTTACAGTTCACCGTTCCGCCAAACCATTCGTAGGAGTCGTCGCCCGATTTATACACTTGGATATAGTCGATCGTTGTTCCCGAGCCTACCGAGCCAAAGGTCAGCCCGTTGATTTCGTTGTTTACCTGATAGGCGATGCCGGGATATTCGATGCGCACATACTTCATAATTCCGGAATTATCAGCCACATCCGTGCCGCCGTGCAAGCCATAGCCCACGCTGTTGTTCACGCCGCCCTCAATCTCCTGCAGGCCTGCGGTGCCGCTATAAGAGCTGTTGTTGGTAGAATTGCCCAGCAGGATAACGCCGCCCCAGTCGCCGTAGTTGGGCGTGGCTTCCGAAGAGGTAAAAATGATGGGCGCTGCCGCCGTTCCCTGCGCATCAATTTTGCCGTTGCGGGTAACAATCAGCGAGCCTTTGGAAGCCTTGTCGCCCTTGATAATCACGCCGGGTTCAATCTTCAGCGTAGCGCCGCCGGCTACATACACAAAGCCTTTGAGCAGATAGGTCTTCCCGGTTTTCAGAACCGTGTTGGTCTTGATGGTTCCGGAAAGTTCGCCGTTTGCGGGTTCCTGAAACGGCGTGTTGTTGGCCGTTCGGGACGAGACGAGGGTCGTGTAGTTAAAACGGTCGGTGCTGTCCACGACTACCGGATTATTGTCGTCTGCTTTTTTGCAGGAAGTGAGCGTGGCCGAATACGCCATCAGAGCGAAGGAAGCGAGGAGGATTTTTTTCATAAAAAAAGTTGTTGTTTAGCCTCACCCCTGTGTTAGCCTCACCCCCGGCCCCTCTCCGAAGGAGAGGGGTGACAGCCGACGTGCGTCTGCTTACGGTTGGGCGCGGCAAAGTAGTGGGTGGTGGGCAGGTGTGGGCGATGCGTTGTTTGGTGAAATGCAGTGCAAAAAAAGAGCGGTAGTGTTACCCCTTTTTTACCGCTGAATTATGGAATTGTTACTTGTCCTACGGGCTTGCGGCGCTGTTGCGGCAGCTTGTAGGCGAGGCTCAGGCTGAAGTTGGTTCCGTAGCGGCTCTGGATGCGCAGCGCGTCGGTTCCGGCATCGTATTTGCCGTTATCATTGGTGTCTTCATAGAAGCGGGCATACTGGCCGAGGATATCGGAAACCGACAGTTTCATCTCGGCGTTCCGGCCCAGGCGCTGCGTGATTTGCGCATCCAGCAGGGTGCGCGGCGCTTCCCAGATGTTGAGTTGGTCGGTGCCGTTGCCCACGATGAAGATGCGGCGGCCAATGCGGTTTAGCAGTACCGATACATTGGTTCCGGTCTTTTTACAGTCGGCAGAAACACCAGCATTCAGAACGTAATTGCTTTGTCCCTGCATGGGGCGCTCCTTCAGGGTAGAGCCGGGTGCAAAACGTACGCTGTTCTGGATATAAGCGCCGTTGGCAAACAGAAAAGTATTGGCCAGCAGGCTGTTTTCCGAGACCCCGCTCTTCAAAAAGCCCAGCGATTTCCGGAATTCCAGCTCCGCGCCATAGCTGTAAGCATCGGGGGTGTTGCCATATTCCAGCGACTGCGAACCCGCGCCGGTAGAGTTGTAGAAACGCTCTATCGGATTCCGGAAATGTTTGTAGAAAACGCCCGCTGTCAGCACTTCGCCCGCCGCCGGATACAGCTCATAACGCAGGTCGGCGTTGGTAACCTGAGTGCGTTTGATGTTAGGATTGCCGCGCTCTACGGCAAAGAGTTCAAAATTGTAGAAAGAGAACTCCGCCAGTTCCCGGAATTCCGGGCGGATAACGGTTTGCGAGCCGGAAAGGCGCAGCGCCGCTTTTTCATTCAGGGCATATTTCAGGTTTGCCGAAGGCAGAAAATCGGCGGCAACGGTGGTTTTGTCCAGCGATTTGCCAATAGAGTTCGTCGCGCCGATGGTCTGCTGATACTGCTCGGCCCGCAGGCCCCAGGTGGCTTGCAAATTCCGGAAAATCGTGTTTTCGATTTGGATATAACCGGCGTTCAGGAAGCTGCCGGCGGTGTATTTGTCCTGCGGGTTGGTGGTTTCGCTGACATACAGGCGGTTGGCGGCCATATTTTCCGGCGAGAAGATGTGGGCCATGTCCTGCTGCAGGATGCTATGAATATCGGGGTTGGAGCGGTCGCTCACATAGCCAATGGCGCGGGGCGAGAAGCTGCGGTCTTTGCGCTGAAACAGATAGCCGGCCTTGACTGTGTGCTGCGCACCGCCGATGCGAAAAGCCCGCGACAAGTCTGTGCCGCCGCTATACACATGGTCATTGAGCTGCGAATAAAACCGTCCTGACGAGGTGAGCGAGGCCGAGCCTTGCGGGATGCTGGCTTCAAACGGTTCGTCGGTGCCGGTAGCGCGTTGATAGCTGAGGCGGCGCAGGTCGGGCGTGTTCTGAAAAACGTTGGTATAGCTGCCGTTCCAGCGCATTTTGATACCGGTGTTTCCCAGCGTGTGTTCGCCGCCCAGTTGGGAAGAGAAAAAGCGGTTGGTAACGAAGGCCAGCTCGTAGGCGCGGATGTCGAAAGGCCCGTTCATGTCCACGCCGTTGCGCAGCGTAACCTGATTATTATTGTTGATGCTGAATAGGTTTTTCCAGCTCAGTTTGTTGGTTCCGGCGGCGTAGGCCAGATTGGCCAGTGCGCCCCATTGCACGTTCTGCGTGCTGCGCCGGTCGTGGTATTCATAGTTCTGCGAGCCGTCGTCGTTATAATCATAGCGTTCCGACTCGGTGATGCGGGCCGTTTTGCTATAATTGAGTGCGCCGGTAAATCCCAGTTTGCCGCTGCCCAGCCGCCGGCTCCCGCCGCCGGTGAGCTGTCCGCCCACGTTGAGCGGTGCGGTGCCTTCGGTGAGGGCGAAGTTGTTGTTAAACCGTTGGGAGTAGGCCACACGGTCGGTCAGCGCCTTGCCTTCGTAGTCGTTTTTAGTTCCTGGAAATTCCGGTGCCATGCGGCGTGCGCCGTCGTCGATGCCCAGCCAGTCGGTGCTGCCCACGTTGTTTTTGGCAAAGGTTTTTCCAATCGTTTGGGTGTTGCCGCCCGTGCCGATTTGCAGGTTCAGGAAGTTTTCCGAGGGGATGTCGCGGGTGTTGATTTGCACCAGTCCGCCGGCAAATTCGGCAGGCAATTCCGGCACGGCGGCTTTGTTGATAACGATATTATCAATGATGGAAGCCGGAAAGAGGTCAAAAGAGAAAGTCTTGCGGTCGGGCTCGGTAGAGGCCAGCAGTGCGCCGTTGAGCATCGCCGCGTTGTAGCGGTCGGCCAGTCCGCGCACCACCAGATATTTGCCGTCCTGGATAGATGCGCCGGAGACGCGCTTGAGCACCTCGCTGGTGTTGCGGTCGGGCGAGCGGCGAATGGCTTCGGCACTCACCACCTGCGCCACGGTGTTGGTATTTTTCTGCACCAGCAGCAGCGTGTTGATATTTTCCTTTTTGAGCGTGCCGCGCACCACTACTTCGCCGATTTCCTTTCGCTTTTGCGTTTCCGCCAGCTTGTAGTCCAGCACTACGATTTCTGCCTCCTTCACTTCAATAGCGGCAAGGCTTTTGGTATCGTAGCCCAGATAGCGAATTTCCAGGGTATATTTTCCGGAAGGCAGTGCAAGCAGGAAGTTCCCGTCGGCATCGGTAGCGGTTCCCTGCGTGCTGCCTTTCACGGCTACGACTGCGCCGATAAGCGGTTCTGCCGTTTTTTCGTCGGTGATTTTGCCACGGACGCGTCCGTCGGCAAAAGCAAGGGCCGGGAAGCTCATGCAGGCCGCGAGGAGTAAAGGATATTTCATAGTGAAATAATTTTCGGCGAAAGTCCTTTAGCAGGGTTACGGCATTGTTACGGCTGGGTTATGGAATGGTTATGGAATGGCGGGTGTCGTTGATGGGGGTTTATGAGGGTTGATGGAGGTTTATGAGAGTTGATGGAGGTTGATGTGGGTTGATGAAGGTTGATGGTGGTTTTCGGAGTTCGTTCGGCGAAAGCTGCGCTTT
>DDEO01000007.1:328-3933 GCA_002336725.1 Bacteroidetes bacterium UBA1952 | reverse complement strand
TCTTGATACTTCCGTCTTGATACTTTCGTCTTTTATCTTTCTACTTTTGTCTCCCAAATGCAATTCCAATTTCCCAACCAGACTGGTTTTTATAAAGGCAAAGTCCGCGACGTATATAGCATCGGCGCCGACCGCGTGGTGATGATGGTCTCCGACCGCATCTCGGCCTTCGACGTAGTGCTCCCCCGCCCCATCCCGTTTAAAGGCGCGGTACTCAACGGCATTGCCGCCCAAATGCTCGATGCCACCGCCGACATCCTGCCCAACTGGAAAGAAGCCGTCCCCGCGCCCAATGTTACGATTGGTAAAAAATGTGAAACCTATCCGGTCGAAATGGTCGTGCGCGGCTATCTTACCGGCCACGCCTGGCGCACCTACAAGGCCGGTGGACGTTTGCTCTGCGGCGTGGTGCTTCCGGAAAATATGGTGGAAAACCAGCCCTTCCCTACGCCCATTATCACCCCGACTACCAAAGCCCACGAAGGCCATGACGAAGATATTTCGCGCGAAGAAATCATCGGTCGCGGCGTTGTTTCGGAAAAAGAATACGAGCAGTTGGAAAAATACGCCCTCGCCCTTTTCCGGCGCGGCGGCGAAATTGCGCGGCAGCGCGGGCTGATTCTGGTGGATACCAAATATGAATTTGGCCACCGCGACGGGCAGATTTATCTGATTGATGAAATCCACACGCCCGACTCGTCGCGCTACTTTTATGCCGACGGTTTTGAAGAACGCCTCCGCAAAGGCGAAGCGCAAAAGCAACTTTCCAAAGAATTTGTGCGGGAATGGCTGATGGAAAATGGATTTTCCGGAAAAGAAGGACAGCAGATTCCGGAAATGACCGATGCTGTGGTGCAAAACATCTCCGACCGCTACATCGAGTTGTATGAAAAAGTAACCGGTAAGCCTTTCGGGCGCGAAACGCTGACCGACGAAGAAACCTTTGACCGCATTCTCCACGACTTGTCAAGTCCGCAGGCGTAGAATAGACTTGACAAGTCTTATCCCGAAGGAAGTCGGGTTCTATGATGTTGGTCTCCTGGTAATAGCTCGCAGAGGCGCAAAGAAGCAGAGAAAACAGAGCATTAAGTAGCTTCCTGAAATTATTTTAGGTCATTCGCTGTATAAAAAACGGGGTCATTGCGAGGGGCCAATCGTACGTTTTGTAGGTCGGCCCCGAAGCAACCTGCACGCTCCACAACGTTTTGTGCAGGTTGCTTCGTGCCTCGCAATGACCCCCATTTTGTAGCCTAAATAATCTAACCTAATTCTGACAACCTACTTATACCAAAAACACCCTATGCCAAATGCCTCTGGCGATGGGTGTTTTTGCGCTCCAGAACTTGTCAAGCCTTGCGCGGGGGCATCTCCTTTAAAAACAAACCACCTCGCGCAGCCTTCTCGCAATGGCTGCTTCCCACAGCGCCTGCGCGTCGGCATCTATGCCGTGGAGGGTTTCTATATCATAGCGCGCTTGCTCGGCAGCAGTCGCCTGATTGACGGATTGATAGACATCGCGGAGCTGCTCCTTGAACGTTTCCGGAAAAAAGAAAGTGCTTTCCAGTTCCTGCTTCAGGCGGCAGGCATAGATGGCGGCAATGTCGAAATGCACCTGCTCGTGGCGCAGCACTTCGGGTGTGCGTCCGGCGGGTTTCATCCAGGCTGTGTTGGGTGCCATCACCAGCGAAAGCGTAACAATGGCCTCGGCGCGTCCGCCCACCATGCGTGATTTCATCTGATAGCCAATGACGGCAACCGTTTGCGCGACATTGCCTTCCGGCGCATTTTCCGGAATCCGTCCCCGAAAATCCTCATAAGTCAAAGGACGCTTGCGATTGTAAGGAAGCGCGCCATCGGCGCGTACACTGGTATCAAACTGCACCTTCAGACGAACCTGCGCGGGCGGCGGCGTAGCAAAAGCAGATGTGAAAAGCACCATCGGCAAGAGCAGAAAGAATAGTATGGTTTTCAAAAAAACAGTTTTTATTTTAAGAAGCTAACAAGACGCACCCCGCCCCGGAATGTTTAAAAATAGCCCAAACCGCCGGTGTAGCAAAAATGCGCGTATTACCTTTATCCCTTCTTACAAATAAATTATCGCCCGCCCCGTATGAGTACTACCGCCACCACCGGACAGCGCACCATTCACGCACCGAAAGGCAATACCCTGAACTGCAAAAACTGGGTTTCGGAAGCCGCCTTCCGCATGATTCAGAACAACCTCGACCCCGAAGTGGCCGAGCGCCCCGAAGACCTTGTGGTATATGGCGGCATCGGCAAGGCCGCCCGCAACTGGGAAGCCTTCGACGGTATCCTGAACGCACTGAAAAACCTCGAAGAAGATGAAACCCTGCTGGTGCAAAGCGGCAAACCGGTAGGTGTGCTGCGCTCCCACAAAGACGCGCCGCGCGTCATCATCGCCAACTCTAACCTCGTGGGCCGCTGGGCCAACTGGGAACATTTCCGGGAACTGGAAGCCAAAGGCCTGATGATGTATGGGCAAATGACCGCCGGCAGCTGGATTTATATCGGCTCGCAGGGGATTGTGCAGGGTACTTACGAGACTTATCTGTCGCTCGCCAGTCAGCATTTTAACGGCACACTCAAAGGCACACTCAACGTAACCGCCGGCCTCGGCGGCATGGGTGGCGCTCAGCCGCTGGCCATCACCATGAACGAAGGCGTGGCGCTGGTGGCCGAAATAGAAGAATGGCGCATCGAAAAACGACTGGAAACCCGCTACCTCGACGAGTATGTAAAAGAAGGCATTGATGCCGCTATCGACCGCGCATTGGAGGCAAAAGCTAACAAAGAAGCGGTTTCTATCGGCGTGTGTTGCAATGTGGTGGATTTGTTGCAACGTTTGATTGACCGCAACATTACGCCCGATACGCTCACCGACCAGACCTCGGCCCACGACCCGCTGATTGGCTATTTTCCGGAAAATATGAGCGTGGCAGAGGCCAACGCCCTGCGCGATGCCAATGCCGATGAATACATCAACCATTCGCTCGACACCATGGCCCACCACGTGCGGCTGATGCTGGAACTGCAAAAGCGCGGGGCCATCACTTTCGACTATGGCAACAACCTGCGCGGACAGGCCCACGACAAGCGCGGCGTGGAAAATGCGTTCGACTTTCCGGGATTTGTGCCGGCCTATATCCGCCCGCTTTTCTGCGAAGGCAAAGGCCCGTTTCGCTGGGTAGCACTCAGCGGCGACCCCGAAGACATCCGCGTTACAGACGAGGCGCTGATGGAACTTTTCCCCGAAAACAAAGGCCTGCATCGCTGGCTGAAGATGGCGCAGGAGAAAATTGCCTTTCAGGGACTCCCTTCCCGCATTTGCTGGCTGGGCATGGGCGAGCGCGAAAAAGCAGGCCTGCTGTTCAACGAACTCGTCCGTACCGGCAAGGTGAAGGCTCCGATTGTAATTGGCCGCGACCACCTCGACTGCGGCTCGGTGGCCTCGCCCAACCGCGAAACCGAAGCGATGAAAGATGGCTCCGACGCGGTAGCCGACTGGCCTATCCTGAACGCGCTCATCAACACCGCCGGTGGCGCAAGCTGGGTATCGTTTCACCACGGCGGCGGCGTGGGCATGG
>DDEO01000007.1:0-303 GCA_002336725.1 Bacteroidetes bacterium UBA1952 | reverse complement strand
TGCTGCACAACGACCCGGCGATGGGCGTATTGCGCCACCACGATGCGGGCTACGAGCTGGCAAGCGAAACGGGCCGTAAGTTTGGCCTGAACGATTAAGAAAACCATTCCTTTCTCTTTTAAAAAAAGGGCAACCGGCACTCTGTCGCGCCGGTTGCCCTTAAAATTGCTTTCTTCCCCTTAACCTGTTTCATTATGTACCGTATCGGACAAGGAATTGACTTTCATCAACTGGCAGCAGGCAAAGATTTGTGGCTTGGCGGCGTTAAGGTTCCACATACCAAAGGCGCTGTGGCCCATTCCG
>DDEO01000005.1 GCA_002336725.1 Bacteroidetes bacterium UBA1952 | reverse complement strand
CCGCAAATTATCCGAGATTCACGTTTGGCTACACGCCTCGCTGTCTGGGGGGGTGCCTTGGTGGGGCGGCTCCCGCGTAGGAACGATTCTTGATACTGTCGCTTTGGTTATGAAGAAAAAAATCCTCCCACTCGCTCTGGCTCTTGCGCTTGGCTTCGCTGCCTGCACCGAATCGACTCAAAATAAAACCATTGTGGACACGGCTGTTTCCGGAAATAAGGCCATCACGGCAGCCGCGCCGGTGGACCCCGGCCTGACCTTGCCGGTGCTCGACGCGCTGTTTTATGAAGACGGCTTTAGCGAAGACCTCAAAAACCAGTTGGGGCTTTCTGCCGATCAGATTCAAAAACTAAAAGCCGCCGCGCAGAAATCCGTTTCTGATCTCGACGAGAAGGGCGATGGCACCGCCTACCTCGGCTCGGCACGTGCGGCTTCCAAAAACTCGGAAGCGCAGCTCAAAAGCATCCTGGGCGAAGAAAAAGCTCAACAGCTACGGCAATATGTGGCCCGGCGCTATGCCGGCGGCGACCTCGACGCGCTGCTGCCCACTCAGCCCAATGCCGTGCCCACCGATACCCGCGTCGTTATCAATGCACCGGCCTACCGTATGGACGTTTTTCAGGACGGTCGCCTGCTGAAGAGTTACGCCGTCGGCATTGGCTACCCGGAATTTCCGCTGCCTGCCGGTATGCGCCGCGCCGAAAAAATCATTTTTAACCCGACCTGGACACCACCCGACGAACCGTGGGTGCGGGGGAAATTCGCGCCCGGAAAAACGGTGGGCGCAGGCAGCAAAGACAACCCGCTCGGCCCCATTAAAATTCCCATTGGCCTACCCAGCCTGATTCATGGCGGCAAGCAACCG
Organism: Bacteroidetes bacterium UBA1952; assembly: GCA_002336725.1. Taxonomy (GTDB): domain Bacteria; phylum Bacteroidota; class Bacteroidia; order Chitinophagales; family Chitinophagaceae; genus UBA1952. Next base: position 12,893 of record DDEO01000005.1, on the reverse strand, counting down.
ACCAAGCTGGGTAGCTTTGCCTCGCATGGCTGCGTGGGCCTCACCAACGACGGCATTCAGGATTTCGCAACAACGCTGGCGCAGATTTCCGGCGCTCCGCTTTCGGCAGATTCGATAAAGCAATACGGAACGCAAAAAGGAAAAACGACCGAAGAGAAATTGCCCAAAGCCATTCCGGTAGAAATCCGGTATGAAACCATTGTGGCGGGAGACGGTGGCCTGCATATCTATCGGGATGTATATGAGCGCGGCACCAACACGACCGACCACGCCGACAAGGTGTTGCGCGTATATGGGCTTTCCTACAACGCACTGCCGGCGATGGAAAAAGGCCAGCTCCTGGATGCTTTGCAAGAGATGAACCGCGACGCGCAGGGCAATGCCATTGTAGATAATGTAGAAGATGCCGCCGCCGATACCGCACAGCGCCACAACACCACTCAAGAAGATCACAACCCGAAGGGCAAAGTAACGCGTACCGTGAAAGGACAAAAAGAAGTGTTTGTGCCGGTGGCAGCACTCGGTGGCAAGGGTTATCCTGCACCCGTAAACCTGATTGGCGGAACCGCCGCCGCACCGCGAACGACTATGCGGTAAATGCTGCCTTCGCATACTTGGGTATGCTGCCTGTCTGTTGGGCTATGGAACAAATTTTACAAGCCGGGAAACCTGTGTCTGCCAGGTTTTCGAGAAAGAAAAGTTCCATAGGGGCCTGGGCAGGGTAGCATTTTTCCGGAAATCATCACGATAAAGAAGCCCTGGATTCCGATGCCGCCGCAGCCAGCGTCCAAATTGCCGAAGGGATCCCAATTGCTTACGCGGGTTCCGGTTTTGTCTGCGTGGTTACGCCGCCGGAAACAGCAAATTTCATGGCTTCCGTTGGCCCCATGGTGGTTACGGGGCGAATATTTTCCGGTTTCACCATCACCACCCAGCCGGAAATGGCGTAGCTGTGTGGCAGGTAAACGGCTACGAAATCTGCCATGCCGAAGATGCCCATATCGGGCTGTGTGAGAAAGCCGATGCGCCACATTTCCGGATTTTCACTGGTGCGTACCCAGACGGGGCGGTTGAATTTCCGCTTGTCGCCGACAAAAGAATCAAGGATGTCTTTGATGGAAGAATAGATGTGGCGAATGCCGGGTGCTTTCGTCAGCATAGAACCCAGATACTCGAAAACCACCTGCCCGACCGACCATTTCAGCCCGATAAAACCGATAGCGGTTATCGCCGCCATGATGATAAGGAAGCCGGTGCCGCGCGGCACGCCCGGAACCAGTTCATCCACGCCCGTAAAGATGCTCCAAAGGATGTAGCCCGTGAGGGTTACGGGAAGCAGGATGAGCAGGCCTTTGAGGAAAGACCGGACGAGAAGCGCCAGAAAACGTTGCACGATGCGAAATTATATCATTTAAAACCGCAAAGCCTGAAAAAACCCCTATAAACACAACCTTCCGCCGGGGTTATTTAAGAAAAATAACCCCGGCAAACAGGGCCGGGGTTATTAAAACAGGTTTCCTTTTCCGGAAAATCACTGTGGATCACAGGGTTCTTTTTCAGACAGAACAGGCTTGCCGGGCTACAATAGGGCCTCCTCTCTCTGCCGGAACTCCTAAAACCGGAATCTTATCGACACTTGGTGGGTTTATACTCGCTGCGGTTGCCAAAGGCATCCAGATAAATCGATACGCCGAGCGTGCCAAACCAATACCAGTCGTTGGTGCGGGAATCGCCCCGCTGGTATTTGTAATCGGGATAGACCGCGCCGCCTTCCGGAGCAAAAGAAGCAAGTTCATCGCCCCGGAACGAGAAATCAGCCGCCTGTTGTCCGCGATACGCGCGCAGCGTATCGAGCGATACATAGGATTTGCTTACGTCGTCGAGGTAATCCGTTGTGGTGTAGCGCAGGCCCAGTTCGGTGGTAATCATCAGCTTTTTGCCCACAAAAAACTTCATCCCGCCGCCCACCGGAAAGGAGATATTCATCAGGCCGTAGGGCACACGATCCGGGTAGCGGTCGAGGCCCTGTCCTTCCGTAGAAAGGGGCTTGAGATAGACCTTATTACCGGCGGCATCTATCGCATAGGGGTCGTGGTGAAACACGGCGACGGCGCCAAAGATGTAGGGCGTTACCTTAAAACGTTCTTTGGTGATGGGCAGGAAATTGAACTCAAAGCCGCCGTGAAACTCCAGCAGATTGGTTTCGAAGCTCAGATTCCGGGCGCGGTAGATGGGCACATCCGAAGACGAATCGGCACCGGCGAGTTTGGTGTACATGATGCCGGCGCGCAGGCCAAAGCGGGGCGTGGGGAAGTATTTATAGATAATTCCGCCCACGGGGTTATAATACCTTTTGGGGATCCACCGTTGCTGGAGATCGCCGTAGTAGTTGGATACACCGGCTGCCAACCCAACCTCATGGTGATTTTGCGCTGTTGCGGAAAAAGCGCCCATCAGAAGGGTTAATGCGGGGAGAATACGCTTCAAAACCTGCATAGTTTTTCGAGAGATAGAGCCGAAAGGTAATTAACAAACGTCAAACACAAAACTATTGCGGCAGGAAAAGCATTCTGCCCCATCCATTTTTGAAGGCGGCATCCGCGTCGGTAGGGATGTGTTGCAGCGGTGTCTTGCCGCTTTCTACCGTTGCGCGATACAGATAAAGGCCCGCCGGCAGCGGCACGCCCGAGTCGTCGCGGCCATCCCATTCATAGGTCGGCAGGTTTTGCCCGATGCGCAGCGGCCCCAGATCGGCCTGGGTTATCGTGCGCACCATTCGCCCTTTGAGGTCGGCAATCTGGATGAGGATGTCCTTCGGCAATGCGTCTCCCGTAATCAGGAAGGCAAAGCGGGTTTTTGCAACAAAGGGATTGGGATAGCTGTAGATCTGCGAGATGCCCGACGTAGCCACGGCGCGAAACGAAACCCGGTAGTCGTTGGCACCGGCGGGATTGCCGCTTGGGTCTTTGGCTTTTACGATCAGTTCGTAGAGGTTGTCCGTCGGCGAGGTGCTGAACCGGGTGAGCTTCGGCTTATAGATCACATAGGCTTCATTGCGCAGCCTGCCGGTGCTGTCGAAGCGGGCGGGGATGAAGCGGCAAACCGTGCCGTCGTAGGCGATGCGCTGCCCGTTGACGAGGCTGATGGGGTCGTCCGGCGATTTCAGGTTTAGCTGTATCAGGCTCGTGTCGTCGAGCAGGCGATAGCGGTTCTGACCAATAAGCCTGATTTTGATTTCCGGATGCGGCGAAACAATATCGCGGTCGCTGATATAGATGCTGTCGAAAGTAACGTCGAGCAGCGGGTTGAGTACATCATTCTTTACCCGGAAGGGCACATAACCCAGGTTGTTGGGGTGATACAGTTCGGGTTGATCCTGATCGGGGTTGGCCTCGATGAAGAGGAAATTATTTCCGACATAAGGAATCGACGCAAAGCCCAGCGCCGCCTGAATGGTGTCGTGCGGTGCCAGCGGCCTGTAACGAATATTTTGCAGCGGCAGCACGCTACCATCTTCTTTCACCACGCGATAGCGCACCAGCACCGAATCCATCGGCGTATTGCTCACGTTTTCGATGGCTACCTTCATGGCTATCGGCTGCCCGATAGTAACCGAGGAATCCCGCAGCGAGAAATAGGCGGAAGGATTCAACGCCAGTTCCGGAACCGGAGTGTGATGCACGCGCCAATAGCGGAGTTGCCGGGCACGCCGGCGCAGGGTGTCTTCCGTCTGCCAGCGGAGGCGCAGGCGGGGATATTGCACGGCAGAAATCCCGCCGAGGCTCGTGTCGCGCATGGTGGTCTTAAACAGCAGCGTATCGGTGCCGCCATTTGTCGGCAGGCCATAGACGCTCACCGTATCCATATCCGCCGCATCGGCCCCGGTGGGCTGCACGGTGCTGTTCCAGTGCAGGCTCTTCCAGCCCAGCGAAGGGCCTATCACCACACTCTGCATCGCGCCCGCCGTCCGATAGGGCTGCACCAGAAACTCCTTCACGATTATAGAGGTATCCGTCTCGCCCACCTTTTGGAAAGGAACATAGCCCGGAATGTTCTTTTGATACCAGAACACGAAAGCTTTTTTGCCGTAAAAAGAATCCAGAGTACTAAAACCAGCATTTTTCAGTTGGTCATAAAGCGTGTTGCCCGGCCCATAGACGCTTGCATCTGCCGCCCAGCTTGCTGCATTGGTAGGATTGAAGCGCGGCGAAAAAATGCTGCTTTTCACCAGCACGAATTTGCCCGTTGGGATGCTTTGCAGAAACACGCGGGCTTTGTTGCGGCCCGCCGAGTCGTTGACGGAAAATTCAAAGGCATAGATGGCGCGCGCAATGCCGCACGGACTGGCCGCTCCGTAGGTGGCAATACGATCCGGGGTGTTTTCCCAAATATCGCCCGTGTTGGAGTCTATCACCATAATCTGAACGGTGGTATTGCCCTGATAGCAACTGCTGCGCTGAAAGTCCACTTCGTCCACCTGCACCAGATTATTGGCCACATCCGGATCGCCAAACATCACTTTGCAACGCACTCCGATTCTTTTGTTCACGCGGTCGAAGTTGAAGGTCCGGCCTGTGGCATCATACGCAAGGGTGTCCAGCGTGTTGTGCAGATATTGATAGACGTGCGACTGATTCCAGCCCTCGCCGGCCTGCGGCAGATATACAAAGGAAGCGTTCGTCCAGACGGGATTATTGCCGCTTGCCGGGGCATAGGCCGTGCGCCAGTAATACACGGTGCTGTCAGTAAAAGGAATATCGGGTTGCCACTTCACCAGTCCACCGCCGCCGTTCAGGACTTTACGGCGTACGAGCGGGCTGTTAAACAACTCCGTCGTGTCTATCTCCATCAGATAGTCGGCAGCAGGCGCAAAGGGATTGAGCGTAGAAGCCTTCAGCGTCGGCGGCGTATTGACGATGCTATACTGATAAGGAAACACCGGCACCAGGTTATTTCCGGAAATAAACAGGTCATAGGTTGCCGTATTGTTGGCCTTCGACAATTCCGGAATTTTATTATCCGGGTCAATGGTTATGGTGAGGCGGTTGATGCCCAGGTCGTTGCGCTTGTCGAAGGGAATCCAGACAAAGGTGGTATCCGAGCGCAGCAATTCCGGAAGGCGGTATTCCCGCGCAATGGTCGTCTGCCCGGAGGGCCGCTTGTGATAGATGCGCACCACCAGGCCCGTGTCGCGGTAGCCTTTGGCGAGGTTATAGGAAACGATTTTGAGCCGGAAAGAATCTATCTCAGATGTTACCTGCGCCGGAATCGTGTAGATGTTTTCGGCGCTGACATAGAAATCCGGTTTGTCGGGGTTGTAGAGATTCAGCGCCGGGTCGCCCTGAAAGAGCATAGACTCCAGATGAATGCGCGTAAAAGCATCGCTCGGTTTATCCCGCAGGATGCGGTCAAAGCTGGCCGCAGCGTGTTGGCCCATCGCCTCGTGATAATTAGGGCCGGAAAACTGCTCGTAGAGGCGGGTCAGATATTCTTTGTGAAAATTCGTAAACTGAAGCTGATTGGCGGCCAGCATAGCGATGGATCCGCCGCGCGGCGAAAGCACGTAGCGTTCCGAAATCGTGCGGCTGCCGGTATCAAATATCTGGGCAACGTTGCAGCCCAGCGCGATGAAGAGCGGCAGCTTGGGGCGATTTACATACAGTTCCGGCTCGTTGATATTATAGTCAAATCCGCCGGCATAGGCGTGGCCATGGAAGGTAATCAGCCCCATGCCTTCGTTCATCACCGAGTCCATAAAGCTGTTGGTAATCGGGTCCACCGGGTTGGTGGTGTTCTTGGCAATGGTAAGGATGTCGCCGGCATAGGGCGTGTCGAGCAGCGCCGTTCCGGCGCTGTTGAGCGTCGATAGAAGTGTCTGCTGAAGCACCTGATCGCTGGCTCCGGCAATGTGCAGCACTTTTTTCTTCCAGCGTTCGGTTTCAAGCGTAGGCATTGCAGGCACGCGGGTCAGCGCCGCTTCATAGGCTTTTACTTTGTTGAGGTAAGCCATCAGTTCGGTGCTGTTGATTACCGAAATCCGACCGATGGAAAGCGTGCCGGTGCTGCCTTCGGCAAAAAGGGCATCCGAACCGGGATGGCCATACGTCGGCACCAGCGCACGGCTAAAAGCCAGCGGCGTGCCGGTGCGATACACCGGATACGTTACGCCATGCCCGATAAGCGCCACTTCCACCGGCTTGATAGCGGCAGAGGTGCGCAGGCGCGACAGGAAATTTTTGATTGCCAGCGGATGCTGCGAGATGCCGCCTGCAAACTGATCATACAAGTCCTGTGTATAGGCCATCAAAACCTTGCGGCTGCCCCCGGCGGCCGAAGCGCGATAATCGCGGTAGGCACGCAGCGCCCCGTCGGGGCCGTCGAGCGCGGGATGGCTGATGATTACATAATCGCCGCCGGTGGCCGCGTAGTTTTTGAAATTCGCCTTCACGATATTGGCCACGCCGGAAAAAGCCGCCGCCGTCAGCACCACGTATTTGTGCGGCGTTGCAGAAGGCTCCAGGTAGAAGCGCGCCTGCCCGGCCACCGAAACGTCTGCGTCGTAATATTTCTGCGCCGTCAGGTCATAAATGCGCGTGGCGGCCATGTTTTGCAGGCTCAGCAACTGCGCGGTTGTACTCGGCTCCAGTTCAAATTCCGCATACGTCTGTCCGGAAAAATTGAGCGTCCGCCAGTATTTTAAAGACAAAAAATGAATGCCCCACAGGTTGTAGTTGGAGGCCGTACCCGGCACGCCGAGCGATTGCACCGTAACCGCCGTTGTGGCAGCCTTGTTCCAGGTGGAAGGCGCGGCATAGAAGCGGCGATACTGCTGTGCGCCATAAGTGGTATCTATGAGCAGCGAAGCGCCGAGGGAAATTTTAATGGGATGCGGAGGAGCCGACACGCCCGTCCCGACGTTATCGAGCGAAAATCCGGAAATACCGGTCGTCAGCTCCACATCGCTGCTCTGTCCTTCCGGCGTGGGCAGGTTTTCTACGAAGGAACGGCCCGGCGGGAAGCTCCCGGCGGTCAGCCCCTCGCCTTCGTCAAAGCGCGAAGAGAAAATCAGATAGAGGTTATCCATCGCATTTCCGGGCCGGAAGCCACTCTTGTAGGATTTATACACCGTTGTGCGCACGCGGGCGGCAGTGGATGCCGGCGTTGCCGGAACGACCGCCGTGGCGTTGCCCATACGCAGGCCCGTGCCGGTAGGTGTCCAGGTCAGGAAATACCAGGCCGTATCGCTAAAAAGGCTTTGCCCCGGGTCGGCCTGCAGCGCGGGCGAGGCATACAGCGGCGCATCGGCAGCGCCGTCGTTTTTGGCCCCGAAAAATTCAATATAGTCGGTGGCCGTAAAAGCGTTGTTCGACGAAACGATAACAGGCACTTCCTTCCCCTGCCGGTAGAGGCGGAATTGGGCACCCGGAATGGCCGCCGGCATTCCCCGCCCGATCATGTCCTGGCCGGTAACGCGATAAACGCCGTTTTTGCTTATCGGAATCTTGAAATAAGTCTGCTGAAAATTAATCCACTCGTCGCCCAGCAGCGAGGCCGGCTGCGCCTGAATGCGGGAAATGCTACCCCCCAGAACCAAACCCGTCAGCAATAAAAAAAGAAATGCTTTCCGCATAAATATAGGTTACCAAGCAAAGATAAATTTCATTTTTAAACAGACTTGTATTTTTCTGTCAAATTCCCGTCCGGAAAAAAATACTTTTGCAGGCTTTTAAAGGGTCTTTAATCTACCTTAAAACGACAGCATGACAAATCTGATTGGAGAACTCCGGCAGCGGGGCCTCATCCAGGATATAACTCCCGGAACCGAAGCACAGTTGCAAACCGAAATCACCGCCGGTTATATTGGCTTCGACCCCACTGCCGACTCGCTGCACGTAGGCTCGCTGCTGCCCATCACGCTGCTGATGCGCCTCCAACGCGCGGGCCACAAACCCTATGCCCTGCTCGGCGGCGCTACCGGCGCTATCGGCGACCCTTCCGGAAAATCGGCTGAGCGAAACCTCCAGGACGAAGCGGCCATCCGCCAAAATATCGAAGGCATCCGCCGCCAACTGGAACGCTTCCTCGACTTCTCTGACACCGCGCCCAACGGGGCTGTGCTGGTAAACAACGCCGACTGGATCAACCGCTTCTCTTTTATTGACTTCATCCGCGAAGCCGGAAAATACATCACCGTCTCCTACATGATGTCGAAGGAATCGGTGCAGAAGCGCCTCGAAACGGGCCTCTCCTTCACCGAGTTTTCCTATCAACTTATTCAGGGATATGATTTCTATTACCTCCACCAAAACCACGGCGTAAAACTGCAAATGGGCGGCGCCGATCAATGGGGAAATATCCTCACCGGCACGGAACTGATTCGCCGCAAAGCCTTCCACGAAACCGGTGCCGAAACCGAAAAACCAGAGGTCTTTGCCTTCACCTGCCCGCTGCTCACCAAAAGCGACGGTGCCAAATTTGGCAAGTCGGAAGGCGGCAATATCTGGCTGGATGCCGAAAAAACTTCGCCCTATCAGTTCTATCAGTTCTGGCTGCAACTGCCCGACACCGATGCCGAACGCATGATGTATGTGTTTTCTTTTCAGGAAATTCCGGAAATAGCGGCCCTCATCGATGCCCACCGGCAGGCTCCGCACGAACGCAGGCTGCAGACGGCGCTCGCCCGCGAAGTAACCACGCTCGTGCACGGCGAAGAAGCCCTCGACAGCGCCCTGCGGGCCTCAGAGATTTTGTTTGGGAAATCCACCCTCGAAGCACTGCGCAGCCTTTCGGAAAAAGACCTGCTGGGCGCGCTCGCCGGTGTGCCGCGCATAGAAGCGCCGCTCGAAGCACTGGCCGACATAGACCTGCTGAGCTTCCTGGCAGAAAAGGGGATTTTCACCTCCAAAGGCGAAGCACGCAAGATGATTGCCGCCGGTGGATTCAGCATCAACAAACAGAAAACAGGCATCGATTTCCGGCTTTCTGCCGATTGGTTGCTGGCAGAGAAATATCTTTTGCTGCAAAAAGGCAAAAAAGATTATACGCTTGCCGTTTTTTATGCCTAATTTTCCGCAACTTTAATTCCCCCTCTTCGCTTTTCTGAATCTTATGAAAAAATTACTTCTCCTTGCCGCCTGCGGGCTGGTCTGCGGTGGGCAGGTCTATGCGCAATCGGCTCAAAAACAAACGCGGGCCACTAAGGCCGTTCAGAAGCAACAAGCCGTAACAGAAGCGCCCGCCGAAAAAACTGCGGTAGCCCGCGAAGCCTTGGCCGTTCGCGAACACGCGAAAGCAACGCCCTGGCCCCAGCTCGAAGCATTCCATAAAGTGTTGTCGCAGACCTATCACCCGGCTGAAAAGGGCGATTTCGCCCCTATCCGCAAGCGCGCCTCCGAGCTGAGCAAGGCAATGGGCAACCTGATTGGCAATCCGTTTCCGGAAGCCTATCGCACTTCAGAAATGAAAATGCTTGTTGCCAACCTGGAGGAGCGCGTTGCCGTTGTCCATAAAATGGCGACCGCCAAAACGGAAGACAAGGAACTGATGACTGCGCTGGATGCAGCACACGATATTTTTCATAAAATCGAATCCGTTTGTAAAGACGCGCACTAAGCTGGACTTTGGCCAATTTAGGCGGCCCGGGCGAGCCTGCCAATAAGGAAGGGGAGCCATTGGCTGGATATTTGGGCTATGACGGACGTTCCCAAAATATTTTTGTTCCATATCTGGCTTCTGACAGCGGCCAGCGCATCCGAGAAGGTCGGCAGCTTCTTTTGGTACCAGGCAGTTGGCTCTAAAGGCAGTCTATTGCTGCGCTGGAGCTTGTCGGCCCAGAGAGCCGTGATGCTGAAGGCAGCCAAAAGACAGGGCGTTGTTCTGGCAATAGCTTTGTCAGAACATTGCCGCTGGGTCTCCACGCCCATATGGGTGCGTACTTCCTGGAAAGTGACCTCTATGGTCCAGCGTCGGATGAAGGAGTCGATAATGTTGGTCGGCTCCATCTCCAGGTCGGTACAGAGCAGCGCCGCCGGTTCCCCGTTGCCTTCGGGGTCTTTGAGTAATACCCAGCGGATGGGTACCAAAGGCTTGCCCTTATGATACCAGATAGCGGTACCGGTTGCCATCAGCATCTGCTTGTCGATCGTATCATATCACTGCGGAATAATTACTTTCACCCATTCGGTAGCCTTGTCTTCTAAGCACTGTGCGAGTGTAGGCTGATGATTACCCTACTCTACCCAACCAAAATTATCGGTTTAAAAAAGGGGTTGTTTATCTGTAGATAGCGAATGAAAGCCAGCAGTCTGTTTATGATTTTTTCGGGCACCTTGTTGTTTTGTCGGCACCACTGCTGGATCAGATTAATGCCTTTTCTGGCAAAGCTATTGGCCTTATAGCCGTGGTTTTTGGTTGCTATCGGTTTGATTTTTTGATGGTAATAAATACCCAGACTCACGCAAATAGCATAGGTGATACTGACCAGAGCAATGAGTTTTTTAAGCTTGCTGTTGTCTTTTAGATGCGTACTCTCTAAATCAAACCCCCGTCCTTTCAGGTTCTGGAAGCAGGCCTCGATACACCAGCGCTTCTGATACAACTGCCCCAGAAATTTGACCTTTGGGGTTCCAAACAAAAACAGATAATCGCCGTCCTGCTGTAGCATCACCCACACATGACCCACTACGCCGTCTACCATGCAATCACGCAGCATCTCCGCCCGGCCCACCTTTAGGTATAACGCCTCTACGGCGTGTTGATGCCCATTGGGTCGGCCAATCTTATGATGTTTAGGTAAGCGCATCACAAAGTGTATGCCCTTGTCTTTGAGATACTTAAGCCGGCGCAGCCCCACAAACTCCCGGTCTCCGATAACCAAACCGATGCGCTCCTGCCCAATCAGATTTACACACAACTCCATCAGGTCTATGCGCTGCGCGGCAGAGGAGTTGCCACTCCTATTGTCGAGTAATTCCCAATAAAGAGGGACCGTGAACTCTCCGTAGCTTACGGTTACCATCAAGATGTTTACCTGATGGCAGCCAAAGTCCCATTCGGTGCGGTCTATGCAGAGCCGCAGCGTTTTTTTACGGGCAGTAAACTCAGTAGCAGTGCGGCTACGGCAGCGTAGTTGATATCTACCTGACGGAAAAAGTCCTGAATGCGCACCTCGTTGCTGCCGGTCTTCGCCTGGTCGTTGAAGTGCTGAGCAACGGAGCAGAACTGCACTTTGCGGCTCTGGGCAAGGGCAATTACAAATAAGGCCAGGAATTTCTTACGCGCCAGATTCTTTACAATAGGCGCATTGGACAAAAGCGTCGTAATTTCGGCGATGAGGCTCTGCTTCACGGGAAACGATTTGTTTTATGGTTTGAACACTACAAAACTCTCGTTTCCTTTTCTTTTTCACGAACCTGGATTTTTAGTTGGGTAGAGTAGGGATTGATATATCTCGCCTGCATAGCCATTTATTTCTCTCAAATATACAGCCCACAAAAGCCGGCGCGGCAAGCAAGGGCACGCCTGCCAGGTTCTACCAGAGAAAACGGGCCATCGGTTGCCAACCGGCCAGAAGCCTCCGGTTGAATAAGCCTTACTTTTGAACCGCTCCTGGCCGAAAGATGCCGGCCCCCGATACCAACCATGAAATTTATTTCCTACCTCAAACAAGGCCTCGAACAGGCCGCCCTGCTCGTGGACGGGCAGATCTACGACCTCCAAAACCTCGACCCACAACTGCCCAACACCATGCGCACCATGCTGGCCGACTGGGAAATGAACAGCGAAAAAGCCCGCGCCGCCGAAGCCCGCATTCAAGAAGGCGGCATTCCGAGCGACGGCGCTATCAACGAGGTAGAACTACTGGCCCCGGTTCCCAACCCTACTTCCTGCCGCGATGGCTATGCCTTCCGCCAACACGTGGCCGCTGCCCGCCGCAATCGCAAGGTGGATATGATTCCGGAATTTGACCAGTATCCGATTGTGTATTTTACCAACCACAATGCGGTGCAAGGCCCTGGCGAAATCCGCTGTATGCCCGACCATTTCAAAAAGCTCGATTTTGAGCTGGAAGCCGCCGTTATCCTGGGCAAAAAAGGCCGGAATTTCTCCGCCGAAGAAGCCGATAGCTACGTGGCCGGATACACGATTATGAATGATATGAGCGCCCGCACCCTGCAAATGGAGGAGATGCTGCTCAACCTCGGCCCGGCTAAAGGCAAGGATTTCTCCACGGTCATCGGCCCGTGGATGGTAACGCCCGACGAGCTGGAGCCTTTCCGGAAATCTGCCAAAGAAGGCCATGTGGGCGACGCTTTCAACCTGACGATGGTGTGCCGCGTGAACGGCAAGGAAGTAAGCCGTGGCTCGGTAGGCGATATGGACTGGACTTTTGCTGAAATCATCGAACGCTGTGCCTATGGTGCTGATGTGTTTCCGGGCGATGTGATTGGCTCCGGCACCGTCGGCACGGGCTGCTTCCTCGAACTCAACGGAACCGGCCTGCTCCACGACCCGAATTATGCGGTGCAATGGCTCCAAGCCGGCGATGTGGTGGAGATGGAAATCGAAGGTCTGGGCCTGCTGAAAAACACGATTGTGGCCGAAGACACCGACTTCTCGATTCTGGCGAAGAAGAAAATTTAGAATTGAACGCCGCCTTTGGCGGAATGAGAGAATTGGACTTTGCTTCGCAAAATTGGACTGCCTTCGGCAATTGGAAGATTGGACTTTGCTTCGCAAAATTGAAAAATTTAAAATTCTTCATCTTCCAATGGCTTTAGCCGTTATCCAGACCGACCTGACAGGTCAAGGCCGCCTCCGGCGGACGCAGATGCCTGTCAGGTTAGTCTGTTTTTCCCCCCGACCTGACAGGTCAAGGCCGCCTCCGGCGGACG
>DDEO01000153.1:5250-5375 GCA_002336725.1 Bacteroidetes bacterium UBA1952 | reverse complement strand
GCTCAAGAGATGCGGAAGTTATTTCGGCACCGTTCCAGAGTTAAAAGGAAACAGTCAGTTGCGTTCCTGCAATGCACCCCTGTTTTCGGGTGTATGACCCATTGCACAAACGGAGCATCAGCCGC
>DDEO01000153.1:0-5244 GCA_002336725.1 Bacteroidetes bacterium UBA1952 | reverse complement strand
TGCGAGATTTTGCCGGAGATGCAATCTGCAATGCACGCCTGTTTTCCGTAAATTTCAACCTGCCCCGGCGATTCCCTAATTTTGCGCCCACTATGCACAACGCGTATTTCAACTTCGCCGAACCCAAAAACGAACCGGTTCTCAATTATGCGCCCGGCTCGCCGGAAGCTAAAGCCCTGCAGGCGGCCCTCAAAGACCTGAAAAGCCAACAGCGCGATATCCCGGCCTGGATTGGCGGGAAAGAAATCCGCAGCGGCAAAAAAATAGAAATCCGTCCGCCCCACGAAACGGCGCACCTGCTCGGCCATTTCCATCAAAGCGATGCCCAACAGGTTCACGATGCCATCGATGCCGCTCTGAAAGCACGCAAAGACTGGGCAGAAATGCCCTGGGAACACCGCGCTGCCATCTTCCTGAAAGCCGCCGAACTGCTGGCGACCAAATATCGCTGGAAGATGAACGCCGCCACCATGCTGGGCCAAAGCAAAAATGCCTATCAGGCAGAAATCGACTCGGCCTGCGAACTGATTGACTTCCTGCGCTTCAACGTGCATTTTCTCACCCAGATCTACCACGGACAGCCCGTTTCTTCGCCCGGCGTTCACAACCGCATGGAATACCGCCCGCTCGAAGGTTTTGTGCTGGCTGTTACGCCGTTCAACTTCACCGCCATCGGCGGCAACCTCCCCACCGCCCCGGCTATGTGCGGCAATGTCGTGGTGTGGAAGCCCGCTAATACGCAGGTTTACAGTGCCTCGGTGTTTATGGAAATTCTCATCGAAGCCGGACTTCCGGCAGGTGTTATCAACCTGATTTATCCGTCTGGCCCGGTAGTGGGCGAGATTTGCTATCAACACCGCGACTTTGCGGGCGTTCACTTCACCGGCTCCACGGGCGTGTTCAATAGCATGTGGAAGAGCATTGGCGAAAACGTACCGCATCTGAAAACCTACCCGCGCATTGTGGGCGAAACAGGCGGCAAAGACTTTGTGTTTGTACACCCCGATAGCCCGGTGGATGCCGTGGTGGCCGCACTGGCGCGGGGCGCGTTTGAATATCAGGGGCAGAAATGCTCGGCTGCTTCGCGGGCCTATCTGCCATCCAACCTGGCGGCAGAAATCAAGGAAAAACTCGTTGCCGAGGTGAAGACCATGAAGATGGGGCCGGTGGATGATTTCCGGAATTTCATCAACGCGGTGATTGACGAGAAATCGTTCAACAATATTAAAAACTACCTCGACGGTGTGCGCGGCAGCAACGACGCTGAAATCCTTTGCGGCGGCACGGCGGATGCGTCCAAAGGCTGGTTTGTGGAGCCGACGGTGATTGAAGCCAAACGCCCCGATTACGTTACGATGTGTGAAGAAATCTTTGGCCCCGTGCTGACGATTTACGTTTACGACGAAAACAAATGGGAAGAAACACTCGACGTGGTGGACCGCACTTCGCCCTATGCCCTCACCGGCGCTGTCTTCTCCAACGACCGCTACGCGATTGAGCTGATGACCAAAAAGCTGGTGAATGCCGCCGGTAATTTCTATATCAACGACAAGCCCACCGGCGCGGTCGTTGGGCAGCAGCCTTTTGGCGGTGCGCGCGCTTCGGGCACCAACGACAAGGCCGGCTCGGCGCTCAACCTCTACCGCTGGCTCTCGGCCCGCACCATCAAGGAAACCCTCGTTCCGGCGACCGATTACCGCTATCCATTCCACGGCGAAGGCGCGATTTAAGGGCCTTCTCCATCCTGAAAAATTAAAAAAACGGTCTGTGCCTTAAAGGTGCAGACCGTTTTTGTGTGATCGGAATTTAGCCACGGTAGGGGCGACCCTTGTGGTCGCCCTATCAGGTTTTTTTTTATGTAATGGGAAGGTAAATTACCAGTTTACAGCGCAATGCTGATGCCCACATTAAAAGGAATGTGTGAAATGTTGAAGCCGATTGCATTCAGGCCGATCTGGTTGGCACCGGAAAAGCGCATCCAGCTGCGCTGATAGCCCGAAGAGAGAACCAAAGACAGTTGCTGATTGAGGAAGACGCGGGCGCTGACATCTATGCCTGCGTTAAAGCCATTTGATGTGCCCACTGGTACAGCCGTGACGGCGCGGGTCGTTTGTTCTACCTTTTCTGAAAGCGCGACCCCATAACCGGCATAGGGGCTGAACTGCAACCCGAATTTGGGCGCAACGGGAACGTTCAGATGCCCCTGAAGGCCGATTTGCAGCAATGGGTTCGCATATTTGGCGGCAACCAGTTCTGTTTTCCCACTTAAATAGGTCACGTAAGCGTCGTCCGACACCCTTAAAGTGCTGGCTGCCAACCGCACGCCTACCGTAAACCGCTTTTGCGCAAACGGAATAAATTTAAACATCAGGCCGGAGCCGAGTCCTATGTGGTTGCTGGATGCGGTAACAGTTGCGCCATTCGCAACAAACGTAGGCGTAGCAGCCAGATTAAAACCCGTCTCGATGATAATTTCGGACTGGCCTCTGCTTTTGGTTTTCGCCTGTTTTTCCGCCACAGGTCTGACGGATTGAGCATGAGCTACGGCAGCGCTGAGAAAAGCTGCGCAGGAAAGGATAAGTATTCGCATGGTATATCAGGTTAGGCGTATGAAGAAAGACTGCGCTACCGGCTCTGGCGAATATAAAGCACCAGCGCCACAAACGAAAAGATGATATTCGGAATCCAGACCGCTATAAAGGGGTTAAAGCCGCCTTTGATAGAAAGCGTGGTGCTAAACTGGAGCAGCATCATATAAATGGCCGAAAGCATGATGCCCAGACCGAGGTGATAGCCGCTGCCGCCCCGTATTTTCCGGGAAGCAATGCAGGCGCCAATAATGGTGAGCACCAGTCCGGCAAAGGGCTGGGCGCTACGCCGATGCAACTCCACATAATAGAGATTTACGGTCTCCGAGCCGCGCACCTCTTGCTTGTGAATCGTTTCCAGTAGCTCCGGCGTGGTAAGCGCCTGCACGGCATCGTTGTTTTGAAGCAGCTCGGCAGGTTTGAAGTTATAAGCCCGAAACATCGTGTCTTCGTGTCGCAGGGTTTCGGTCAGGCTGTCATTGGTGCGGAGGGTGATGTCGGCCAGATTCCAGCCGTTGCGCACGCTATCATAATGTGCCTGCTCGGCCATGATTTTTTCGCGGAGCAGCGTGCCGTCAAAGGTTTCGGCGGTGAGCTTATAGGCCGTGTTGTTGGAGAAATCATAGCGTTGCACATAGACATACAAGCTCGGCGAAAGCCGGATATGAATGTTCTGGCTCGTACTCGTAACGGCGTTGTGGATGTAGCGGTCTTCAAAAGCCAGCCGCTCTTTGTTGGCCGCCGGCACAATCAGGTGGTTGGCCCAGAGCGAGAGCAGCCCCAGCAGAATGCCGCCGATGAAATAGGGCCGCAAAAACCGCTGAAACGACGTGCCGGTGGCCAGCATGGCGATAATCTCCGATTTATAGGCCAGCTTGGAGGTAAAGAAGATAGACGCAATGAAGATGAACAGCGGATAGAGCAGCGCGGCGATATGCGGCGAGAAGTTTTTGAAATAATTCAGAATCGCTATCAGCGGCGCTTTCTTATTCACAAAATCCTCTACCTTCTGCGACAGGTCGATGACATCCGAAATGAGAATCAGAATCAGGATGGCGAAGAAGAACGTACCCAGAAATTTTTTCAGGATATAAACGTCCAGCCGCTTCAGTCCGAAGTAGCGATAGTGGGGCAGGAGGCGGTTCAGGAACTTCACGGGTAATTTCTCAATGACTCAATACTCAATAGCTCAATACTCAATGGCTCAATTTCTCAATACTCAATGGCTCAATTTCTCAATGAAACATGAAACATGACACATGAAACATATGCGCCGGCAATATTCTTAAAGCCGGGTTTTGAGTCGGGGAATCATCTCGCGTTTCCAGGCATCGAAGTTTCCGGAAATAATTTGCTTCCGGGCCTCGCCCACGAGCCAGAGATAAAACGAAAGATTGTGTACCGAAGCCAGTGTGAGCGCCAGATATTCGCCCGCTACAAAAAGGTGCCGCAGATATGCTTTGGTGTGATAGGCGCTCAGGTAGCAGCCAATCGTGTCGTCAATGGGGGAGAAGTCTTTGGCCCATTTGGCGTTTTTGATGTTGATAACGCCGCCTGCCGTAAAGAGCATTCCGTTGCGCCCGTTGCGGGTAGGCATCACACAGTCAAACATATCTATCCCCAAAGAAATATTTTCGAGAATATTCCACGGTGTACCTACGCCCATCAGATAG
Source organism: Bacteroidetes bacterium UBA1952 (assembly GCA_002336725.1). GTDB lineage: Bacteria > Bacteroidota > Bacteroidia > Chitinophagales > Chitinophagaceae > UBA1952. The sequence continues at coordinate 983 of DDEO01000153.1, read as the reverse complement.
CGCGGCTTTTCTTCGGGCAGATGCTCGCAGCACCAGGCGGCCATTTCGTACATCGCTTCCTCCGGCTCGCCAACCGAAAGCCCGCCGATGGCGTTGCCGTCGCAGTCCATAGAAGCAGCAAATTCACAAGATGCTTTCCGCAAATCCTTGTATAAACTGCCCTGCACAATCGGGAAGAGCGATTGCGAAAAGCCCCATTTAGGTTCGGTTTCTGAAAGACGTTTTACGCAGCGGGCCAGCCAGCGGTGGGTGAGTTCCATGCTGAACTTGGCATACGGCTCGTCGCAGGGGTAGGGCGGACATTCGTCGAACGCCATGATGATATCGGCGCCAATGGTGCGCTGCACATCCATCACACTTTCAGGCGTAAAAAGGTGTTTGGAGCCGTCGATATGCGAGCGAAACAACACGCCTTCTTCGGTGATTTTGCGTTGTTCGGCGAGCGAAAAAACCTGATAGCCGCCGCTGTCGGTCAGGATAGGGCGATGCCAGCCGTTGAATTTGTGCAGCCCACCGGCGGCTTCCATTACGTCCATGCCGGGCCGCAGGTAGAGGTGATAGGTATTGCCGAGGATAATCTGCGCCTTCACTTCTTCCTGAAGTTGTGGCACAGTAACGGCTTTTACGGAACCCACCGTTCCGACGGGCATAAAGATGGGCGTTTGAATATCGCCGCGTTCGGTGGTGAGGGTTCCGGCGCGGGCTTTGGAGTGCGGGTCTTGTGCGGCGAGCGTAAAGGTCATGGGCAAGAGGGGTGCGCGAAGGTAAGGGCGGGGTATCTTTGGGGATATTCAGGGTGGTTGTGGGCGCGTACGCAGGGTGGCAGCACGGCCCTCTGTCTTTGTAAAAAATGGTGGTATCTCTGTGTCTTGTATCCATATTATACCAGTCAGACAGCTAAATCATGCTTCGTTAGCCTCACCCTTGGCCGCGCAGGTTGGGGTACAGCGGAGAGGGGGAGCCGAATTGCGGCGTTCATTTTA
>DDEO01000132.1 GCA_002336725.1 Bacteroidetes bacterium UBA1952 | reverse complement strand
ATTTTATTAAGATGCGTTTGCCCTGCGCTATTGAATTTTCTCGGTAGCGATAGCCTGTGAAATCATTTCGTACCAATCTACCCTATTCGATACGATTGATTGCACTCGTGCTATTTCGGTTTTGCTCAATTCTCGCCCGATTTCTTCTCTAGCTACAATTTGAATATCTTCTGTATTTAGCGAATAAAAAACTTCTGATTCCATTTCTAAAAAATTGAAGTAAAAACATTATTTCTATGCCAATCAAGAGCCGCAGGGTGGGGGTAGGCGTTTGAATCCCCGGGTAGAATGATTCTTGATTTTTCATGCAAAATAGGCATATTCCCCATCCGGCCAAAATTTTGTGGAAGAGCGTCCCATCTGTTTGACAGAATAACAGAATAATCATTTTCTAGACTAAACCATCCAGTATCAAACGCCCAATGATGCAAACGACAAAGCGACATACCATTTAGAATATCATCCTTGCCGTTAGCGCTGTGCGGTACAATGTGTGCAGCCTGCGCTTCCCAAATTTTACCATCAGGTGAATTTATTTTTAAGCCGCATAATGCACACCTAAAATCATAAGCCTGAATAACAGCCTGCCGAAATCCGCGACTGCGAATAGAGATTTCACGAGTGGTTATTGTGGTTCTCTTTTCCTCAACAGGTACATAATTAGCGGGCCTTTTTTTGTAAGTGATATTTTGTGCTGCAAGTTCTACCTCATAAGAACGAACGAACAAGTTTTCTTTTGTTTCTGATGGGATATGAAGCAGGCTTAACGCCAAATCGTAGCCTTTTTCAGTCAACATCCATTCTTTTTGATGAGAAAGGCAGAATGTTTCAGAAGGTCTTAAAACAAGCTGGTTTCTTGCTAATTCATCAGCAGCCCGAAATAGCAAACGGTGCCAAAGAGATGATTTTTTAATTCGGTTTTCTTTTCTGTAAACCGTTTCTAACTGAGCTTCTTTTTGCTCATCGGTGAGGTTAAAATCGGCGGCAATTTCATTGACAATTTCTTGTCCGGCGCCAAATTCTTTAATTGTACCATTATGACGAAACAGAGCAATCAACAGAGCTTCCTGCACCTCTTTTTTAGAAGGCATCAACAGCCTCAATAACATATCCGCTTCGTAGCTCATAGCTATGCTGCCAATTGTTCGCGTGACGGATAGCAGCGAAAAGCCTGGAATGAAACGCAGCGAAATGAGGCCTTGCAGCGACAAGCCCGCCCCGCAGGGATACACCCTGATCCTACATTATTAGAACCCATGAACGGGTCTAAAACGGTATCGCCAACTTTTGTAAACAGTTTAATAAACCATTCAGGCAGTTCTTCCGGAAAGGCGGCACTATGCTTTTTATTGCTACATTCCGTAGCAAGGTGTAGCACATTAGTGGGGTAAGCTTTGTCTCTTTCCAACCAGTTAGAAATATTCTTGCCAAAACCACTACCGACTTTTGAGTTATCCCTGACTTTATCCGTTTCAGAAAGATTTTTAAGTCGTGATTTAGCCCAATCGCCCATTGGAACCATTACTTCTTCTTGGTTCATATTGAATTTCTTATCCTTATTGAATTGAAGAAGCCTTTCCCATGCATCGCGGAAGCGGTTAGGCCACTTACCGGGATAACAATTTTTCTTGTGCCAGATAAATTCTTCTGTCCAGAGCCAACCCTGTTTGCGCATAGCAAGAATAAGTTCCATCACATAGGTGCTACGTTCACCACTGACAACCTTCTCTTTGATGTTAAGAATAAAAGTCCCTGTCGGTTTAAGTACCCGCAAAAGTTCCGTTGAGATAGGCAAAAACCACTCAACGTATTTATCAGGATGGATACCACCATAAGTTCCTTTCCGCTGGTCAGCATAGGGTGGCGAGGTAACAATTAAGTCAACCGAATTATCCGGCAACTTTTTCAATTCTGCTCTACTGTCTCCTAAAAATAAGTCTGTCCGAATTTCCATGCCCAAATTTACAGTCTTAAACGCAGGTTTGCCAACTAATCAGCAAGTAGCTAATGTTTCTAATACCAGTTTTACGCTCCAAAAATACCAAACACTTTTCCGGGAAGCGGCTGCTCCAGAAACGGATTATTAAATGCCTTGGAATGCGCCTCCGAGCGGGCGAGATGGGTTTCGCCGGTTGGGGAGAAAACGGTCCATTTTCCGGCCTTTTCAAAGTCTTTTTCCGGAAATCCCAGCACGCGGCGCGGCCCTTCGGTGAGCGCGGCAATCAGCCGGTCGGTAGGCACGGCGCTGCCAACGGCTTTTTGCAGCAGCGGAAACAGCACTTCCTGAATGGCCATTCCTTCGGCGGCATATTCAAATTCCTTTGTTTTAGCATCCCAGTCCTGCGGGCGATGGTGCGAGGCAACCGCGTCAATCGTGCCGTCGGCCAATGCCGCTATCAGCGCCTGCCGGTCCTTTTCCGGGCGCAGCGGCGGCGAGAGCTTCCAGGCCGAGTCGTAATCGGCCAGTGCTTCGTCGGTGAGCAGCAAATGATACGGCGTTACGGAGCAAGTAAGGTTCAGGCCCTCGGCTTTTGCCTGCCGAATCATTTCTACCGAAGCCGCCGTGCTGATGCCGCTCAGGTGGAGCCGTGAGCCGGTGTAGCGCAGCAGTTCTATATCGCGGTGTACGGCCAGCGTCTCGGCGATTTCCGGAATGCCGGCCATGCCCAGGCGGGTGCTCATCCGACCTTCGTGCATCAGGCCGCCTTTGGCCAGCGCCTCGTCGTTGGGAAACTGAATAAGCAGCCCGTCAAAAGCCTTCACGTATTCCAGCGCCTTGAGCAAAAGGCCGGGGTTTTGCACCGGTTTCCAGCCGTCGGTGAAGCCCACCGCGCCGCCCGCGCGCATATCCAGCATCTCGGCCAGCGCCTTGCCTTCTGTTTTTTGAGAAATAGCGCCGTAGGGCAAAAGGGTTACTTTTTTCCGGAAATTATAACGCTGCACGTTTTCGACAGCGCCGCGATTGTCGGCGGGCGGCTGCGTGTTGGGCAGCAATCCCACCTGCGCAAAACCGCCTCTTTCGGCGGCGGCCATGCCCGAAAGCAGGGTTTCCTTTTGCTCGTTTCCGGGTTCGCGGTAGTCGGCAAAAAGGTCGGTCCAGCCTGCCGAAATCCAGGCATTTTCAAAAGAAAATTCCGGAAAATCGCCGGGATTTTCAGCGTCGGAAAGGGCCTTTAAAACGCCGTTTTCATCTAATAAAAAATCCGACACCTGCCCGTGAAGGGCGCTTGTCGGATGCCACACGCGCACGCGGCGCAGGATTACACTTTTCATGACTGCGGGGAAACGTTTTGCATCGCAGGACCGCGCCGGCGCACGAGTACGGCGGTTTCGGCGGCCAGCAAAACGAGCGCCAAGATAGCAACGATTTTCCAGAGCGGCAGCGGCGCACCTGCAGAAGCTGTTTTTCCGGCCCGCACGTCTTCGGGCAGCAGCCACT
>DDEO01000065.1 GCA_002336725.1 Bacteroidetes bacterium UBA1952 | reverse complement strand
TTAAACTAACTCGCAACTTGGGTTATTAAGCGAAACGAAGCCGACAAAGTCGTTTTTACGGTTCGGGAAGAGGGCTGTCCGGAACAAGCGTATCACTACGTCAGCCGAACTTTCCGGGGATGGGCCTTAGCCGGCACATTGCTTACTTGGACAGGAATTGTGCAAGGCATTCCGCTGCCTTGGGGCCTTGGCCTTGACCTTGCTACAGGTGCATTGTGGAAGCCTAATGTGGCTGAATCAGGAGTAAGTAAGATTAACTACAAGAATTTTAAATATAACTTGCCTTATGACAACTGTAAGGGGAAAAGCGATAGCCCTATTACCAAAGCTGACGGCTTGGATACCTTTTATCTAAAAGACGGAACTAGTTTTAAGGCAAAAATGATAGAGCAATTTGCCGATGGTACCCTCAAGGTGGAACTGCCGGACGGAAAGATGCAAACGTATCAGATGGTGCAAATTGAGAAAATTGTACGGGGTGTGATGTGAAATCATTTGCCAAAATGAAAATAACGGTAAGAAAGTGGACTGCATCTCCTGTAGTCCGCTTTCTTTATTGAACCAAAAACTCCGGCCTTTGCCGCAGCGACCTCTTGCCCTTTCCAACGCGCATCCATTCGCCGGAGATTTCAACAGGATTTCCGGTTTCGTCATAGAATAGCGGCAGCGAAAACCCCTTTACCACATTTGCCAGCCGCACTTCCTTTTCCCCGCCCACTTTCCGGGATTCCAGCTTCGGGATGTCGGTCGTGCGCAGATATTGGTCAAAAAACGGTTGCAGGTTGCGGTTCAGGGCTTCGCTCCACCAGGTTTCCACCTGTGCCGAAGTAACCGTGCTGTGGGCAAAACGGGCATAGAATTTCCGGAAATTTTGCCAGAAAATACGGTCATCCGGGTGCATCGCCCGCAGCATCCCAACGAGGGTTGCGCCCTTGTCGTAGCGGTCGCCGCTGCCTTCATCCAGCACACCGTATTGGCCAATGATGGGCCGGTCGTTGGCGATGTTTTTGCGCTCGCCGTGGAGGTATTCCAGCGCGTCTTTTTTTCCGGAAATACACTCCACAAAAACGCTTTCCAGCCAGGTCGTAAAGCCCTCGTGAATCCAGTTGTCGGCCACATCGGCGGCGGTGATGCTGTTGCCAAACCACTCGTGGCCGCTCTCGTGGATGATGATATAGTCAAAGGTTTTGCCGATGCCCGTGCCGCTGCGGTCGGCTCCCAGATAGCCCATTTTAAAACGATTGCCGTAGGCCACCGCGCTTTGGTGTTCCATGCCCAGGTAGGGCGCTTCCACCAGCTTGTAGCCGTCGGGATAGAAAGGGTAGGGACCCACTTTTTCCTCGTAGCAGCGCAGCATTTGCGGGACGACAGCAAACTGTTTGCGGGCCTTTGCTTCGTCTTCGCGCAGGGCATAAAACGAGAGCGGCAGCTTTCCGGAAACACCGTTGAAAGTGTCTTTCCAGCCCCTATAATCGCCGATGTAAAACGTGATATTGTAGGGATTGATAGCAGATTTTACCTGCCAGACGGGGTTATCCGTAAGCGTTCCGGAAACCAGTTTTCCATTGCTGACGACGGGCAGATTTTCGCTGTTGCGAATGCGAATCGTCGCGCCGCTGTCGGGTTCGTCGGCCTGAAAATCCTTGCACGGAAACCAGGTGCTTGCTCCGTCGCCCTGCACGGCTACGGCTACCCAGGGTTTATCGTTTTTGTCTTTTCGCCACACAAAACCGCCGTCCCAGGGCGGGTTTTTGGCTTCGTGTGGAATGCCCGAATAGGTGCAAACCAGTTGGTAGGTTTGGCCGGCGGGCAGCGGCTGCGCGAGGCTCACGAAATATTGGTTTCCGCTGCGCCGGAAGGCAGGCGTGGGGAGTGGATTTCCGGAAATATCCAGCAGCATAAAGCCCTGCGCCGTCAGCGGATTTTGCAGGTCTATCTGCATCTCCGTTATCGGCCCTTGCAGCGTGCGGAAAAGAATAGTATTGGTTCCGGAAATTGATTTCTGATTCAGGTCGAGCCGCAGGTTCAAATCATAATGCAAAACATCCCAGCCTTTCCGGAAAGGGCCGTTGGTGCCGCGCAGGGAATCCTGGGCGGGAGCGGCACAGGAAAGAAAAAGGCTCCAGAGCAGTAAGAAGGTCATCCGCATGGCGGAAAGGTAGGATTGGAAGGGGATAGGCATGGAGTGGGCAGCCGGAGACGTTTCTATAAAGCGTTAAAAATATTGGGGAATGGCTTTGGGTGGTATGGTGTTTTTACCCTGATAAGGGCCGGAATTTTTGTGGAATACCGGCATCCCAACCCTTGAAAACCCTTTTTTCTTAAACCCCTATAAACCCCTATCATTATGAACCACAATCGAAATCGTGGCAACCACGGCAACAGCAATCATCACCGAGGCGCACAGGAAGGCCATGAATTCTATGGCAATCAGTACACCAGCGGCAATACCAACCGCTATTCCGATTCTTCGGACCGGTATTCTTCTGATAATCGCAGCCACAATCAGCATCGCGGCGGCAATCAACAGGGCCATGAATTCTACGGCAACCAATACACCAGTGGTAACCGCGGAAACCATGGCTCTTCTTATGACCGCCAGGACAGCAGCCACCGCAGCGACTATGGCGGCCACAATTATCGCTCCGATAATCCGAGCCACAGCCGCAGCCAGGATTCCTACGGCAACCGCCAGAACAGGAGCGGCAACCGCGGCAGCTACGGTCAGCACGACAGCTACAACAGCAATCGTGATTATGAGAGCTACGGCTCCGGTCGCAACCATGCCAACGCAGGCTACAGCCAGCGCGATGATTACAGCAGCGACTATGGCCGCAATTCCGGTATGGGCAGCAGCTCCAACGACCGCAACGACTATGGCCGCAACGCTTCCAATAACTATGGCAGCGGCTACGGCAGCCGTTACAACGACAGCCAGGACTATGATAGCTATGGCTCCGGCTCTTATGGCAGTCGCCAGAACAGCGGATATGGCCAAGACCAATACGGCAGCCAAAGCAGCTACGAAAGCAGCAATCGCGGCCAAAGCGGTTCCCGCAACTATGGCAACGACCGTGGCATGAACGCCGCCTACAACAACGACTATGGCCAGAGCTACAACAGCGACAGCGACTACGGCATGGGCCGCAACTCCTATCGCAATGATGAAGATTACGGCTACTAAGCCGCCGCCTGTGTCCTCCAAAGAAAAGCCCGTGCAACGAATGCGCGGGCTTTTTATGTGGGTATTTTCCGGAAATAATTCGCGCTACCGCTTCCAGGCTTTCCCCTCCAGAATCATCGTCTCCACCGGATTGTTGCCGAAGTCGTAAGGAATCAGGGCCACATTGCGCATCGGGCGGGTGATAATCAGATTGGCTTTTTTGTCTTTGGCAATACTGCCCAGTTCCGTTTCCCACTCCAGTGCCGCCGCGCCGTTGATTGTTACGGAATTGATGGCCTCATTAGGGGTCATTTTCAACTGTGTGCAGGCGAGCGTGAGCAGGAAATTCATATTTCCGGAAGGGCAGGAGCCGGGGTTGTAATCGGAAGCGAGGCACACCGGTAGTCCGGCATCAATGATGGCCCGCGCCGGTTGATAGTGCATACCCAGAAAAAACGCCGCTGCCGGTAATAGAACGGGCATGGTTGCGCCGTTTTGCAGCGCGGCAATTTCGGCTTCGCCCACGCATTCCAGGTGATCTACACTAATGGCCTTGTTGCGCACGCCCGCCTCTACGCCGCCGGAATGGTGGAGTTGATTGGCGTGGATTTTCGGTTTCAGGCCGTGTTTCCAGCCCGCTTCCAGCAGGCGGTCGGTGTCTTCTATAGAGAAAAAGCCTTTTTCGCAAAACACATCCATATAGTCGGCAAGCCCTTCACCGGCCACGCGGGGCAGCATCTCGTCGATGATTTGCCGGATATAACCTTCGTGGTTTTCCCGGAACTGCGGTGGGTAGGCGTGAGCGGCCAGGAAGGTGCTGCGTACCGGAATGGGCGCTTTTTCGCGAATGCGGCGGATGACCCGCAGCATTTTGAGTTCGGTTTCGGGCGTGAGGCCGTAGCCGGTTTTGATTTCAATAGCGCCGGTGCCTTGCGCAATGACTTGTTCCAGCCGTTGCCAGGCTTTTTCAAACAGAAAATCTTCGGAAGCGTCTTTTGTTTTGGCCGCCGTTGCCAGAATGCCGCCGCCGCGTCGGGCAATTTCTTCGTAGCTCAGGCCCCGGATGCGGCCTTCAAATTCGCCTTCGCGGGTGTCGGGGAAAACGAGATGCGTATGGGAATCTACCCATGCGGGGAGGACAATTTTTCCGGCGCAGTCGAGCGTTTCGTCGGCCTGGATTTCCGGAATATTTTCCATTGTTCCAAAATCAACGATGATACCATCCCGAAAAAGCATCCAGGCGTTGGATAGAGTAGAAAGACTATCCATTTCTTTTCCGCAAAGGCGGGCGGTTTCGGCAGGCAGGATGCCGGCGAGCAGGTGGATGTTGGTGAGAAGCAGTTGCACAGGGCGAAATTAAGGGCAAGCCCGAGGTCGGGAAATGGGAGAAGTTTTAAACGGAGGTTTTCTTATAAAATATATTATACAAGACAAAAGATTTCATAGTGTAACTGACGTAGCAAAATAGAAGATCCACCCGGCACGCTAAAATTTCCGGAAATAAAGTCCCATTTTTCCGGAAAATTCCGGTCGCTAACTAATCTCCGACCAGGCGGTTTGCTGTTTTTGTTGCACTAAAAGCGCGTGCAGGGGCCGGTTTTCGGGGCGCGAAAGAGTGGGGTCGTCTTCCACAATTATCTGCGCCACATTGCGGCACAGGGCCACCAGTTCGGCATCTTCCACCAGGTTGGCCAGCTTGAATTTCAATGCGCCGCTCTGCCGCGTGCCATAAATATCGCCGGGGCCGCGCAGCTCCATGTCTTTTTCGGCAATATAAAATCCGTCGGTGGATTCCACCATCACGTTCATCCGCGTGCGGCTTTCTTTGGAAATCTGCTGCCCGGTCAGCAACACGCAAAACGATTGGTCTGCGCCCCGGCCTACGCGCCCGCGCAACTGATGCAACTGCGAAAGCCCAAACCGCTCGGCGCTTTCAATGAGCATCACGCTTGCGTTGGGGACATTCACGCCTACCTCAATCACCGTTGTAGAAACCAGTATCTGCGCCTCGCCGGAAACAAAACGTTGCATATTGCGCTCCTTTTCTTCTGCCGGCTGCTTGCCATGCACCATCGCAATATGGTATTTGTGGTCGGGGAAGAAGGTTTTCACCTGTTCGTAGCCCGCCGTAAGGCTCTCAAAATCCAGCTTTTCGCTTTCCTCAATCAGCGGATACACCACATACGCCTGCCGACCTTTGTCAATCTCGGAGCGGATAAATTCCATCACGCGCACACGGTGAATATCCGTCCGGTGCAGCGTCTGAATGGGTTTGCGGCCCGGCGGCAGTTCATCAATCACCGACACGTCGAGGTCGCCATACAGGCTCATGGCCAGCGTGCGCGGAATGGGCGTGGCGGTCATGATGAGCATGTGCGGCGCCAGCCGGTTTTTGGCCCACAGACGACTGCGCTGCGCCACGCCAAAGCGGTGCTGCTCGTCAATCACGGCGAGGCCGAGGTTTTGGAATTTTACCTTGTCTTCAATCAGCGCATGGGTTCCAATCAGAATGGGCAACATACCGGCTTCCAGTGCTTTCAGAAGGTCTTTGCGCTCCTTGCCTTTGACGCTGCCCGTCAGCAGCGCCACGGGAATGTGCAGCGGTTCCAGCAGGGTTTTGATGCCTTCATAGTGTTGCGTCGCCAGGATTTCGGTGGGGGCCATCATGCACGCCTGAAAGCCATTATCAAGCGCCAGCAGCATGGCCAGAACGGCCACAATCGTTTTGCCGCTGCCCACATCGC
>DDEO01000142.1 GCA_002336725.1 Bacteroidetes bacterium UBA1952 | reverse complement strand
ATTCATCCGTGAAAGGGATGCGTCTTAACCGATTGACCAACGCCGCATTTCCCGTTTGGGAGTGCAAAGATAAGCAACGGTTTCAAATCTCCAACACTCTGCGGAAAATTTTTTTAAAAATTTTTTGCGGCAGCAATAATGCCGTTGAAATCCACGGCCTTGAGCGCCGCACCGCCAATCAGTCCGCCGTCCACATCGGGCTGCGAAAACAACTCCGGCGCATTATCGGGCTTGGCACTGCCGCCATACAAAATGCGTACGCTTTGCGCCACGTCTTCGCCCAGTGCATCGCCAATCACCTGCCGGATGTGGGCGTGCATCTCCTGCGCCTGCTGCGCCGTAGCCGTGCGGCCCGTGCCAATTGCCCAAATAGGCTCATAGGCAATCACCAGATTCTTCCAGTCGGCGGCGGGCAGCGTCAGCACGGTTTCGCGCAGTTGCTGTTCCACAAAATCGTTTTGCTGATTAGCGTCGCGTACGTCCAGCGGCTCGCCGCAGCAGAAGATGACTTTCAGTCCGGCGGCCAGCGCGGCTTTGGTTTTGGCCAGCAGCAACTCGCTGTCTTCTTTCTGATATTGGCGGCGCTCGCTGTGGCCCAGGATTACCCAGGTGCAGCCTACGTCGCGCAGCATTTGCGGACTCACTTCGCCGGTGTAGGCACCGCTTGCTTCGGTGTGGCAGGTCTGGGCCGCCATTTCGATACCGGATTTTCCGGAAATCGCTTGCCCCACTTCGCTCAGATACACAAAGGGCGGGGCAATAATCACTTCTACCGATTCGGCAGGCTCAATGCCGGCTACCAGTGTGCTGTTTCCGGAAATGGAACCATTCATTTTCCAGTTTCCGGCAACGATTTTTTTTCTGCTCATTACGGTTGTTTAAACGCGGTTTAAAAAGGGTTTTAAAAAGATTATTCTGTGCTTTTAGCCGCCTTCGTATGGTGTAGCTCCCGTTGCGGCGCGGTGGCCTCAAAAATAGCCTCTAAAACGGTGTGTTCGCCTGCCGAAACACTTTTCCCGCGTCGCGCCATCATGCGGTCGGCGGTATCCAGTGCTTTGTCTAATGTATAGGTCTTCATGCCCGCTGCGCCGCCCCACGAAAACGATGGGATATAGCTTGGTGGAAACTCGCCGCCATAAATATTGCAGGACACGCCCACCACCGTTCCGGTGTTGAACATCGTGTTGATGCCGCATTTGCTGTGGTCGCCCATCAACAGGCCGCAAAACGTGAGGCCCGTGGCCAGGCGCTTACCGGTTGCGTCGTCGTGGATTTTAATCTTGTCGTAGTTGTTTTTGAGGTTGCTGGCATTGGTATCCGCGCCGATATTGCACCATTCGCCAATCACGGCGTTGCCCAAAAAGCCGTCGTGGCCCTTGTTGCTATTGGCAAAAAACACGGTGTTGCTCACCTCGCCGCCCACCTTGCAGCCGGGGCCAATCGTGGTGTCGCCATAGATTTTAGCGCCCATTTTTATCACCGCGCCTTCGCCAATGGCCACCGGCCCGCGTACGATCGCGCCGTCCATAATTTCGGCGTTTTTGCCGATATAGATGGGGCCGTCGGCAGCATTGAGCAGCACACCGAGGCCAATTTGCGCACCTTCTTCCAGAAAAATCTGTTCGTTCTTCTTCATATGCACGCCTGCCGGTATCAGCATCGAAAGGCGCTTTTGCGTCAGCAGCGCGAAATCTTCCCGAATCCATGCGCCGTTTTGGGAGAAGATATCCCAGATGCGTTGCAGCAGGATGGCTTCTCCGTCAAAGATTTTTTCCGGAAATCCGGCAATTTTGGCTGCCGTTTCTTCCGGATTCTGCGGCAGTTGCGGCAGGCGGGCGGCCAGAAATACACCTTCGGCATTGCGCAGCGTGGTGTTTTCCGGTAAGGCGGTCAGGGCTTCGGCCAGTCCGGCACCACCCAGCAAACGGCTGTTGAGCAGCAGCGTATCGGCGTTGTTTTCCGGAAAATCATACAGCGGTTGCAGGGTTTCGGTGGTGAGGGTTCCGGAATCGGAAACGTTTAAAAGTTTCTCCCAGCGTTCGCGCAGGGTCAGGATGCCACAGCGAATGTCGGCAGCACTGCGGGTGCGGGTGAAGGGATAGAGTTGCGGACAGGCAGCGTCGTCGAGAAAAGAAAGCGTCATATAAAAAAGGAACAGCGGTGCGAATATGAAACAAAAAACGCAGCCGAAGCTGCGTTTTTCAAAAAAAAAGTCGAAACCAGGTTACGCTTTTTTGGCGTAGCGTTTTTTAAACTTATCGATACGGCCAGCGGTATCCACCAGTACGTTTTTGCCGGTGTAGAAGGGGTGGCTCGTGTTGGAAATTTCCACTTTCAGCAGCGGGTATTCATTGCCGTCTTCCCAAACGATGGTTTCGCGGGTAGGGGCCGTAGAGCGTGTCAGAAACGTGGTGTCGTTGGACATGTCTTTGAATACCACAGTGCGATATTCTTTGGGGTGCAGATTCTCTTTCATCGGGTGGTTTTTGGCGCACGGATTTTGCCGTACAAAATTTTGGAATGGGCGCGAAGATACGAAAACAATCACTCAATTTGAAAATTCCTCAATGGCTCAATTGGCGTATCTCGTGAGATGTCATCTTTGAGCCATTGAGGAATTGAGCCATTTTTACATTAAAGTCCTTATTTCATCAGTTTGCGCAAGTCTGGTTCGGCTTCTTCGGCAGTCATGTATTTGCCCACAATTTTGCCATTCGGGTCAATCAAGAAAGCCTGCGGAATAAAGGCCACGCCATAGGCTGCTGCCGGTTTGGACTGCCAGCCGCCGAGGTCGCTCACGTGCGTTGTCCAGGTCAGGCCGTCGGCCTCAATGGCTTTTTTCCAGGCATCCGCGCTTTTGTCGAGCGATACGCTGTAAATCTCAAAACCTTTGGGCGCACCCTTGAGTTTTTTGCCGGCCATTTCCTTATAGAGAGAAACCAGTTTGGGGTTTGCGCGGCGGCAGGGGCCACACCAAGAAGCCCAGAAATCCACCAATACATAGCGGCCTTTATTGACTTCGGAGAGCTTGATTTCTTTGCCCTCCGGAGATTGATACGCCAAATCGGGCGCTTTCATGCCCAGCTTGATGGTGGTGTTTTCGTATTGCGCATGAGCCGCAGGAGCCGCAGCGAGCGAGAAGATAAAGGCAGACGCAGCCAGAATTTTTTTCATTCGGTGTTTAAAAAAAGTTCGTAAATATAAGGGCTTAGAGGGAAAATGGCTTCAAAGGTTTAGTCCGGGCCAGGTATCAAGTATCAAGTATCAAGACACAAGACACAAGACACAAGACACAAGACACAAGACACAAGACACATGAAACATGAAACATGAAACATGAAACATAAAACATAAAACATAAAACATAAAACATAAAACATGAATCACAGCCTCAGCCCGTCGTGTGCCAGCGCCGTGTTTTCCGGAAGTTGGGCGTTGATTTCGGCGTGGAGGCCCATCTGATGACTGATATGGGTGAAATACACCCGTTTGGCGCCCGTTTGCTGCCCGATACGCACCGCTTCTTCGAGCGTAAAATGCGAGATATGGCTTTCCTGACGCAGGGCATTGAGTACCAGAATATCCAGATTTCGGAGTTTGCCCAACTCTTTTTCCGGAATTTCATTCGCGTCGGTGATGTAGGCGAAGTTGCCCGTGCGGAAACCGAACACTTCCATACCGGCGTGCAGGGTGCGGATGGGGATAAAAGATTTTCCGGCGGCTTCAAAAGCTGCGTTGCCAATCAGGTGGAGGTCAATTTGCGGCACGCCCGGATACGACGGCTTCTTAAACGCATAGGCAAACTCGCGGCGCAGTGCTTCTTCGGTCTCCGCCGTGCAATAGACCGGCATCCGCTTGCGTTGTAGGAAGTTGAAAGCCCGCACATCGTCGAGGCCGGCAATATGATCTTTGTGGGAATGGGTAAGCAGCACCGCATCAAGGCGATCTACCTTTTCACGCAGCATCTGATACCGGAAATCGGGGCCGGTGTCGATGATGATGGTGGTGCCGTCCTGGGGCCACCGCAGCAATACACTGCTGCGCAGCCGCTTGTCGTGCGGGTCTGTGGACGCGCAGATGTCGCAGGGGCAGCCAATCATAGGCACACCCTGCGAGGTGCCGGTGCCCAGGAACGTAACTTCTAACGGTGCGGTTGGGTCAGGCATTTTCGGCGGCTTGCGGTTGGGTTCTTTGATTTTGCGCCGCCTGATAGAACGGAAGCCATTCGGGGCTTATTTTTTCGGCATCCGGTGCGACATTTGGCAGGATTTCCAGCAAGGCATTGATGCGGCCTTCGGTGGATAAAAAACGATTGACTACAACCACTTTGCGATCTTCGAGCAGGCAGCAGCCCGATTGAAAAGTGCCTTTCTCATAGCGCACGATGAAAGAGGCTTCCCCAAAAAGCTGCTCCAGTTTCCGCAACGTGGCCGGTGTATATTTGAAACTCATTTCCTCAGGACAAACAAGATGATTAAAAGTAGGGTAGCCCGCGCAATTACGACGACGTTTTTGGCAACCTTGGGCTATTTGGGTGCCAATGCCCAAAATTCGAACAGTTATTACGAAGAAGTGCCGCGCACTTTTTACGGCGGCCTGCTCGTCGGCACCAACTTTAGCCAGGTGGACGGCGATGCCTACGCGGGCTACAACAAAGTGGGCCTCAACGTGGGCGGCATTGTTTATACCCGCTTCGGCGAACATACGGCGACTTCGCTGGAAATCCTGTTTTCCCAGAAAGGCGCACGCGGCAATCAGGTGCAGCAACTCGGCGCTTCCGACAGCTTCCTGACCAATTATGCCATCAACCTCAACTATGCCGAAATCCCCGTTATGTTCAACTACTTCGACCGGCGGCGGAGCCATTTCGGCGGCGGATTTTCGTACTCCCAACTCATCAGCGGCGAAGAGCAAATCGAGGTAACGCGCGGCACAATGGTGAGCAATGTCGATGCCAGTAAATATCCGTTCCGCAAAAGCGACATCAACTTCGTGGCCGGCGGCAACCTGCACCTCTGGAAAGGTCTTTTTCTCAACGCCCGCTTTCAGTATTCGCTGTTCAGCGTCCGCAAGGTGCATTACCCCGGCATTGGCCGCGCCGAGCAATACAATAATATGTGGACCGTGCGGCTGATGTATTTGTTTTAGAGGGAAATTTTCGGTGTCCCATTTGCCAAGCGCCTCTCTTTCCCCGGGTTTCACCCGGCGCTATTCAAATTGAACCCCTTCGGAGTTCCGGAAAACAGAAATTTCCGGAAACTCCAGATCGTCTCTTTGGCTTTCTACTTGTGTCTTGATACTTGTGTCTTGATACTTGTGTCTTGATACTTGTGTCTTGATACTTTCGTCTTGATACTTTCGTCTTGATACTTTCGTCTTGATACTTGTGTCTTGATACTTGTGTCTTGATACTTTCGTCTTGATACTTTCGTCTTGACACTTTCGTCTTGACACTTTCGTCTTGACACTTTCGTCTTGATACTTGTGTCTTGATACTTTCGTCTTTCTACTTTCGTCTTTTGTCTCTCCGCCTGCGCCGTCTGCTGTTTGAATGGGAAGACCTGCCGGGGTTTCCGGCAGTGTTGCGCGGCTATATGCTCGATTTCCTGACATTCTTCTTAAAAACCGGAAAGCTCTATGCGCCCATCACGCCGCTGCTGCTGCAAAAACTGCGCGAAAACGACCCGAAAAAAGTATGGGATCTGGCCTCCGGCGGAGCAGGGCCGCTAGAAAGTTTGCTGCCCGGGCTGGTCGCGGAATTTCCGGAAATCCGGGTTTCTCTTTCGGATTTATATCCCAATCCGGCCTCGTGGCGGCGCTTGGAACAGCAATTTCCGGAAAACACAACCGGTGTGGCAGCGCCGGTAGATGCCCTGCGCCTGCCGCCGGAGGCCGACGGCCTGCTGACGATGTTTTCGGCGCTGCATCATTTTTCGCCTGAGATGATTCGCCAGCTGCTTTCCCAGATATCCGGGCGGCGGCAAGCTGCGCTTTTCTGCGACGGCGGCGGCCCAAAACCGGTTCTGCTCGGCGGCATTCTGCTGATGCCGTTTTTGTTTCTGGGAGCCACTCCTTTTCTGCGCCCGTTCCGCCTGAGCCGGTTGCTGTTTACGTATCTGCTGCCGCTCGTGCCGTTCTGTACACTTTGGGATGGAACGGTGTCTGTCCTGCGATTGTATTCCTTTCGCGCCCTGCAACAGTTGGCGGCGGAATGCAGCACCGCCAGTTACCATTGGCAGGCCGGTAAATTCCGGAAATTTCCGGGTGTATATGTCTATTTCCTGGACGGAAAACCGGTGGATTAGCGCACGCGCCACAACCGGAAGAAGAGTGGGCTATTGTTCCAGCGTGCCAGCGCAAACTGACCGCTGCGGGTATAGCGTCCGGTGCTGTCTATCCACAATACTTTTTGATGCAACGGCAGGCGTTCGAGCGTTTGAAACTCGTTGTCGCCACGCAGCAATACAAAACGCTCCGGATAACGCGCCTGTTGTTGCGAGGAACGCAGCGAGCCGTATTCATACAAATACCGGACTTCTGCCGTGCTATAAGGGCCACCCCATATCTTTTCGTCCTCCGTATGGGCAACGCGCGAAAGTTCCCGCACAAAGTGGATTCCATAAAAGCGCACCGGGTCTTCTTTATACCAGCGCCAGGTCATCAGCGCCGGGCGATAGATTGCCAACGCGGCCAGCAGCAGGTAGGCCAGCGGTTTGTAACGCGCCGGAGTCTGGAGCAAAAGGACGGCCAGCACCATAAACAGGCACATCATCGCCACGGCGTTCAGGCCGATAGCCCAGCGCGCATTCGGGTCGGAGGCGATATTGCCCAGGATAGAAAAGGTGTTCCAGATAGCAAACAATAGCACCGTAAAAAGAGCAAAACGGCCCAGATGAACCGGATAACGGAAGCGTTCCCGAAATGGGAAAATCACGAGAAACACCACCACCACCACGTGATAAAACATCGTCCACGGATGCAGCAGAAAGCCGGCTCCAAAGCGCAGCGTATTGGCGCGGGCATACACCGGCGACTGGTCGGAGATGGGCTGCAAGCGGATGCAAAACCAATAAATCAGCGCCGCCGAAACGATTTGGGGCAGCAGATATAAAAAGAAATGCGGCCAGAGGCGGTTGTCTTTTTTGAGGAGGATTTTAAAGAAAATAAGCATCCCGGTTACGGCTGCTGCAAGCACAAACGGGTAGCGTATCCACAGGAAAAAAGACATCGCCAGTCCGGTTCCGAATTTCCACCACCCGGATTTTTGGGGCGAATACCGATAAAGAACCAACAGCGCAAAGAGCGTTCCCCAGGCTTCGTAGCTATACGGGCGCAGTTCGGCAGCATATTGATAAAGCAGCGGCGACGAGGCAAACAGCGAAGTCAGCAGGATAGCCTCTGTTGGCGGAACGTCTGAACAGCGCAAAATCCGGTAGCCGGTGGCCGCCATGCCCAGAAACCCAATGAAAGGCAGGGTGCGCAGCCAGACGGCCGCCGTGCTGATCTCTTCCCAGAGACGCAGCAAAAGCGTGAAGCCCAGCGGGTCGAAAAGCTCGCGGTTGTTTTGCGCCACAATGTCGGCAAAGCCACGCCGCACCGAAAGGGCAGGTGCCCAGGGACTGCTGCCCAGCGACAGGAAAAACTGCAACGCCTCGTCAAACCACAGATACGGGTTGGTTAGCAGGCACAGCGTGCCGACCATCGTTGCCAGCAAGACAAAGAGGCTGAAAACTATCCAGCCTCTTTGTGGAGATACGTCCGGTCTCATTCGCAAAACATTTTAAAACAAGCTGCAACATTAACACCGGCAGGGTTGCGGGGAGATTGCCATTTCCTATTCCGCCATCACCGCTTCCACTGCTGCTGCAATATCTTCGGCATTGGGCTTAGAGAAATAATCACCGTCGGTAGCGTAGGCGGGGCGGTGGGCCTTGGCGGCCAGTGTGCGCGGCTGCGCATCGAGGTAGCGATAGCCGCCTTGCATTTCGATCACCTGCTGGAACATATACGCGCTCGCGCCGCCCGGCACGTCTTCGTCTATAAACAAAATCCGTCCGGTTTTTTGCAAACTTTCCACAATCTTTCCGGAAATATCAAAGGGCAAAAGGGTTTGAACATCAATCAGTTCCACCGAAATGCCCGCCGGCTCTAAGTATTGCTCGATGGCCTCGGCAATCACGCGCAGGGTAGAGCCGTAGGAGACGATGGTGACGTCTTCGCCTTCCTGCAAAATTTCCGGAACGCCCATCGGCACGGTAAAGTCGGAAAGGTTGGACGGCAGGTTTTCTTTCAGGCGGTAGCCGTTGAGGCATTCCACCACGATGCCCGGCTCGTCGCTTTGCAGCAAGGTGTTATACATACCGGCAGCCTGCACCATGTTGCGGGGCACACATACATACATACCACGCAGCGCGTTCAGAATCATACCCATCGGCGAGCCGCTGTGCCAGATGCCTTCAAGCCGGTGGCCGCGTGTGCGCACAATCAATGGGCATTTTTGACCACCACGCGTGCGGTATTGCAGCGTCGCCACATCGTCGCTCAGGGGTTGCAGGCCATAGAGCAGATAATCGAGGTATTGGATTTCGGCAATCGGGCGCAGGCCGCGCATAGCCGCGCCGATGCCCTGGCCAATAATCGTTGCTTCGCGGATGCCGGTGTCGAAGATGCGGGCCGCGCCGTGCTTCTCCTGAAGTCCGGCAAAGCCCTGATTTACATCGCCGATTTTGCCGAGGTCTTCGCCAAAGGCAATCACCGCCGGATTGCGGGTAAAAAGTTCGTCGAAATATTTATTGAGTACCTCGTAGCCGTTGAGCTGCTGGTCGCCTTCATACTCGGCGGCTACAACCGGCACTTTCATTGCGCTTTGGGTCGATTGGCTGTAGAGATGCGAGTTGAATTTGTCGGCGGCTTCTTCGCGCAGGCTTTGGGAATAGTTGCGCAGTGCTTCGACAGGCGCGGTCTGATTTCCGGAAAATGCCCTTAAAACGCGCGAAATCGTTTGCAAAACGTCCTTCCGAATTGGCTCTTTGGCGGCAGCCAGTTGCTGCACCATTGCCGACAGGCTGGCGTTGGGCTGCTGGGAAAGCATGGTGTTGATAAGGCCAATGGCTTTCTCACGTTGTTCCAGAATGGGTTTTTGGAATGCTTCCCAGGCACGGCGTTTGGCGGCGCGGGCTTCTTCTTTGGCTTCGGCTTCTACGGTTTGCAATTCGGTTTCGTCGGCCAGTTCGTTTTCCAGAATAAACTGCCGCATCTTCACGAGGCAATCCATTTCCTTTTCCCACTCCAGCCGCTCCGGGCTTTTGTAGCGTTCGTGAGAGCCGGAAGTGCTGTGGCCTTGTGGCTGTGTTACTTCCTGAATATGAAACAAGGCCGGCACGTGTGTTTCGCGCACTTCCTCAATGCCTTTCTGAATGGTATTGACCAGTCCGGCATAGTCCCAGCCTTTGGCGGTATGGATGCGGATGCCGCCCACATTCTCTTCATAGGTCATGCCTTTGAGGGCTTCGCTGATGGAGTTTTTGGCGGTTTGCAGGTTGCGCGGAACAGAGATGCCGTAGCCATCATCCCACACAAAAACGGCGAGCGGCACTTTCAGTACGGCGGCGGCGTTCATCGTTTCCCAGAAGTGGCCTTCCGAGGTAGAGGCATCGCCGATGGTGCAGAAAACCACTTCGTTGCCGCCGTTAGAGAACTTCTCAAAGCCGCTTTGCAACACGTTTATCTGGCGGTAGCATTTAGAAGCGAAAGCCAGACCGAGGGCGCGCAGCATCTGCCCGGCAGTGGGGGAGATGTCGGACGACGACTGCGGGCCGGCCATGAGGTCTTTCCAGTTGCCGTCTTCGTCAATCCAGCGCGTGCCATAGTGGCCGTTCATCATGCGGCCTGCGGTTGAAGGCTCTTCTTCAACGTTAGGGTTGGCATAGAGTTGGGAGAAAAATTTCTCAATATCGCTCATGCCGGTAGCAAACATCAGCGTCTGGTCGCGGTAGTAGCCGCTGCGTACATCGCCGGGTTTCATGCATTTGGCGGCGGCAATCTGGGCCAGCTCTTTGCCGTCGCCGAAGATGCCGAATTTGGCTTTGCCGGTCAGCACCTCGCGGCGGCCAATCAGCGAAGCCTCGCGCGAAGCCATGGCCAGGCGATAATCGGCCAGCACACCGGTTTTAAAATCTTCAAACGACAGGCGGGAGGGAGCAGTTTTAGTCATAACGATGTAGGGGCGAAAATAATTCAGGAAATGTTAGGGCAGCTATCGAATGCAATTTCTATCAAAAGACCTTTTGCAGGAGCGTCTAAAATAAAAGCGCCGCCCGCAAAAAAGGGCAGCGCTTTGAGGTGCTTAATTTTTCGGAAAATATGCTTTCCGGAAGGAGATATCAGTAATTATGCCGTAGCTGTTTTCTCGGCCACATAAGCCATTGCCCATTCCGTTGTAAAGGATTTGGGGCGCTCGAGCGGGAAGCCCAGTGCGCGATCCCAGCACAGCGAAGCCAATACGCCCAGTGCGCGGCTCACGCCAAACAGCACGGTGTAGAAATCTTCTTCCACCAGGCCATAGTGCTTCAGCAGTGCGCCGGAATGCGCGTCCACGTTTGGCCACGGGTTTTTGATTTTTCCGGTGCTTTCCAGAATGGACGGCGCTACTTCATATACATTCCAGACGGTTTTTACCGTTGGGTCGTCGGGGCAGTGTTTTTTGGCAAATTCCATCTGTGCGGTAAAGCGCGGATCGGTTTGGCGCAATACGGCATGGCCATAGCCGGGAACCACCTTGCCTTCGGTGAGTGTTTGTTTGATATATTCGGCAATCTGCTCTTTGGAAGGCTCCTGCGTACCCAGTTTTTGCTGCAATTCCTCAATCCAGCGAATCACCTCCTGATTGGCCAGACCGTGGAGCGGACCGGCGAGGCCAGCCATGCCGGCTGTCAGAGACAGATAGGGGTCGCTCAGTGCCGAGCCTACCAGGTGGGTAGCGTGGGCCGATACGTTGCCGCCTTCGTGGTCAGAGTGGATGGTCATATACAGCCGCATCAGTTCCTTAAACTGCTCGTCTTTGAAGCCCATCATGTGCGCAAAATTGGCGCTCCAGTCGAGCATCCCATCCGGCTGGATGTGCTTTCCGCCTTTGTATTTGCGGCGATAGATATAGGCGGCTACGCGGGGCAGACGGGCAATGAGGGTCATCGCGTCTTCATACACATAGTCCCAGTATTCTTTTTTAGAAATGCCCTCGGTGTAGGCTTCTGCGAATTTGCTTTCGGTTTGCAGGGCCAGGATAGCCGCGCAAAACTGCGTCATCGGGTGAGTCGTTATGGGTAGTGCTTCAATCACGGTAAAAACGTGGTTGGGCACATGAGAGCGGCGCGCCCAGGTAGCCGAGATGTGTGCGGCATCTTCATCGGTGGGCAGTTCGCCGGTGAGCAGCAGATAAAAAAGACCTTCCGGGCAGGGTTCCTTGCCGCCGTCGGCTTTGGGAAGTTTCTCGCGGAGTTGGGGGATGGAATATCCCCGGAAACGAATGCCTTCGTTGGCATCGAGCAGCGAGGTTTCGGTAACCAGTGCCGGAATGCCGCGTGCGCCCTGATAGGCCTGCGCCAACGTTACTTCTCCCAGCGAGGTGTCGCCGTGTTCGGCAATCAACGTTTTGATTTCTGCTGCCAGCTTATCGGCAACCTCTTTAAAGCGGTCTTTTACGTAGCCCATGAGTGTTTTGAAAGATGAAAGGCAAGGAAAAAATCATTTCCTCCTTGTTGAAACGCGCCAAAGGTAATAGGAATCGGCGGGGTGTGGGAATTGGTATTTGTAATAGTGCTAAAAACGGAAATTATGGACCGGGGATCAACAAAAACGCCTCTTGGGTTGTATGATATATGATGTTTTCTGTAAAAATATTTTAGGAGCGCATGACAGAATAGTTTGCCACGAATGCACGAATGGACACGAAGGGATTTTCCGGAAAGTTTGCCACGAATGCACGAAGGGACACGAAAGGATTTTCCGGAAAGTTTGCCACGAATGCACGAAGGGACACGAAGGGATTTTCCGGAAAGTTTGCCACGAATGCACGAATGGACACGAAAGGATTTTCCGGAAATTTTGCCACGAATGCACGAAGGGACACGAAAGGATTTTCCGGAAATTTTGCCACGAATGCACGAAGGGACACGAACGGATTTTCCGGAAAAAATGCCACGAATGGATAAATGGACAAATGGACATGGAGGGTTTTCCGGAAAGTTTGCCACGAATGGACACGAAGTACGCGTCGCGGGGGCTTTATCAGGGATAAAAATCGGCAAACCCGCCCCTTCAACATAAGGCAGCAGCGTCTTACATTTGGGGCCTTCCAGACTTCTGTTTTAAAAGGTTTCTCCCCATGCCTCAACTCGTTCAAAAAGAAGAAATCCCCAACCTCAAGATTATTCCCGCATTTGTGGACAACAGCCGCAAGTGGCGCAACGAACTGGAATACGCCTCCCGCCTTGGCAACGAATACAAAGGGAAAACGGCTATCACTTTTGAAACAACGCTGGGCCCTTGCGAGGTAGAGACAACGGTGTGGAGCGTAACGGAGGAATACCTGCAACTGAAAGGCGGCATTATGATTCCGCTGCAATCGGTGATACAAGTGCATTATTAAAAACTTCTCCGCCCCCGGAAACCATCAGAGCTCTGCATCGTGTAGGGGCCTGAGGGTTCTATAATTGATTATCTAAAATTATTTTAGATATGTAAGTAATTTTCCGGAAAAACTAGTGTAAAGTCAAGTCATTATTGTCGGCGCAAGCCTCACCCCCGGCCCCTCTCCGAAGGANNGGGGAGCCAAGAGAACCGACAGTTTCACCTTGACTTGTCACTAGATAGAAAAAGCCCCGTAAGGATGCAGGTATGGGTATCGAAGACCAAACCTGCGCACCTACGGGGCTTTTATGTTCTCTGGGGTTGTATCTATCCGCTGAAAGAGCCTCAAGCACACGGCGATTTTTGAGCAGCTTTGCCTGCTCGCCGGGATGTTCCCCAAAAATTCGTTTCCGGAAAAACTATCCCGGATGATGCACCCAGAATTTCTGGGTCGTTGTTCCGGCGGTCGTTACAACCTGTATGAAATAAAGCCCGTTGGCCAGATTGGCCGTCGGGAGGGTCATCCCGGAAGCTGCATTTCCGGAAATCCGGCTTACTTCCTGCCCGCTGCTATTGATAATGCGGAGGGAGCGGATCGGGGCGCTGCTTTGCAGCGAAACTTCGCGGGCCGCCGGGTTGGGATAAAGCGAGAAGATTTCGCCCTGCGAGACAGCGGAAACGGCAGCCGGGTTGGCGGTGAGCTTCACCAGCCAGTAGTCGGCGTTGGTGCGACTGCCGGTCAGGTCGCCGTCGCTTGAGTAGGTATAGCCGCCTATCATATATCCGCCATCCGTTGTTTGAAGAACCGCGTGGGCCACATCTTCGTTGGTTCCGCCCAGCGATTTTTGCCATTGCAGGCTGCCGCTGCCGTTCAGCTTCATCACCCAGAAGTCGTTTTTGTTGGCCGGGCCGTGGTGGCCGGTTACGTCGCCGTCTGAAGAGTTGGAATAGCCCGCCACGATGTAGCCGCCATCTGTTGTCTGCCGAATGGCCCGCGCCGCCTCGGCTGCCGAGCCGCCCAGTGTCTTTTGCCATTGCAGCGTGCCCGAGGCGGTCAGTTTCACCACCCAGCTATCATCGCTACCATGATTAAACGTTACATCGCCATCGGAAGAGGCCGTTTTTCCGGCAATGATGAAGCCGTCGTCGGTTGTTTGTTCGATGGCATAGAGATCATCTGCACCGGAGCCGCCGAGGCATTTTTGCCACAGGATGTTGCCGTTGCTGTTCAGCTTCACCACCCAGCCATCATAGCTCCCATGATTGCCGGAAACGTCGCCGTCGGCAGAAGTGGTGAAGGCAGCCACGATATAGCCGCCATCTTTGGTCTGCACGGCATCTCTGCCGCCGTCAAAATTGCCGCCGCCGAGGCATTTGCCCCATTGCATCGTGCCGCTGCTGTCGAGCTTTACCACCCAGCAGTCGCCGTTGCCGCCATGAAATCCGGAAACGTCGCCATTGGCCGAAGACGTATATCCGGAAATAATATAGCCACGGTCGGCGGTTTGCCGGATAGAAAATGCCTGGTCGTCGTATCGGCCACCGAGGCATTTTTGCCATTGAATGCTGCCGTTGTTGCTCAGCTTCGCTACCCAGTAATCTTTATCGCCCCGTTTGCCGCTGACATCGCCGTCGTCTGAGGTAGTGCTGCCAACAACGACATATCCGCCTTCTGCGGTTTGTTGGATCATGGCTGCGCCGTCAAATCCGGTTCCGCCATAGGTTTTTTTCCATTGGATAGTGCCGGAAGCGTCCATCTTCACCACCCAGATGTCGGCATCGCCGTGGTTGCCCGCTACATCGCCATCGTTGGAATAGCTGGTGCCGGCGCAGATATAGCCGCCGTCTGTTGTTTGTTGTACGCTATAGCCCAAATCTTCAAAGGTTCCGCCCAGTGTTTTCTGCCATTGTAGGGCGGGGGCCTGCGCAAAAGCCGTTGCCGTGCCTAATGAAAAGAGAAGCGTCCATATTTTTTTCATGTAGAAAAACAGATTTCTGTGTGAGTTTCCAAAAGTATAATAACGCCTTTACAACTTAAAAAAGTTTTTCTTTTAGCGTATCGGGCTTCGGCTGCCGCATTGCTGCCTTTCTGCGGATTTCCGGAAATTTTTCCCGTTTTCAAAAACAACAAGCCGGCCATGCGTTTGAATTTCGCGCCGCAAAAGTCCGGTATTTCCGGAAATTATCGCCGCTTTTTACGCTTTAGTATGCGAAGACTTCTCCTCCTCACCGCCTTCCTTTCCCCGCTCGCCGCTTTCGCGCAATACCGCACGCCGGCGCAGCAAATCGTTACCAACGAAGACTCGCTGCATCAGGGGCTGAACACCCACAAAACGGTTGTTTCCGGCTACGGCAGTGCTTATTATCAGCGCGATTTTAATTTTCAGCAATCCAAAGCCTCGCTGGAGCGCGTTGTGCTTTTTGTGGGCCATCAGTTTAACAGCCGCATCTCGCTTTTTACGGAAATGGAACTGGCCGACGCGCTGGTAGCCGGTGGCGAGTCGCGCGGCGATGTTGCCATGGAACAGGCGTTTTTGAAATTTACACTCAACCGTAATAATTACCTCGTTGCCGGGCTTTTTATTCCCCGCATCGGCATTCTGAATGAAGACCACCTGCCGGTAAACTTCAACGGGGTGGAGCGCCCGCTGGTAGAAACCTGGGTCATTCCGGCCACCTGGCGCGAGCTGGGCGTGGGCCTCTATGGCAGCCTGGAACGCACGCCGCTGCAATACACGCTGGCAGTGGTAAACGGACTCGATAACGCCCGCTTTACACACGGCACCGGGATTCGGGCGGGCAGGGCCGAGGGCAGCAGTGCCTGGGCCAATAATATCGCCGTAACCGCCTCTCTGCGTTATCCGTGGAAGGATTTCCGGTTTCAGGTTTCGGGCTATGCGGGCGGCACAACCGGCCTCGGGCCGCGTGGCGCCGATTCGCTGCAATTGCCAAGTGGTCCTTTTGGCGCACCGGTGTTTCTGGGCGAAGCCAATATTCAATATAACAACGGCGCATTTTCGGCCAAGGCCCTCGGTGCTGCCATCTCTTTGTCGGATGCCGGAAAAATCAACGCCGCCTACGCCCACAACCTGCCCGCCACCATCTATGGCACCTATGCCGAAGTGGGGTATGATGTGCTGTATCATCGCAACAAAACGGCGCAGCTCATTCCCTTCGTTCGCTACGAAAATCTGGACCTGAACGCCAAGCTGCCTTCCAGCCCCGAGGGCATCTATGACGGCACACTGAAGCAACAACACCTCATCGCCGGCCTCACCTTTCTGCCCATCCCCAACGTAGCCATCAAGGCGGATGTGCGGCTGATGCAAACCGGCGATCAAAACCCGCAACTCCTCATCAACCCCGCACCCAATATGCTGCCCTACCAGCCGAAGAATGCTTTTCTGAACGTAGGAATCGGCTACTCTTTCTAAATGTTCCATGTTTTATGTGTCATGTTTCATGCCTTTCAGATGTAGCCTGTTTTCAAGTTTCCTGAACTGGTGTGCCGTAGGACTTAAAACAAGATATACGGTCTTCGCAGGATGGTAGGAAAGTATGTCTCATCACTCATGGAACATGAAACATAAAACATAAAAAAGCATGAACCGTAAAACCTTTCTCAAATCCTCTTGTCAGCTCTGCCTGCTGGGCGCGGCGGGGATGTTCTCGACTTCGCTGCTGAGCAGTTGCGGTGCTACCAAAACGGCGGCCTACCGTGTGCCGGTTGTGGATGGCAAAATCAGCGTTCCGCTTGCGGCACTGGAGGCCGACGGCAGCAAAATTGTGCGTCCGCAGGGCTGGGATTTTGATGTTGCAGTACACAAAAACGGCGACCGCTATGAGGCGCTGCTGCTGCGCTGCACCCACATGGAAAACCCGCTCTTCCCTTCCGGAAACGGCTGGGTGTGCCATCTGCACGGCTCTGTGTTTGACGCGGAAGGCCGCGTGCGCAAAGGCCCTGCCGAAAAAGCCCTGACCCGGTATCGCACCGAAGTGGTGGGCGAGAACCTGATGATCTATACCTAAAACCAAACCCCTTTTTCCGGAATCGTGAAAAGAATTTTCCTGTTTGTAACCGCCGCCGCGCTGCTGGCTGTAGGCTGTAAGAAAGACGAGAACCCGACGAACGTTGCCCCGATCGATTTTCAGACCCTGAAACGCGAAGTACTGGTGGATTTCTCCAACAATGTAGCACTGGCCTCTTACAAAGATCTGATGGAAGCCAGTGTTGCGCTCCGCACTTCCGTAGCCACGCTGGAGGCCGATCCCAACACGGCTAATCTGGATAAGGCGCGCGCTGACTGGAAAGCCATGCGCAGCATTTGGGAAAAATGCGAAGGCTTTTTGTTTGGCCCGGTGGACGTAAATGAATACGACCCGCAGATGGATACCTGGCCCACCGATTACAATCAGATTGACTCGCTGCTGGCTTCCGGCATTCCGCTGGAAAAGGAGGATGTAGAACAGGCTTCTTATTCGCTNNCTGCTCTTTGGCAAAAACGGCGACCGCAAGCCGCAGGAACTCAACGCCCGCGAACGGAAATACGCCGCCTCGCTGGCCGCCGACCTGGCCAATACCTGCACCAAACTCTATGGCAGCTGGACCGGCGCACCGGAAAACTATGCCTTGCAGGTTGCCCGGAGTGGCACGCCCCAAAGCACGGCTTATGAAAAAATGCAGCACGCCTACCTCGACATCGTGGACGGCATGATTGGCATCTGCGAAGAAGTGGGCGGCGGCAAGATCTACGATCCGTTTATGGAACGCAATCCCGAAATTGTAGAGTCGCCCTATTCCGGAAATTCCTGGGCCGATTTTGAAGACAATCTGCGCGGGCTGCAAAACGTGTATCTCGGTCGATACAAGGTGCAGGGCAGGGGCATTGCCGACCTCGTGGCTTCTAAGAACAAATCGCTGGATAACAAGATTCAAAACCAGATAAATGCAGCCCTAAGCAGTTTTGCTACCGTGCGCAGCGTGCCGTTTGAAAAAGGCATCCTGCTGGCCGGCGAGCGCACCAAAATTCAAAAAGTAATGGATCTGCTGGAAACCCTGCGAACAACGCTTGACGGCGAACTCAAACCTTTCGTGCTGCAATACGTTACGGACTGACGATGTTTTATGTTTCATGTGTCATGTTTTATTGAGAATCATGGCACATGAAACATAACACATGAAACATGACCCATGAATAAACGCTTTTTCACTCTTGGCCTTCTCGGTGCTTCGCTTTTGCTGACCATGTGTCGCAAGGCCGAGCCGTTTAAAGATGAAGATTACGACCAGCGGCTTTCGGGCGGTGCATCCACCGTTTTTGACGAATCGGCCAAGGCTTTTACCCACGCCGTAGGCGGTCTTTCGGCGCGTGACGCGCGGGTGCATACCCTGGGCGACCTCGCTTTTGAAAGTGCTTTTGTGGCAGCGCCCGCGCCGGTTAATGGCGGCCTCGGCCCGGTGTTCAACAATGTGTCGTGCATTTCCTGCCACCACAACGACGGCAAAGGCTCGCCCACAGCCGGACTGCGCAATTCTTCGATGCTGTTTCGCATCAGCATTCCGGGGCAGAACGAATACGGCGGGCCGATGCCGGTTCCGGGATTTGGCACGCAGCTGCAGGATATGGCCCTGCTCGGCACTAGGCCCGAAGCGAAGGTGAATATCTCTTATGAAAACTTTGCCGTTGCCTACGACGATGGCGAAAAAGTGCAGATGCGCCGACCCGTTTACAGCATCACGGATCCTTACACGACCTATACCGGAACGGCTTTTTCGCCGCGCATGGCACCGCCGGTTTTTGGGGTCGGGCTGCTGGAAAATATTCCGGAAGCCACGCTGCTTTCCTTTGTAGATGAAAACGACCGCGACGGCGACGGGATTTCCGGAAAAGCGAACTATGTTTACAGCCCCGTAACGAAGCGCCGCCAGATTGGCCGCCTCGGCTTTAAGAGCAATACCGCCGATGTGTTGCATCAAACGGCAAGCGCCTTTCAGCAGGATATGGGCATCACCAGTTATCTGCTGCCGCAGGAAAGCTGCTTCGGGCAACCGCAGTATATGCGTCTGAGCAATCAACCCGATATTCCGGACAGCACGCTTCAGGCGGTGGCCTTTTATCTGCGCACACTTGCCGTTCCGGCCCGCCGGGATGTAGCCGACCCAACGGTTTTGCGGGGACAGCAAATCTTTAATCAGCTCAATTGCAGCGGCTGCCACAAGCCGGTTATTCGCACCGGCGTACACCAGACGATGCTTTTCCTTTCCAATCAGCGCATCCAGCCGTTTACCGATCTGCTGCTCCACGATATGGGGGCCGACCTGGCCGACGGTTTTACGGACAACTACGCTACCGGCTCCGAATGGCGCACCATGCCACTTTGGGGAATTGGCCTGTTTGAGCGTACCAACGGCACGGCGTTTTACCTGCACGATGGTCGCGCACGCAGCATCGAAGAAGCGATTCTATGGCACGGCGGCGAGGCCGAACGCGCCAAAGAAGCGTTCCGGAAATTGCCCAAAACCGACCGCGCTGCGCTGCTGCGGTTTGTGAAGTCGCTGTAAGGAGAACAACTCTATTGAAAGACACCCGTCTGGTTTTGGAAGCCTGACGGGTGTTTTTGTTTCCGGCAAGCTGCTACGGATGATGCGCCCGGAATTTCTGCGTCGCGGTGTCCTTGTCGGTTGCAGAGACACGAGACAGAGACACGAGATAAGGACGCTACCGGATTCGGGCGAACGCCACCTCCAAACTACCCCCGCAGTCCTTTCAATTTTTCTGCTGCCGCCTGTAAAGTCTCCTCTTTTTTGGCGAAGCAAAAACGCAGCAGGTGCTGATTGCGCCCATCGTGATAAAAAGCCGATACCGGAATGGTAGCCACGCCGTGTTCGCGGGTGAGCCATTCGGCACATTCTTTTTCCGGAAAATTGGACAGGGTGCTGTAGTCGGCCAACTGGAAATAGGTTCCGGCGGCAGGCTCCAGCACGCGGAAGGGTGTGTCTTTCAGCAAAGAAATCAGCAGGTCGCGGCGCGGTTGCAGCAGGGCGGCAGGCGGCGCAAAATGTTCGGGCGAAAGGTAGCGCGCCAGGGCCGTTTGCATGGGCGTGTTCACCGAAAAAGCCAGGTATTGATGCAGGTTGCGGTAGGCCTGTGCGAGGGGCGGCGGCGCGATGCAGGAGCCGATTTTCCAGCCGGTGGTGTGGGTGGATTTTCCATAAGAGAAACACACAAAAGCCCGCTCCCGGATTTCCGGAAATTGCAGCGCCGAAAGGTGCTTGCGGCCATCAAAAACAATCTGATCATACACCTCGTCCGAGATCACATAAAGCCCGTGTTTGACAACCAGCGCCGCCAGATTCCGGAAATCTTCAGGCTCCCAGATGGCCCCGGTTGGGTTGTGGGGCGTGTTGATGAAAACTGCCTTTGTCCTGGGCGAAATGGCATCCGCAATCTGGTCAAAATCGGGGCGGAAATTTCCGGAAATCAGCGGCACAAAAACGGGCTTTGCGCCCGCCGCTTCAATCGCCGGAACATAGGAATCATAGGCCGGCTCCAATACGATGCATTCGTCGCCCGGCTTTAGCACGGTTTGCGCGGCAACGTACAGCGCATAAGTTGCGCCCGGCGTAATAGTAATTTCTTTCTGGCCCGCTACTTCCACGCCATAATCCCGGAAAATTTTCTCCGCAATGGCCTGCTGAAAAGCGGGTAACCCCGCCATCGGCGCATACTGATTGGCACCCGACTGCATGGCTTCGGTTACAAAACCAGCCAGCTTCGGGTCCATCGGGAAATCCGGAAAACCCTGCGCAAGGTTGATAGCGCCGTGTTCCTGCGCCAGCGCCGACATATAGGAGAAGATGGTCATAAGGGGAGCGGCGTGAGAGACGGAAGTATCAAGACGAAAGTA
>DDEO01000138.1 GCA_002336725.1 Bacteroidetes bacterium UBA1952 | reverse complement strand
AGGCTCCAACGTGAAACGTCCAACGGCGAAGCCATTCCAAGCCGAAGGCTCCAACTACAGCACTACTTCTCCCTCAATATCATAGTCATACGCCTTGGTAATCTTCACATTCACAAACTCGCCGGGAATCAGTTCGCGGTTGGCGTGGATGACCACTTCGTTGTCCACCTCCACGCTGTCGTATTCGGTGCGGCCCAGCCAGCGCGAAGCTTCTTTTTTATCCACAATTACGCGGAGCGTGCGGCCCACGAGCGCCTGATTTTTCTCAAAAGAAATCTCGCTTTGCGTCTCCATAATATCCTGGGCGCGGCGCTCCTTCTCGGCTGCCGGAATATCGTCGGCAAATTCGTAGGCGCTGGTGTTTTCCTCGTGGCTGTACGTGAAGATGCCCACGCGCTCAAAACGCATATCTTCCAGAAACTGCTTCAGGTTTTCGACATCTTCCAGCGTCTCGCCCGGAAAACCGGTGATCAGCGTCGTGCGGATGGCAATGCCCGGCACGCGGTCGCGGATTTCGGATACCAGTTGCCGCATTTCGGCCTGCGTAATCTGCCGCTTCATCGCCTTCAGCATATTGTCGGAAGCGTGTTGCAGCGGCATATCCAGGTACTTGCAGATGTTGGGCCGCTCGCGCATCACATCCAACACATCTAACGGAAATTTACTTGGATACGCATAGTGCAGCCGAATCCATTCCAATCCTTTCACATCGCTGAGGCGCTCCAAAAGTTCGGCGAGTGCACGTTTTTTATAAATATCCAGTCCGTAATAGGTCAGTTCCTGCGCGATGAGCATTACCTCCTTTACGCCGCCGCGCACCAGCTTTTCGGCTTCGGCCACAATCTCTTCTATCGGCTTGCTCACGTGGGTGCCTCGCATCAGCGGAATGGCGCAAAACGAGCAGGTGCGGTTGCAGCCTTCCGAAATTTTGAGATAGGCGTAGTGTTTGGGCGTAGCCAGCAGGCGCTCGCCGAGGAGTTCTTTTTTGAAATCGGCGTTGAACTGTTGGAGGATAAAGGGCAGTTCCATGGTGCCAAACCAGGCATCTACTTCCGGAATTTCTTTAGCCAGATCCTGCCGGTAGCGTTCTGAAAGGCAGCCGGTAACAAAGACTTTATCCAACTGTCCTTCCTGCTTCAGCGCCACCTGTTCCAGAATGGTGTTCACACTTTCTTCCTTGGCCTTGTCAATAAAGCCGCAGGTATTGACGACCACGATGTTGTGGTTCAGCTTCGTGCTTTCGTGTTTTACGCCAAAGCCGTTGGCCGCCAGTTGTCCGCTCAGCACCTCCGAATCCACCAGATTCTTGGAGCAGCCCAGGGTGATGATATTGACTTTGTCTTTTTTGAGGGTCTTGTTTTTCAAAGTTGCGTTTCGCTTTTTCCGGAAAAATCAATGGAGATGCGCACCTTGCCGCCAAGACCGCGCTCTACGATTTCAAATAAAGTTTTCAGGGTTATATTGCTGCCGTCATTCTCTACACGGGAAATATACTCGCGCTTTTTGTCCACCAGATGAGCGAGGTCGGCCTGGGTAAGCTGCTTTTCTTCCCGCGCTTGTCGGAGCAGCAGTCCGACTCCAAAGGGCTGCATTGCTTTTTCCGGAACTTCGCTTCGGTCTGCGCCCGAAGGCCCGAAGATATCTGTTTTCAACTCTTGACGGCTTTTGTGTTTGGGGCCGCAAAAGTAACCCGAAAGTTACTTTTCAGGAAAAGAATTTCCGGAAACCGGGGTTAAAAAACTGTTGCATTCCCGCGCCGAAGCGGGTCAAAATCCCAGCGGGCGCATAACAGCGTCAAGTTCCCGCCAGTTTTTGCCGTAGCTAAACCGCGCAGCTTCCGGCGCGGGCATTCCCAAAACCAAAACCTGGTGCATTCCCAGCCGCTTGACTCTTTTCTTCAAAACGGCAAATTCCTTGTTTTCTTCGGCTATCATGCCGGCATAAAGCACCGTAAACCACTGTTCCACAGCAAGTTGATTTTCCGGAAAGTAAGAGGCTGTAATCTCGTCGATGAGTTGCAGGACAGCATCTTCGATGGTGCGCGTCGTGCGGTTGTAGAGGGCTACAAAATCCTGATAGACCTTGCCCGGCGGATAGCGTTGCGCCATCTGGCAGAGTGCGCTGAAATAGGTTTCATCGCGGGGTGCGGTGCGGCTTCCGTTGCTTTCCACCACATAGACGCACCAGCCATCAAAGCGCCCGCGATCGAAGACCACCGCCCGGTTGTTTTGCAGGTTTTTGATAAGGACAGGCGCTGTCATCCCTAAAAGTAAAACAAATACCTATAAGGTATTTGAAAACCTTATAGGTACAGGCTCCGATAAACAAATTCAGGCCGGTTTTTTCGCCTTCTTGCGTCGTTTTTCGGCGGCTTCCCGTTTCTTACGGGAGGCTGCCAGCTTTTTCTGGAAGAAAGCAGAGATTTCAGCAGCTTGTTCTGGTGTCAGCGGTGGCACGCCCTGACCGATCATTTCTACTTCTTCTGCAAGTTTTTTCTTTTTCATGGGTGGGTGTTTGGGAAGTATCTTTCTAACAATTTTTGGGCGGCAGATGTTTCAATAAACATCAGGTTGTCTTTAAACAACCTTGCGCCAAGCGTGTTCTCGTAGTGACTTACTAGTTTCGACTTAGAAAGAAAGGCGATATTCCCTTCAAATCCTCGCTGAACCGAGACTTTGCAGGCAAAAGCTACCAGATTGCCGGCGACGCCTTTATATACCTTGTTCTTTCCCTGATTGAAGGCTGCGCTTTCCAGAAGATGCATAAACATATGGTCGGCTTTCGCTTCCAGCGAAATCAGGCCCTGAATAATGGTTTGATTATTCAGGATGGTCAGCTTGTAAACCTCGCGTTCCGGAAATTTCATTTCCTGCTTCCAGTTAAAAACCCAACCGGTCTTCTTGGAAATTCCTTTCGCTTCCTTTGAGGAAAGCAGCGAAACCTCGGTTTGAAAACGGTCGCCGGTAACTGCATTCTCAATGGAGCGGGTCAGTGCGTCCACCCAAAAGCGCTGCTTATTCACCTTCATTGCCCGAATTTACAACCTATTGTTCAGGAATCCTGCTCTTTTAAATTCGCAAAAGCCTGCGGGGTAATTGGCTGAAATTCGGCTCCTGGAACCTTGTCTTTTACCTCAAAAGAATCCTACTTTTTATTTAAAAAGATCCGCATCGGAACGCCGGAGAAATCAAAATGTTCGCGGATTTTGTTTTCGAGGAAGTTGCGGTAAGGCTCCTTAATGGCTTCGGGGTGATTGGCAAAAAACGCAAAAGCAGTGGAGTAGGTGGGAAGCTGCCGGCAGAATTTAATCCGCACGTGCATTCCGCGCATCATCGGCGGGGCGTAGTGATTGATTTCCTTTAGCATCACATCGTTGAGCTTTGCTGTCGGCACTTTGCGGCGTTTGTTTTCATACACTTTCAGCGCGGCTTCCATACCCCGGAAAATGCGCGTTTTTTCCGTTGCCGACACAAAGACAACAGGCACATCGTTGAAAGGCGCAAGCCGCTGTTTCAGGGCTTTTTCATAGTCGCGCGGCGTGTTGGTTTCTTTGTTTTCTACCAGATCCCATTTGTTCACCAATATCACAATGCCTTTGCCTTTGCGGGCAGCGAGCGAAAAGATGTTGATATCCTGCATCGTAAGGCCCTTGGTCGCGTCCACGATAAGCATACACACATCGGCTTCGTCCATGGCCTTGATGGCGCGGATGACGGAGTAAAATTCCAGATCTTCGTGTACGTTTTTCTTCTTGCGCAGCCCGGCGGTGTCTATCAGCACAAAGTCCTTTCCAAACAAATTGTAGCGGGTGTGGATAGCGTCGCGCGTGGTGCCTGCAATGTCAGAAACAATCGTGCGCTCCTGTCCAATCAGCGCGTTGAGCAAAGTGCTTTTTCCGGCGTTGGGCTGACCGATAATGGCAATTTTGGGCAGCACTTCCAGCTCGGTTTCCGGCTTGACTTCAGCTTCTTCTTCAAAAAGGCGTTCGTCAATTTTCTCGGCATAGGCTTCGGCATCAAAGTCGGGATCTTCAATGTCAATATCCAGCTCTTCAGTTTCAGCAACGACTTTCTTACGGTTGTGGATGGGGATAGCCGGGTCGTATTCGTCGGTGATGTAAGTAGTGATTTCATCCAGCAGTTCGCCGGTTCCGCTTCCGGAAATCGAGGAAACCATAAACAGTTTATCGAAACCCAGTGCATAAAACTCTGTCGCGTCGAGCATCCGCTCGCTGTTGTCCACCTTATTGACGACCAGCAGAACGGGCTTTTTGCCCCGGCGCAGCACTTCTGTAAAGGCGGCATCCTGATCGGTAATGCCCGTGGTGGTGTCGGTTACAAAGAGCAGCAAGTTGGCTTCTTCGAGCGCGATTTCCACCTGCTTGCGGATTTCTACTTCAAAGACATCATCTGATCCCACCACAAAACCGCCGGTGTCAATCACGTTGAAGGTCTTGCCGTTCCAGTCGGCAATGCCATATTGCCGGTCGCGCGTTACGCCGGAGATATCATCCACAATGGCCTTGCGCTGCTCGAGCAGGCGGTTGAAAAGTGTGGACTTGCCCACATTCGGGCGACCAACGATAGCGACGGTAAAAGACGACATAAAGGATAGCGTTTGCTGCTAAAAAGTTGGCAAAGGTACGACCTCTGCAAGGTGTGGTGTTTTCTGCTGGAATTTGTTTTCAAAAAGAAACGCTTTTTCGCCCTTTTGCAAGGATGAAAAAGCGTTTTAAAAAAAGCGGGAAGGCAGGAAATTCAGGGAACCCAAAACATCCGACAACTTTTCTCTGACGGGCTATCAGGCTTCCACGAAGACCTCAATCTCATTATACACCGTGTCGCGCTCTACCGGTGTTTTGCCGGCGGCAAAAATCAGGTCGCAGAGTTGCTCGGTCGTGAGGCTCGGCGATTGTTCTTCAGCGCCGGCCATACTGTAGATTTTGGTCGTGTCGTCAATGGTTCCGTCGAGGTCGTTCACGCCAAAATCGAGGGTGAGCTGCGCCGTTTGTCGGCCCAGCATCGGCCAGTAGGCTTTCAGATTCCGGAAATTATCCATAAAAATCCGGGAAATGGCATACAGCCGCAGGTCTTCCACCGTCGTGGATTCCGGCACATGGCTCATATCGTTGCCGCCGTTCCGGAATTTCAGCGGGATAAAGCAGTTAAAACCGCCGGTTTCATCCTGCAAAGCCCGCAGTTGGCTCATGTGGTCGATGCGGTGCGCGTAGGTTTCCACATGGCCGTAGAGCATCGTGGCGTTGGTGTGCATACCCAGCCGGTGCGCCGTGGCGTGAATATCCAGCCAGCCGTCGCCGTCCACCTTGTCGGGGCAAATTTGGGCGCGGATTTCCGGCGCAAAAATCTCGGCACCGCCGCCGGGCAGCGATTGCAATCCGGCATCGCGCAAAGCCCGCATCCCTTCTTCGCGCGTGAGGTGCGCTTTGCGGAACATATAATCCAGCTCCACAGCCGTAAAGCCTTTGAGGTGCAGTTCGGGCCGGTGGGCGTGGATTTTACGGAGCAGCTCGCAGAAAAACTCCAGATTCATCTTCGGATGCACGCCGCCCACAATGTGCACTTCGGTTACCGGCTTGTCGTCGAAGCTGCGTACGATGTCCATCATCTGCTCCAGGCTCAGTTCCCAGCCCTCGTCGCGGTGTTTATACTGCCGCGAGTAAGCGCAGAAATGGCAGGTGAAGATACAGACGTTGGTGGGTTCGATGTGGAAGTTGCGGTTGAAATAAACCTTGTCGCCGTGCAGTTTCTTGCGGATAAAATCGGCCAGAGCGCCCACAAAGCCCAGTTCTCCTTTTTCAAAAAGCAGCAGGCCTTCGGCATCGGTGATGCGTTCGCCGGCAGCCACTTTCGCAACAAGGGGTTGCAGGTCGGCGGGGGCTGTTTCGAGGAGAATATCTAAAGAAGGAGGGTTCATCAACAGCGTTTTACTGAACAACAATTTTCTGGGTGAATGTTTCACTGCCGAGCTTTCCTTTCAGGAAATAAAGTCCGTTGGCAACAGCGGGCAGCGTAAGGAGCTGGCTTTCGCGCATCGGCACGTCGGCGGCCTGAAAGACAACGCGACCCGTCATATCCACCACCTGCAACGCGGTAAGCGGCTGGCTGCTGCCGTTCAGAATCCGGAAATTTCCGGAAGAAGGATTGGGCGAAATCAGCACCAGGCGGCTTTCCGGGAGCGGATCGGCCACGCCGAGGGGCTGCTGGGTGAGCGAGTAAGACGGATGGCCCGTAGCAATCTGAACCTGCATGAGCGCCGCCTGCTGTTTGGTGAAAAACATCATCTCATCATCGTCCACATAGTCCATATAGTTCATGAACATAATGCCATTTCCGGAGGGCGAACACTGGTCGAAGTGCGGAAAGACGGGCGGGGTAGGGACGGAATAGGTAGGCTCGTATTGCGGCGGTGTGTCTGTAAGGCCGTCGTCGTAAGCACAGCCGATATCTTCGCCAAAGACGTGTTCCAGCTCAAAGTAATGGCCGATTTCGTGCGTCAGTGTGCGTCCGCCGGCATTGGTGGATGGCGAGAAGTATTGCGCCGGAAAATCGCGTTTGCCGAAGGCCGAATAACTGACTATCAATCCCAAATCCTCGGTTGTAATAGGGGCGGTGGACAAGACTGCACCCAAAAGGCTGGGCGGTACGGCCAGTCCGAGCGTGCCGTTAGAGGTGCTTACGACCCAGATGTTCAGGCGTTTGGTATAATCCCATCCATCAAGGCCTCCCTGGCTGCTGCGTTTGGCATCGGCGTAGCCAGAGTTTTCGTCAAACTGCTTGTTGGTCAGCTTCACTTCAATGCCCGGCGCTATGGTATTGGTCGAGGTGCCGTCATCGAGTCGGAATTGCAACCCCGAATTACCGATGAGCGGCTGGAAAGGAGCCGGAACGCTGCCAATATCGCTGTTGGTTGCAGAATAGTCTGCGTTCAGCACCGCCAGTTGGCTATTGACGCGGCGGATGATGCCCGTGTCGCGCCCCATCTGCGCATAATTGGATGCCGAAACGACGATGTGAAAAGCAACCGGAATGGGGTATTGCGCGGTGCCTTTTGCTGCCTTTTGAGGCGCTTTTTGCAGATCTGTCAACAGACGTTGCTGTCGTTTTTGAATTAAAGACGGATTAGTAGCCGCAATGCGCTGCATCAGGGTTTCGTTGCCGCAGCGGTGGCTTTTTTGGGCATTCGCAGTGAGGGCTGTTGCCAAAAGAAAAATTCCGGAAAAAAAGACGCTTTTCACGTAGGTGGTATTAGAAATTAAAGTTAGGAGCGGTTTTTCAGTTCGTCCCGGATTTTGATGGCCTGCACATAATCTTCCTGTTCCAGCACTTGCTGCAAGAGGGCCTCCAAGTCGGCTTTCGACATCGTTTTCAGATTGTCGGTCGTCGGGTCTTCCACAGTTGCATTGGCTGCTGCAGGGCCGCTGTACTGCCCTTCTTCGCCGCCGGTTTCCATCTGCAAACCGGCAGCATTAAGGATATTTTCAAAGCAATACACCGGGCATTGAGCGCGAACGGACAGCGCCAGCGCATCGGAGGTACGGGAGTCAATCTCGAAAATCTCGTTGCCGTTGGTGCATACCAGTTTGGAATAGAAAATCCCTTCTTCTAAGCGGTAAATCAGCACCTCGGTCAGGTCGATGCCAAAGGTGTTCATCACCGTTGAAAACAAATCGTGGGTCAGCGGGCGGGAAGGCTCCATACGCTCCAGTGCCACGGCGATGGCCTGCGCTTCAAAAGCGCCGATAACAATGGGCAGGCGGCGCAATCCGGCCACCTCGCCGAGTACCACGGCATAAAAAGTTTTTTGGGATTCGCTGTGCGAAAGCGCCACAATCTCAAGCTCAATTTTTTTCATGAATTCCGGTTACGGTTCCCGCTTTCTTTTGAGGGCGTAAAGTTACAGCCCGACTAAGAGGATTTATGTTTTTAAAACAACTTCTGGGCAACGCCCTCTTCGGCCATCAGGGCGATTTCCTTGAGGTCGGCAGCCGCGATTTTAGTACCGATGGATTTCCAGCCGGTAACGTCCACCAGCTCCGCCAGTGCCACCGTCTGCTCGGTCCATTCGCTTTTCTTTTTGCCGCTGCGCAAAATCACCACCGGCTCGCTTTCGGTCGAGACGAATTTGAGCGCATTACCCACGCCGTCGCGCACGAGATTGTAGCGGGTGCGCGGCTGAATGCTTTCTATCAGGAAACGCTTGGCATAGTGCAATTCCTTGGCGGCATCCCAATAAATAACGGAAACGGGCCGTTCGGGGTGGAATTTCTCAATGGCCATGAGTGTGTCCGTCGGGAAGCGATTGGTGGGTTCAAAATCGCTCAGTTCGTAGGTGCCGTCTTCATAGAACGCCAGAATGCGGTCGTCGGACTCAAAATGGCCCAGCAGCCTGCCGCGTCCTTCGCGGTTGAGGCGGCCCGTTTCGGGGTCAAAAAATACCTGCGGCGCGTCGAGGGTAGAGCGGCCTTTTTCTTTCAGCTTAATGGCCTTGACAGGATATTTGGTAAGCTGATTGCCACCCGAACCGCGTCCTTTGATTTCAATATCGGTAAAGGAGAAATCAAATTCTTTCTGCCGCGCCTTGGAAGCGGGATTGAGCATGACGCGCACCGTTTCGGCTTCGCCGTTGGCATTGGCCGAGAAATACAGTACGCGGCTTTGCGGGTTTCCTTTGGTGAGGTCATATTCCTTGTCGCGGGTGATGCCCGTAACGTTGAAACGCTTCACATAGGCCATGCCCGTTTTGCCGTCGGTATAGATATAGTTGTAGGTCGTGCGCTCGTCGGATTTCTGAAAAACGGCGAGGTAAATAATGTCTTTCCCTACAAAAGTCTTGTCGGCCACCTTCGTTACCATCATCTTGCCGTCGCGGCGAAAGACGATGATGTTGTCAATATCAGAGCATTCAAAGGCAAACTCATCTTTCTTCAGCCCTGTGCCGATAAAGCCTTCTTTGTAATTCACATACAGCCGCTCGTTGGCCAGCACCGCCTGCGAGGCGTTGAGGGTTTCAAAAGAGCGGATTTCGCTTTTGCGCTCGCGGCCCTTGCCATATTTTTTGAGCAGCCCTTCGTAATATTTAACCGCATAATCGGTGAGGTGCTCAATATGAAACGCCACCTCTTCGAGCGCCGCTTCCACGCCGCGAATGTGCTCGTCGGCTTTAGAAGAATCGAATTTAGAGATGCGCTTGATGCGGATTTCGGTGAGGCGCACCAGGTCGTCTTCCACCACCGGGCGGCGCAGCTTCTTTTTGTATTTTTCGAGGCCCCGGTCGATAGCGGCCAGCACACCTTCCCAGGTGGTTTCTTCTTCGATGTCGCGATAGATGCGGTTTTCGATAAAGATTTTCTCCAGCGAAGAATAATGCCAGTCGTTTTCCAGTTCGCTTTGCCGGATTTGCAATTCGCGCAGCAAGAGGTCTTTGGTGTATTGAACCGAAAACTTCAGCAACTCGGTAGCGGAGGTAAAGCGCGGCTTGTCGTCGATGATGACGCAGGCGTTGGGCGAGAGGCTGATTTCGCAGTCGGTAAACAGATACAGCGCGTCAATCGTCTGGTCGGCAGAGATGCCGGTCGCCAGTTGCACGTTCAGCTCCACCTCGGCGGCGGTGTTGTCGGTAACACTTTTAATCTTGATTTTTCCGGAATCGTTGGCCTTCAGGATAGAGTCCACCATCTGCGAAGTGGTTACGCCATAGGGTACATCCTTGATGAGCAGCGTTTTCGGGTCGGCCTTTTCGATACGGGCGCGTACCCGCACTTTTCCGCCGCGCTGACCGTCGTTGTAGTTAGAAGCGTCCATCATCGCGCCGGTGGCGAAGTCTGGGAAAAGCTCAAATTTCCGGCCTTTCAGGTGCTGGATAGATGCCTGAATGAGTTCGCAAAAATTATGGGGCAATATCTTGGTAGAGAGGCCCACCGCAATGCCGTCCACGCCCTGCGCGAGCAGCAGCGGAAACTTCATGGGCAGGGCTACCGGCTCTTGTTTGCGGCCATCATAGCTCAGTTGCCATTCGGTTGTTTTTCCGTTGAAGGCCACTTCGTTGGCAAATTTGGAAAGACGCGCTTCAATGTAACGGGAGGCCGCTGCGGGGTCGCCGGTGCGCACATCGCCCCAGTTGCCCTGCGTTTCGATGAGCAGTTCTTTCTGGCCGAGGCCCACCATCGCGTCGCCGATGGAGGCATCGCCGTGCGGGTGATACTGCATGGTTTGGCCAATGACGTTGGCCACTTTATTAAAGCGCCCGTCGTCCATCTCCTTCATGGCATGGAGGATACGGCGCTGCACAGGTTTGAGGCCATCGGTGCCTGCCGGCACGGCGCGCTCGAGGATAACGTAAGAGGCATAGTCCAGAAACCAGTTCTGATACATATCTTCAATGTGTGCCTGTCCGCTCTGCTCGTTTTCGTTCTTCAGTTCTTCAGTCATTGATTGGTGCTTAAATTCGTCTTTTCAGTCAAAGGATGCAAAGGTAAAAAAGAACAAAATAAAGGGGAAAGGGTTGGGAAACAATCGGGTTTAGATAGAACACGGATAAAGCGGATGTTATACTCAAAGGCCACAGCCCGCGATTCGACAACTGTTTAGATAGAACACGGATAAAGCGGATGAAGACGGATTGACACGGATTTTTTAAAGCCAGGGGTAAAAAGTGCAGGGCGATTTTCCGGAAATAAAGGGTTGAAAAGGGAAACAAAATTCCGGGTCTCTGTGTTACTCCGTGGCTTCTCTGTGTCCTGTATCTAACCGGCTGTTTTTGCCACCCGTGCATTCGT
>DDEO01000215.1 GCA_002336725.1 Bacteroidetes bacterium UBA1952 | reverse complement strand
ATACAGCGGCGCATCGGCAACGATGGAAAGCATCCGCATCTCTGAATTGCCAGGCACGAAGCCGGGGAAGAACTCCGGATGCGCTTCGCGGCCAGCAAGGTTTTGATAATAGCGGGTAAGCTCTTTGGGATGCACCGGCAGTTGCTTCTCGTAAAGCCACTGAAGCAAGCGCCGGATGTGAACTGCCTCTGACAGGGTTTCAGGATGGCCGTGACGGTTTTGGAAATAGCGGCGGGCTTTAATCACCGGGCCGTCTTCGCCTTGCGCACCCAGCGCCTGAAGAAACGCCGGAAGGTCGTCTGCCGCAATGCCATAATGAGTCAGCTTTTCCAGTGACGGCTGCTCTTCCTCAAGGGCAAATTCGGGGTCCAGTATCCACTCCTGCGGGTTGTATCCCAGAAAGGGCTTCCAGTCGTTTGTGCCATTTAGGGTAAGATTTTCCGGCTGCCCGCCTTCCTTCCAGCTTTCATAAAGCGTCTTCCAGAAAACAGAGCGTATGTCTCGCGGAACAGAGGCCACGCACGGCATTTGGAAATCGCCGCCCTTCAAATAGGGTCTTACCAGAAAGCCGGATTCATCCGCAGTAAAACCGGGCTTTTTGCCTAGGAGCGCCAAAGTCGGTTGGCTATACCTCTCCGAAAGCACTTGGTTTTTGGGCAGATAAGGGGCGGATTCCAGGAAGTAAATTTTGTTGAAATCCTGCCAGCCTTGCTGTGTTTCAACCAGTAGATGTTGCGTAGATGCGTCTTTGCCGGCCAGCAGCGCGAACAGATATTGCGCACCGTTTTGGAGCTTGCCGCCTTGTAGCGTATTTCGCAGTTGTTTCCATATCTCCCGAGCATCCGGCGCTTCGTGAATGCCAAGCGCTTCTTCAATGTCCTTCTTTGAGGCTATGC
This sequence comes from Bacteroidetes bacterium UBA1952, assembly GCA_002336725.1. GTDB lineage: Bacteria > Bacteroidota > Bacteroidia > Chitinophagales > Chitinophagaceae > UBA1952. Next base: position 4,780 of record DDEO01000215.1, on the reverse strand, counting down.
CCAGTTCGGTCCATTGCAGGGCGGCCTGCGTGAGCATCTGATTGGCGCTGTTTTCCGTTGCACCGAGCAATTCGCTTACTGAAAAGGCGACCTTACCGAGCGCCTCGCTCTCTATCTCCAGCCGGTCGGAGCCGCTGTTTGCCAGGTCGGCCAAAGGAACGCGGGCGCCGTTTACCGTAAGCCCAACAAGCTTGGCCAGCGCCTGCTTTCGCTGCTCCTCACCCTGAATGCTAAAGCAAAACTTCAAGACCTTGAAAATAATAGAGTCTTCCTCCACTGCTTCGCTCAGGTCAATGGGCGGCATCCATTCCAGCAGCTTTGTCTTCTCGGCTTCGGTACCATAATCCTGCACAAGCACAATCAACTCTTCCAGGCTTTCAATGTGCTGCTCCAGATGGTTGATGAAATAATTCAGCAGGCCGTTTTTTCCTAAAACATGGCCTTTTAGTACCGACCCAAGAAAATCAGGCAGGGGCACGAGCGTTTCGGGGAAGTAGCGGGCCGCATATTCGGTNNAAAGGCGCATTCTCCACGAAAAAATGCTGTACGCGATCGGCCCGCTTTTCAACCCGAAAATCGTTGCCTGCTTCCGTAAAAAGCCAGTTTTCTACCTCTTTCGGGAAATGCGATTCAGCCCATTTCACAAAGACCCGAAGCGCATCCTGCTTCAGGGGAGCGGCGCTTGCGGCACCTATGGAAAGCGAGCCGGCAACCGGAAGCGCGAAGGGTGCTTTTTTATAGAAAGGAAGCAGTTGGTAATGGGGCAGATTGCCGATACCGAGCACCGTCATGGCATCAGAAAGACGCTGATAAAGACCTGCGTCCGTGAAGCCCTCCAGCGAGGCGTGGTAAAAAGAATTTTCGCGTTCGCCGTTATGGCCGTAGAAGACCAGCGCCGATTCCGGCTGCGGCATTGTTTTACGCAGGTCAAAACTTTCGGCCAGATAGCGATAAAGCGCGGCCCGTTGCTCAATAGCGGCTTCCTGTGCAGCTATTTCCGGCCAGTGCGCTATGGCAATCTGCTCGTAAATTTCTTCTGCGTCCTCCGGTAGATAATCCTTCAGATTCAGGCCCGCCGTTTCGCCCTCGCTGATGCGCCAGCCCTGCAACATTTCCGGAACCTGCGTATTGCCAATCATCTGTTCCAGCGGCAGTACCCGGCCATTTTTGTTTTGGAAAAGCGCCAGCGGCTTCATGGGTTCAATGCGCCGCTGTACCGTATTGGCGCTGTCCCGAACAGCTTTTTCAATCGCCCGAAAGATTTCTCTCTTATCCTCGGAGCCTAAATCCTGTGCCTGCACGAAGGCCTTGCTCAGGTGAACGTTGAGTTCTCTGTAGTTGAACAGATAGGGCAGGCTGCCTTGCTGCGTCTCCCGTATCGTGCGCTCTATATTTCCGTAGCGTTCCAGAGAGTGGGCAGACACAAGAACGACCGCTTTGGCCAGCGCTGCCTCTGCCTGCTCCAGCGGCCCATAGCTAATCAGGTAAAAGGCCAGCGCCTCTCGCCCGCTCAATTCCCGGATAGAATAGACTTTCTCTCCAAACCACCACAGCTTTAGTTCTGCAAACTGCTGCCAGATTTTATTTCGCTGCTGATTTTCAATGGTACCTTCGTTCAGTTCGCTCAAAAAACGGTCAGCATGCTCCGGCGCTTCCGCCAGCCACTCGTTAATGGCAGCGGTTGTTTCATCATCTCCCAGCACATCCCCCAGCGAGATGCGCTTTAAATGAAGTTTCAGCGCCGCTGCGGTACACACCGGCTCGCGTTCCGGCGCACTCCCGTCACAGTAAAACCAGCTTGCAACCCCCGCTTTGTACCATTTCTCAATAGGCAAAGCGCTTGTCTTGACATAAACGATTTCCGCCGGCTCGGCCAGGCGCAAACCGCCATGCTGTTCGCGAACCGGAATACGGTTTTTCAAGACCGTTACCAGAGGCTTCCAAAGGCTATCTTCCAACCATTCGCGGCCTTCCTTCCAGTCGCCATATCCCGCGCTGCGCTCCGAAAGAAGCAGTGAAGCGTAGAGGCGTTGAAATTTCTCTGTGTCGTCTGCTGCGTAGCGAAGCAAGGTATCGTCTATAAGCGTTATCAGCTTTTGAAACAAAAATTCGTTCAGTTCCGACTTGTGCAGCGCGGTGCGGGAAGAGGCAAAAGCCAGCGCATTGCTGTGAATGGCAAACCGGAATCCGTGCTGCTCTTCGGACATAGGGAAATACCGGTAAAACTGCGGCTTGCCTTCAAAGGGATTTTCGCCAAAAGGGTCGGCATAAAGCAGCATCAGTTCGGCCTCTTTCACTTCGTTGCCCAGCCGGCCCGCCGTCTCGCTTTCCGGAAGTATCCAGCGCTCTACTTCCAGCGGGGCGGGCACCAGGCGCTGTCGGTTGATAATGGTCGTGAGCACATGCGCCTTTCCGGTGCGACGTGCAATAATGGTAGCGGCTATCTCCAGCCCTTTCGGCACGGCACCAATGACCGCATCTATCTTGTGCTCGTACAGCGGGATGAGCAGCAGCGTACCGTTTTGGAAGTTTTGAGAGCCGGCCAGTTCGTCGTAGCACTGTGCGGCGGCGCCCTTCAGTGCTTCAAATTCGGTAGGCGTAAACAAACCTTTGGAAAGCCTGCCGCGCGCGTCCCACACTTCATCTTCCGGCAGACAGGGAAAATTTGTAGCTACGATTTTGAGTAGCCAGGGAGCGGTACTCTTGGAAATTGCCCCGGTTTCATAGCCGCTGCACAGTGGGTCGATTGTAGAAATCGCCTCAACCTGCGCCAGTTGGGCAAATTCGCCGTTGGCCCAGCTAAAGAGGATGGGGCCTTTGTTTTCATCCAGCAGTTCGTGAATGCTGTTTTCTTTGCCAATGAGGCGGTGCGCCAGCTTAAAGCCTACGCCAAACTGCCCGATGCTCTCCGGGCTGCGAAACTTGGTGCTGTCGCCGATGGCAAGGATGGAAATAAGATTGCGCAGTTGGAAATAGTCGCCGTCGTTGAGTACTACCAGATAGGGATTTCCATTGTGGCGGTAGAGCGATAGCAGGAAGTGTTTGCCGTCGGCATCAACCGCGTTTTGCATGAATTCGTAAATCGCCTGTGCGTCGCCGGCCATTCCCAGAATAGTGGTCAGCTTGTTTTCAATGTCGCCTTCGCCGTTGAACATTTCAAAAAAGCCGCGCATCCGCCTGCCATCTCTTTCCATGGCCCTGCCGGCAAAATGCGGGCAGCGATTTTCTTCGGTTGACTCTTTAATATTGGATTTATAGAACTCACGCAGCGTTCGGGTGCATTTTACTTCCATGCTCTACTTAAAGGGGATTTTATAAATTTTATAAGAGAAAGCAGCAAAATACGGCGGGCAAACGACAAACTGCGACGTGGTGAAATTCTTCCGCCAAATACCCACTTATCAAGTACCAAAACCCCCAAGGGCAGCCTCCATCCCCCCACCGGCACGACCTTTTTCGCCCCTTCCTGCAAAACCATCCTCTGCTACGACCGCATCCGGAGGGTGTCGCCCAAATGTGCCAACGAGAAAACAGACCGCGAAACGTTGCGCAACATCCGGCGACCGGCCTAGGTTCCCGAGCTGTATTCCTGTTCCCGTAGAGACAAGGCATGCCTTGTCTCTACAAATACAAAACGCCTAACCTTAAACGCTTCTAATGCAGCGGCCTTTGCTTTATCATACCGCCTTTGGTGTCGTTGATGGTGTGCTGGGTTACAAAAGCCAGTTCATCTACCTCATAAACAGCATTGATTACCCGCTGCACTTCCAGGCGCGTTACCACAGAGACCAGTATCAGCCCGTCGGCATTGACCTGCCCGCGCTTGCCGGAGCCGCCACCGCCCTTATACACCGTTACGGCGCGGCCCATATCATCCACCAGAACACTCTTAATCTCCTCTGCCTTGCGCGAAACAATCGTTACACTTACATATTCTTCGATGCCGGCAATCAGAAAGTCGGCCGTTTTGGAGGCTGCCAGATAGGTGAGCATTGAATACATCGCCGCTTCCAGATTGAACAGGAAGGCCGATGTGCTGAACAAAATCAGGTTGAAAAGGGTGATGACATCGCCTACCGAAAGCATCGTTTTCCGGGAAATAGCCACCGCCATCACCTCCGTTCCATCAATCACGCCGCCGCCCCGAATGCTCAACCCAATGCCCGCACCGAGGAAAAATCCCCCAAAAACGGCTATCAGCAACTTGTCGTCGGTAACGTTGGGCAATTCTACCGTATGAATGGCCACCACCAGCGCCGTAATCGCCAGTGCTGCCTTTATGGCAAACTCCTTTGATATTTGCTTGGCTCCGATGATGATAAAAGGGAGATTAAGCACAAAAAGCAATACCGATATATTCCAGTCGGATAACCTTTCTATCACCAGCGAAACACCGGTTACGCCGCCATCAAGATAAGCATTGGGCAGCAAAAAGCCTTTGAGGCCTATCGTTGCCGCCAGAACACCAGCCGCCAGTAATACAGATTCGCGAAAAAGAGAAGAGAGCGTTTTTTTACCCGGCATCAGCAAAGAACAGTTCTGAGGTTTAAAACCGGACATTCCGGAATAATGGCATCAGGGCCGTAAATATCGGTCATTTTACCCGAAAAACGGCCCGCAGCAAACCGGAAAATAATTGATTTCCGGATATAGAAACGCCTGCTTATCTTTGCGGGCCAAAATTCCATTTTAAAAGGAGGAACCATCATTTGGAAGAACAACAAACCATCCAAAACCAGACCACCGCTACCGCGCCTGCACACGACGACTTCGACTGGAG
>DDEO01000041.1 GCA_002336725.1 Bacteroidetes bacterium UBA1952 | reverse complement strand
TGCCCGATATGAAGCTGCCCATTCAGTATGCGCTGGCCTATCCGCAGCGGCTGCCCAACCATTTCAAGCGTTTTGAGTTTAAAGCCTATGACAAGCTCTCTTTTGAAGCGCCCGACCTGAAAACTTTCCGGAATCTGGCCCTCGCCATCGAGGCGATGAACCGCGGCGGCAACGCTCCCTGCGTACTCAACGCGGCCAACGAAATCGTGGTGCAGGCCTTTCTGCAAAACAAAATCGGCTTTCTGGAGATGAGCGAGGCGGTGGAAAAAACACTGGCCGATGTGCCTTTTGTAGCCGCGCCCAACCTGGAAGCCCTGCGCGACTCCGACGCGGAAGCCCGTTATGTGGCCACCGAACTGGTGAAGAAAAGTGCGCTTTCCAATTATTAATTTCCCCAAAACATCTTTCAATTGCACGCGCAATTACTGCTTTCTACCGGCTGGATACAGTTTTTTCAGGTCTTCGCGGCCCTGTCTGTTCTGGTGCTTCTGCATGAGTTCGGCCACTACTTTTTTGCCCGCCTGTTTAAGGTTCGGGTAGAAAAATTTTATCTGTTCTTCGACTTCCTGTTTCCGTTCCCTACGGTCGGTAATTTCTCTATCTGGAAAAAGAAAATCGGCGATACGCTCTACGGCATCGGCTGGTTTCCGCTGGGCGGCTACGTAAAAATCGCCGGTATGGTGGACGAAAGCATGGACGAAGACCAACTGGCGCAGCCCCCGAAGCCCGATGAATTTCGGGCGCAAAAAGCCTGGAAGCGCCTCTTCATCATGCTGGGCGGCATTATCGTAAACCTGCTCGTGGCGGCGATTGCCTATATGGCTATTTTTGGCATCTGGGGCGAAGATTACCTGCCCACGCAATCGGCCAAATACGGCATTGTGGCCGATTCGCTGGCGCAAAGTATCGGGCTGCAAAACGGTGACAAGGTGCTGGGCCTCGACGGCAAGCCGGTGGAGCGTTTCGGCCAAATTCTTCCGGAAATGATTCTGGGCGAAGCCAAAACCCTGAATGTGGAGCGCGACGGACGGGCGCTGAACATTCCCGTTCCGCCGGGCACGATTAGCAGCATCATTAAAACCAACCCGCGCACCAAAGGCAGTGCTTTTATCCTGCCCCGCACACCGGCGGTGGTGCAACTGGTTTCTGCGGGTTCGGCAGCCGATAAAATGGGTCTCAAAGAGGGCGATTCTATCGTGATGACCAACAGCCGGCCCACGCCGTTCTACGACCAATTTGACAAGTTGAAACGCGAACTTTCCGGAAAACCTATCTCCATTACGGTGGTGCGCGGCGGCAATCAGTATGCGGTGCTCAACGGGCAGGTTCCGGAAAATGGTATCCTCGGCTTTCAGCCCTATGGGCCGGGCGAACGCTTTTTCGACATCCGGCAGATTCACTATGGCCCGATTGCGGCGGTGGGCAAGGGCTTTTCGGCCATGTGGGACAGCTTCACCGGCTATGGCCGCAACCTGAAACTGCTGTTTACCTCCAAAGAGGTGAAGGTTTCGGAGAGCGTCGGTGGGTTGATTTCGTTTGGCAAGAGTGCGCCGCAGACTTTCCAATGGGAAACCTTCCTGGGCTACCTGGCCTTGATTTCCATCATCCTGGCCTTTATGAACCTACTGCCCATTCCGGGACTGGACGGCGGCTATGTGTTGTTTCTTTTGATAGAGATGGTAACAGGTCGGAAAGTTTCCGACAAGGTGATGGGCTGGGCCACCACGGCGGGCCTCATCCTGCTGCTGGCGCTGATGGTGTATGCGAATGGGATGGATGTTTTCCGGCTTTTTAAGAAGTAGGGTTTGTTTTGATAGAATAGACCACGGATTTTCAGGATTGGAAGGGATTTGCACGGAAATTTTCCATCCGTGAAAATTCTGAAAATCTACTCTATCCGTGGTCTATTTTTAGCTGCATTCCAAAAAAGCTTAAATTGCCGTTTATGGAAACCGCCCAAGCCCCATTGCTCAACGAACCGGATTTTAATTATTCCGGAATTTATACCTACGCCGATTACCTGCGCTGGACGGTAGAGGAGCGCATAGAACTGATACGGGGGAAGATTTTCCGGATGAGTCCCGCGCCGATGCGCAGCCATCAGGAGATTCTCTCCAATCTCTCGCTGCCGTTCCTCAATTTTTTCGCAGAAAAATCCTGTCAGGTGTACGTGGCACCGTTTGACGTGCGCTTCCCCCGGAAAAGCAAAAAAGACAAGGACATTATCACCATCCTGCAGCCCGATTTATGCGTTATCTGCGACCCGCAAAAGGTGGATGAACGGGGCGGCATCGGTGCGCCGGAACTGGTGGTGGAGATTCTTTCGCGCGGCAACACCCGCAAGGAGATGAAGCTCAAATACGAGATTTACGAGGAGAGCGGTGTCAAAGAATACTGGGTGATTGCGCCGGAACACCGCGTTTGCTTTGTCTATGTTTTGGAAGCAGGCAAATACCGGGGGCTGCCGCCGGTTCCCGAAGACCAAATGCTGCAAAGCGTCGTTTTTCCGGGATTGGAAGTGGCGGTAAACGATGTGTTTAAAACCAAGTTTTAAGGCGCTTAAAAAGCCCACTGGTTTTTTCAGTAAAATAGAACGCGGATGACGCGGATTTTTACGGATAAATACGGATTTTTCCATCCGTGCAAATCCGTATCATCCGTTTTATCTGCGTTCCATCACAGCCGTCCATACCACGCTTCCAATACCGGCACAAACTGCCGTGCGTTTTCCGGAAATCCCAAAGGCAGAAACGGGAATTTTTCAGCGGCTTCCAGGGCATTTTTTAAACAAAAATCCTCCTGCCGGAAACACAGTGCTTTTTGGTCCCGCAGAAGCATCTGTCCCAGGTATTCCTGCTCGGTTTGGCCGGGCGTAGGAATCAAAATCAGCCTCAAGCCTAAAACAGCCGCATCCATCAGCGTGCTGTAGCCGCTGCGGGAAATCACGTATTGGACCCCCTGCAACAAAGGGCGGAGCGTAGCGGCATCGGCCTGTGCCTGCCAACGAATATTTCCGGAAATCGCTGTTCTTTGCGGCGCATCGGCCCGCCCTTCAATAAAAACAACCGGCATTTCCGGAAAACCGGCTATTTGTTCCCAAAGTTTTTGGGAAAGAATGCTGCGCTGTGGCTCCGGGCCGGAAAGCAGGATAACGAGGGCATTTTGGGGAGAAGAAAAAGGGTTTCCGCTGGCCTCACCCCCGGCCTCCGCCTCTGGCGGAAGAGGGGCGACAGAATGCAGTGCCCATTTTGAGTCTGTAAACTGCGAAAGCAAACCAATATAACGGGCATTGGGTGGCAGCAAAGAAGGGTGGGCGAGGGCGCCGCTGAGGCCCGGTTTTTCCGGAATATCTACGAGCCATATTTCCCGGAAATTCTGCATCAGCCCTTGGTGCAGGCGGGCAAAAAGCGCATCTGCCCCTGCGCCGAAGCCGGTTTTTAGTCCGGGTTGGTGGGTGAGAAAAACACTTGGGATTTCCGGGTGCCAGAGGCCATAGCGGTTGTCGGAGAGGATGCCGTCGAAGCGGTGTTTTGCTGCCTCCCGAAGCAGCCATTCATGCTCGTGCCGGATGGTTTTGAAAATGCCGGGAAGCTGACGCAGCAAATGCGGCATAAAGCCCCGTCGTGTTTGCGAATAGCGAACCTTGTATCCGCGAAGGGGCAGAAATGAAATTTCGGGAAAAGATTTCCGGAAAAAAGCAATTTGCGTTTCCGTTCCGGCAAAAAACACCCGTGCGCCCATGCCCAGCAGGTGGCGGGCCAGCGGAATGCAGCGCGTGGTGTGGCCGAGGCCCCAGTCGAGCGGCGAAAGGAGAATTTTTTTTTCGGAAGGATGCGTCAAAAAAAGTGTATTTTTACAAAGGTAGCTTTATGAAAATGCGTGTAAATCCATCCAACTATTTTGCCCGTACGGCGTTTTTGCTATTGCTGATGGCCGGGCTTTTGCAAGGCTGTAGCAGTAGTAAAAAATGCGGGTGCGGGTCGGATATCAACCGTGCCTATGTGCCGCGCTCGATGCGCTAATCCCAAACCAAAAAAGCTTTCGATTATGTGGGGAAAACAAAACAAAACCTGGATGCGCTATCAACAGGAAGTGATGGCGACCGATTTAGTGTCGGCGGTGCTGCTGTTGGGGTATTTGCGCTTTGTATCGGTGAAAAAGCTGCCGGGTTATAGTATGGAAGTCGTTGATTTACAACGCTACAAGGTGATTCGCAAACCGGCCAAAGTGCGGCAGGCGCTGCGCGAAAACAGCCGGATGCCGTTTGTGTTTGCCTATGGGCTGAATTAAAACGATGCTATACGCTTGGTTGAAACCAGGCCTTCAACGATTCGAGCATCTTCAGAAACGCCCTGTCCTGACATCTTCTATAACTGGCTTTTGCTGCAATCTGTTTGTGGATAGCAGAAGACCAAGACTTTTTGCTTTTACGCAGCGCCGCTTCCACAGCGCGTTTCGGATCAGATGGCTTAGGAAGACCTTCTGACCAAAGTCCTTGTTGGCGGACCCATTCGTTAATAGACTTTTCGCCGCTTTTCCAGCCGAACGCATTTTCGAGATGCGTTTCATCCAGCCCCCAAATCCAGTTTTCCAGTTCCGGAGCAATAGCAATTGCGCAAACACGCTCTTTTGCCCAACCGTTACGGGCAAGATTTTCTTCCACTTGTACCTCAAGCGTCTGTGCGCCCTTCGTTTCCTGCCCACATCCTTCTAGGTCCCAAACAACAAGTGCTTTTGAGTAGCGGTCCGGAAAGGGCCGCAGAAATTCGTGGGCGGTATTCAATACACCTGTATCCCGTTGGGGATGGGCAAAAATGTCAAAGTGGAATACCCTTAGACCGCTGGCAAGCGGCAGCCGTGGCAACAAACCTTGAAGCAGGAGTTGCGCATCCTTGTCGGCACACAAAATGATAAGGTCTTTCATCCCAAAACGCCGGCGGCATATAAAGTTCCCAGGTCGGTGCCCTGTTGCCAGTTTTGCAGCATCGGGTGCTGGTCGCCGGACACAATATCGGTGATGCCTTCTTCCGTTTTGGCAAAGCACAGCACATCTGCCGGTTCTATCTGGCTGAGAATGACCGGCGAGTGAGATGCCAGAATCATTTGTGCGTCATAGACACTGGAGAGCGATTGCAAAACGGTCTCAATGGCTTTAGGGTGAATGCCATTTTCCGGCTCCTCAATCAGATACATGCCTTTGAAGTCGGGCAAATAAGCCGGAAGCGTAAGCGCCAGCAGCCGGAGTGTACCGTCGGAAACAAGCCAGCTGGGAACGGTGATGTTGTTTTCGTAGTGAATGCGCAGGTATCGGTGGCGGTCTTCGGGGCGCTCTACGGTGTCAATGTCCAGGATATCCGGAAGCGCGGTTTGCAGGTGGCTTATCCAGTTCTGAAACCGTTCCGGGTGTTTGCGCAGGTCTTCAATTACCCACGGCAGGTTGGAGCCATCTGTCCGGAATATTTTCCCTTTTCCGGGCGGAGAAGGTTTTCGGATTTCGAGGCTATCGAGGATGAATTTTTGGATGTCGTTGGTGAGGAAATTCCGGAACCAAGTAGTATCGGGAGTAAGTCCTGTCAAGGCAGCAAAATCGAACACGCTTCGCGCACCTTCAACTTGAAGGCGAAGACCGTCGCCGTCAAGGTTAGCCATTTCTGGTACGAAATAACCTGCTTCGCTCGTCCTTTCTATTGTGATGCGATAAGGCTCTGGCTCCTCTTCTCTAAATACCAGGGAATCAGGTACATCATCAATTTCCGGAAACGTTGCTGCCTTCTGCAACTCGGCTACCTTATTCCAATTCCGCGTTACCAATAGCACTCTTTCCTGCAAAATAGCAAGCTGTTCTTTTTCTGCTTCTATCCCAATTTTAATAGCGTAACGAATGCCATTGAACTGGCTCTCAAGAGTCTTATCTAAAATTCCACTCGGCAATTCCGCTTCTACTGCGAATTCTATGTCGCCGCCCCGGCCTGCAAACGTCAGGTCTGAAAAATTGCCGGCCCGGCTTGCAACGGCCTCTTCAATCCCCTTGGAAACAATATCCGCCATAAAGCTGACGATGTCCAGAAAGGTTGTTTTGCCGCTGGCATTCGGCCCTACCAGAATCTGAAAATTATCCAGCGGCTGACTGATGTACTTCAGACTGCGGTAGTTTTTGCACTCAATCAACCGGATCATAACGCTCCTAAGCTACGGGTTTTTCGCTCCCCCGCTCAAACGTTGAATAGAAATACGGCGTAACGGCTTCAAACTCGGCGGAGCAGGTATCCACCATCTTAAAGACGCGGGTGATGCCCAGCTTTTTCCGGAAATCATACACCTCGTCGGGCGTGCAATCACGCAGGTTTTCGGCAATTTGCTCATCCGAGAAGCCCATTTGCTTAACCTGAAGCATCAAATCTTTGCTTATGGATTCAAGGTATTTGCAGGCGGCAATTTCCTTTTCCAGGTTCACGATGTCCTGAATCTGATACAAAAACCAACGGTCGATATGCGTTAGTTCGCGCAGCGTTTTGATGGAAATGCCGGCAGCCAGTGCTTCTTTAATCCGGAAAATACGGTCCCAGGTGGGGCGTTTGAGGCCCTCCAGCAGCTCTTCGGGCTTCATGCGCTGGGCCGAGATAAAGGAAAGGCCGGTGGCGTTGTTCTCCAGACTTTGACAAGCTTTTTGCAACGCTTCCGGGAAGGTACGGCCAATGGCCATCACCTCGCCAACCGACTTCATCTGGAAACCCAGCGTGTCGTCGGCGCCTTTAAACTTATCAAAATTCCAGCGCGGCATTTTGACGATGACATAGTCGAGGGCCGGTTCAAAAAACGCAGAGGTATTTTGGAGAATCGGGTTTTTCAGTTCGTCGAGCGTATAGCCTACGGCCAGCTTGGCGGCGATTTTGGCAATCGGGTAGCCGGTGGCTTTGGAGGCGAGCGCCGAGGAACGCGATACGCGCGGGTTGATTTCGATGGCGATGATTTCCTCCGTTTCCGGATTTAAGGCGAATTGTACGTTGCAGCCGCCGGCGAAATTGCCGAGGTCGCGCATCATTTTTTGCGCCGTGTTGCGCATCAGTTGGTAGGCCGTGTCGGGCAGCGTCATGGCGGGGGCCACGGTGATGGAGTCGCCGGT
>DDEO01000092.1 GCA_002336725.1 Bacteroidetes bacterium UBA1952 | reverse complement strand
GAAACGTCCAACAGCGAAGCGTCCAACAGCGAAACGTCCAACAGCGAAACGTCCAACAGCGAAACGTCTAACAGCGAAACGTCCAAGCCGAAGGCTCCAACCAACGAATATGCAACTCTACAACTCCTACACCCGTCAGAAAGAAACCTTTGAACCGATAACGCCCGGATATGTGGGATTGTATGTGTGCGGCCCAACGGTGAACGGCGAAAGCCACCTGGGACACGCCCGGCCCTACATCACCTTCGACGTGGTGCATCGCTGGCTGCGCCACCTGGGCTACCGCGTGCGCTATGTGCGCAACATCACCGACGCGGGCCATTTTGAAGAAAACGACCGCACCGACAACGACCGCATCGGCGAAAAAGCCAAGCTGGAAAAGCTGGAGCCCATGGAACTGGTGCACAAATACACCGGCATCTTCCACCGGCTGATGGCGGCCTTCAACAACCTGGAGCCGAGCATCGAGCCAACAGCTACCGGCCACATCACCGAGCAGATTGCCATGATTGAAAAAATCATCGCCGAAGGCTATGCTTATGAGGTGAACGGCAGCGTGTATTTCGATGTCAAAAAATACGCCGCGCATCACCCGTATGGCACACTTTCGGGCCGCATTCTCGACGATTTATTAGAAACGACCCGCGAGCTGGAAGGACAGGACGAGAAACGCGAAAAAGTGGACTTTGCCCTCTGGAAGGCCGCCCCGCCGCAGCATATTCAACGCTGGCCCTCGCCCTGGGGCGAAGGTTTTCCGGGATGGCACATCGAGTGCTCGGCGATGAGCGCCAAATACCTCGGCGACCGCTTCGACATCCACGGCGGCGGCATGGACCTGCTTTTTCCGCACCACGAATCCGAGATTGCCCAAAGCACCATTGCCCACGGCTGTGCACCGGTCAAATACTGGATGCACAACAATATGATTACCATCAACGGCAGGAAGATGGGCCGCAGCTATGGCAATATCATCAAACTGACCGAGCTTTTTTCCGGAAATCATTCCCTGCTGGAGCAGCCCTACCACCCCATGGTGGTGCGCTTCTATATCCTGCAAACCCACTACCGCAGCACGCTGGATTTCTCCAACGAGGCGCTGCAAGGCAGCGAGCGGGCGCTGAAGCGGTTGTGGGAGGCATACGAAGCCCTGAAAGGCCTCACCCCCGGCCCCTCTCCGAAGGAGCGGGGAGAAATGGACGAAGAAATTGAAAGGCGCTGCGCGGAGATGACGGAATTTATGAACGATGATTTCAACACCGCGAAGGTGATTGCCAACCTCTTTGAGCTGGCCCCCATCATCAATGGGCTGAAAGGCGGGCAGCTACCGGAAGGCGCTGTTTCCGGAAAAACACTCACGCTTTTGCAGGAAACCTTCCGGATTTTTCTGGAAGACATCCTCGGCTTACAGGCCATCCATGCGGGCGACGACAACGAGGCGCTCAGCAAGGTGCTGGCCGTACTCATCGACATCCGCAAAGAGGCGAAGCTGCGCAAAGACTGGGCCACTTCCGATGCCATCCGCGACAAGCTGCTCGGGGCGGGCATTCAGCTCAAAGACGGCAAAGACGGAACGGTAACTTACACGATTGAAAAAGCATAGATGAAAGGCATTTCCAGAATCCTCGGATATATCAAGGACTACAAGGCGAAGGTTGCACTATACTTCCTGACCGTCATTTTGCAGATTGCTTTTTCGGCTTTCTCGCTGGCCATGCTGGCTCCCTCGCTGCAAGTGCTTTTCTCCGGCAGCAGCACTTTTCAGCCCGCAGGCGGCAAGGGCATCCTGGGGCAGATAACGGCCTGGACCAACGGCCTCATCTTCCGCTACGACAAGGTTACCACGCTGGCCATCCTCATCGGTATCATCATTGGGTTTTCGATTCTTAAAAACCTGTTTATCTACCTGTCGCTGTGCCTGCTCAACCCCATTCGCAATGCCGTTATTAAGCGACTGCGCGAAGACCTTTTTAGCAAAATTCTGGCCCTGCCCATCGGTTTTTTTACCGAAGAAAGCAAGGGCGACCTCATCTCGCGGATGACCAACGACGTGAACGAGGTGCAGCAATCCATCGTCTCTACACTGGAGGTGCTTATTAAAGAAGCCTTCACCATTATCTTCTTCATCACCTCGCTCATCATCATCAACGCGAAGATGACGCTCTTCCTGATTTTGATGCTGCCGGTAGCGTTTTTGATTGGCCGCATCAGCCGGTCGCTGCGCCGCCACTCCACCACCGTGCAGGAAGAAACGGCCAAGATGCTGGGCGTGATGGACGAGACGATTGCCGGAATGCGCGTGGTGAAATCCTTCAACGCCGAAGGGCAGCAAAAAGCCCGCTTCGATGCCATCAACGAAAATGAATTTCGCATTCGCAACGGCATCGCCTACCGGCGCGAACTCGGCTCGCCGCTGTCAGAGACGATGGGTATCATCATCGTGGGCGTGGTACTCTGGTTTGGCGGCAACCTCATCTTCAAACAGCAAACCTCGCCGGAGTGGCTGTTTACCTTCATCGCCATGCTCTCGCAGGTGATCAATCCTTTCAAGAACATTTCTTCGGCTTTTATGGCCATCCGCAAAGGCGAGGCGGCGCTCACGCGCATCAATCACATCCTGGCGCAGCCCAACCCCATTGCCCAAAAGCCCGACGCGCTGCCGGTAACGCGCTTTGAGCGCGATCTGGTGTTTGAAAATGTTTCGTTTGGATATGGCAACACGCCCATTCTTCAAAACATCAACCTGCGCATCGAAAAAGGTAAAACCATTGCGCTGGTCGGCGCGAGCGGTGCCGGAAAATCCACGCTGGTGGACTTGATTCCGCGATTTTACGACGTAGGCGCGGGCCGCATTCTGCTCGACGGCATAGACCTCCGCGACTGCGTGATTACGGATTTGCGTGATTTGATTGGCATCGTAAACCAAGACCCCATTCTTTTTAACGACACCCTGCTGGCCAATATCACGCTGGGGCGGCCCGAAAGCACGTCGCAAGAGGTGGAAGAAGCCATCACGGTGGCCCACGCCGAAAATTTTATCCACAACAAACAAGACGGCCTGCTCACCCTGACCGGCGACCGTGGCAACCGGCTGAGCGGCGGCGAACGGCAGCGGGTAACCATTGCCCGCGCCGTGCTCAAAAACCCGCCCATCCTCATCCTCGACGAAGCTACTTCCTCGCTCGACACCTACAGCGAGCGCATTGTGCAGGATGCCATCAACCAACTGATGCAGCACCGCACGAGCATTGTGATTGCGCACCGCCTCTCGACCGTGCAAAATGCCGATGAAATTATTGTGTTGGAAAAAGGCCGCATCATTGAGCGCGGTACGCACGCGGCGCTGCTGGCGCAGGGCGGCGAATACCACAAGCTCATCCAGATGCAGCAGATGAAGTAATTTCCGGAAATGCCGCGCGGATTTCTTGCAGAAAATACACGGCGCGAGCCGTTTCGGAATGAAATTCCAGCAGATGGCTATGAGCGGCGGCAGCCATGGCTTCGCGTTCTTCCGGGTGCGCTAAATAATAGCGGCATATCGCCACAATTTCCTCCGGATGGTCCACAACAGCAATGTGTTTTCCGGAAATAAAATCGTTGGGGATAACGATGCCGGGCCGCTGGCTCACCATAAAGCTGCCCACTGCCGGTGTCTCCCAATAGCGGAGCGTGTCCCAGCCAGAGCCACGCAAGTTGAGTACCACGCGGCAGGCACGCA
The DNA here is from genome assembly GCA_002336725.1 of Bacteroidetes bacterium UBA1952. Taxonomy (GTDB): domain Bacteria; phylum Bacteroidota; class Bacteroidia; order Chitinophagales; family Chitinophagaceae; genus UBA1952. The sequence continues at coordinate 14,205 of DDEO01000092.1, read as the reverse complement.
GCTCTTCGAGATAGAACTGGCCCTTGCGCTTGTATTGGCTAAAAACCTGATTGCGCACGGTGCCGTTCCGGCGGCAGTCAAATTCGTTTTCCAACAGTTGCAGCGCACGTGTGCGTACCGGGTCGCTCTCGACGGCCCAGAACGAAACATCGTATTTCTTGGCCACCGGCTTCAGCCCCCGCAGGCGCAGCGTATTGAAACCAAAAGGAAAAGCGCGGCAGTTCTCGGGATAGGATGCTCGCAGGAGCATCTCCCTTTTAAATATCAGGTTGAAGGTGAATTTTCCGGAAAATTTCCGGAAATCTTCGGCCCCACCGAGCCGCTCAAAATCGCCGCCCACCTCAGGCCGGTCGCCGCCGTCCACAAACACGAGCCGGTGGTTTTGGGGGAGTTTCGGATAGATGGCTTCGTAGTGGCGCAGCACAACCGGATGGCACGCCGCCAGCACCACGACTTGTATTTTCTGCCAGGGAATGGGCCGCAGCAGTGCCGCCAGCGGGTCGGTTTTGACCAGGCCCAGGTTTTTGGGATAGGGCTTTAGGGGCAGGTGGTAGCGCTTGTTGAAAGGATATTCATAGAGCGCAATGGAGGCGTTCTGCCGCAAACCAGCATACAAAATATCCTGACTGTAATCCATCTTTTGGGTATTGACATACAGGATATTCATAGAAATCGGGGGCAGAACGGGCAGCGGCAAAAGTATATCCTCCACACCGGAAGCGGTATGAAAAAATCGTCACCTGCCTTTCAATGCTTATGGCAACACTCGCTTTGCGAAGTCTGTTTGGTGGCTCGGCGAAGACCGAGACAAGGGTGCTGCGTGCTGGGGCCTCGTCGCCGGGGGTGGCAGTCCGAAAACTGCCCTGCGGGGCACAGCAGCGTTCGTATGACCGTTCCCAGCACAAAGTCTGAGCGCTCCGTCGCGGCGCAATCGCCTGCTTGAGTGATTTTAGGCGTGGATAATACCTTATTTTTGGGTATGGCAGACGAGGTACGAACGGCACAGCCGCTAGCAGAAGTTTTTGGTTTCCCGATTGACAACCCTTCGGAAAGGGCAAGACGTTATCTCGCCGATAAACTCTGCCCTTACAACAACATCGTTAGTAACTGCACCAAGAACAGCATTGAGTTTCCATTGGGCGTTTGTAGCATCTATCATAAACAACAGCCGGTTATCATTTGCCCGGTTCGGTTTCGCGAGGACTGGAAAATCATCAGCGATGCGGCGGCGTTCGTTTTTGAACCCCATGAAACCTGGACGCATATCGGAGAGGTGCGCCTCAAAGACAGGGAAGGCAAATCAGCCGGGAACATTGACTATGTACTGGTTTCCTACGATGACAAAGGCCGGATTATCAATTTTGCTTCGCTGGAAGTTCAGGCCGTTTATATTTCCGGAAATCTGACCGGGCCTTTCACTGCTTATCTGGAACAGCCTTCGCCGGATTTTGAGTGGATGAATGCACTCAAGTATCCAAAGCCCGACTATCTTTCTTCTTCCCGCAAGCGGCTGATTCCACAAATCATAGCCAAAGGTTCTATCCTGAAGCAGTGGGGCAAGAAACAGGCAGTGGCTCTCCAGACAGCCTTCTACAAGACGCTTCCGGAATTTCCGGAAGTCTCCAGGAGCGAGGCGGATTTTGCATTTTTTCTGTACGACCTCGTTCCAGACGCGACGACCCACACTTACAACCTGAACCTAAGTCGGGTCGTTTATACCCGGTTCAAAGATGCACTGGAACAGATAGCAAGGTTTGAAGCGGGCGACATAGAAGATTTTGCCAGGGTGCTGCAACAAAAGCTGGATGCCAAACGTGCAGGCCGACCCAATACTGACACCGAAAATACCGTGGTAGAATGATGAACAACCAGCTTTCCATATTTGCAGAACTGCAAGACACTCCTACACAAGCGGTTGTGAACGTTGCGTCTGTGCCCCAGCGTAGCCCGTTTCGTTACCCCGGCGGTAAAACGTGGCTCATTCCGACGGTAAGAAAATGGCTCCAGCAGGAGGCTGGAACGGTAAAGTTGATAGAGCCTTTTGCAGGCGGCGGCATCGTTAGCTTAACGGCGGCTTTTGAAAACCTTGCCGACCCAATCGTGATGGTTGAAAAAGACGAAGAAGTAGCCGCCGTTTGGGAAGTTATTCTAAATGGTCAAAACCAGTGGCTGGCCGAAAAAATTTATTCTTTTGACCTGACGCACGAAAACGCAACAGCCGAATTAAACAAAGCAGACAAGCAATTACAGGACATTGCCTTTTGCACCATCCTGAAAAACAGAATCTTCCACGGCGGAATTCTGGCCAAAGGGTCCGGGTTAATTAAAAATGGAGAAAAGGGTAAAGGCATTGCTTCGCGCTGGTATCCGAAAACGCTTTACGACCGAATCAGGGCTATCAATCACGTAAAAGACAAAATCCGTTTTATCGCCGGAGATGCTTTCACAGAAATAGAACAAAGGCTGAAGGATAAGGAAGCCTATTTTTTTATTGACCCGCCCTATACCGTCGCGGGCCGCCGGCTTTATACGCATTTTGAGATTGACCACGAGCGCCTGTTTGACCTGACGAGCCAAATCCAGGGAAGGTATATGCTTACCTATGACGATACGCCGGAAATCCGGGCTTGGGCCGATAAATACAAGCTTCTATACCGGACCATTCCCATGAAGACAACACATCATCTGGAAAAGAATGAAATCATCATTTCAGACAACTTCGAGTGGTGGGAATGATGCAACAGTGTCCAATCGATTTGAGCCTTGACAACGATGGAAACGCCGTCATGGGATTCGTTGAATAAGGAACATTGCTGAAATAACTTCCGCATTTGCTCGGCCTCACCCCCGGCCCCTCTCCGNNGATAGAAAAAACGGTGGTTTTACCCGCCAGTCGGCTGTAAAAACACGGACTTATTTCACTGTTTTCGAGAGAAGCTACAGTGGGGATGTTATTCCGGCGCTCTTACTAAGGCTGCTCTTTTCGCGCCAAATAGCAGAAAAACGTGCTTGGTTTCTAAAGTCCTTTTAAGCGTGTATCCAACAGAGGCGCTCAATGCTTGTGGCAACACTCGCTTTGCACCTCACCAGTCCCGGCGGCGACTTCCACCTTCGGGCTGAGATAGGGAATGCCCAGGTTGGCACCGCGCAGCAGGAAAAGGCCGCCAAAGGCCACCAGCATCACCGGCACAAAACGCCGCAGACCGGCAGCGTTGAGGAAACGCGCTTTTTGGCGCAGCAGCGTGATGCTCACCAGCATCGGCAGTGTTCCCGCGCCAAAGGCATACATGGCCAGCGCAGCCTGTGAGGCAGTGGGCGCGGTGGCCGCCAACGACAGCGCCATATACACCAGTCCGCAGGGCAACAAGCCATTGAGTACACCGGCAACGGTGAGCGCCCCCAGCGAGGGATTGCCCATGAAGCGCGAAGCCTGCCGCCGCACCCAGCCCGTCCAGGGCAGCGAAGGCATATTGCCGCGCACCAGAAACGAATACAGCCCGCCCGCCAGCAAGAGGCTGCCCAGCGCCAATGAAACGCCCTGCTGCCATTGCGGGTGAAACAACGATTTGAAGGAATGCAACACCAGCCCCATCGTCGCATAAACGCTGATGCGGCCCAGGTGATAGAGCGTCATGGCCCCGGCACGCCGCGCGGGCGAAAACTGTTGAAAAGGCAGGATGAGCATGATAGGGCCACACATACCGGCGCAGTGCAGACTGCCCACCAGGCCCATAACGAGAGCGGTTAGAAAAAGGCTTTCGCTCATGGCTGTTGCAGGTTGAGCTTTATCTTTTCAAAATAATCGGTCTCGCCGGCTGTCCAGTTCACCTGTACTTCATAAGGCACGGCAGCCAACTTCTGACGGCTTACCGTCCACTGTCCATCCTTCACACCGGTCAGTTCAAAACTGCGGTCGGCGGCGGCTTTGGTGGGCGCATAGAAAAGCACTTTTCCGTTGAGCGTTTGAGAAGCAAATCTTTCCGGAAACCGGATGGTCAGCGTCTGTTCGTTGGCGGTGATGCGCAGCGGGTCGTGGAGGGCATTGGCGGCGCGGGCGGCATCTAAGTGCTTTTGAAAGCCCACTTCCTGCTGATAATAATTATCGTTATCGGTTACCAGCTCCACATTTTGCCGGAAAGTAGTAATCACCAGCGCCAGAATCATAATCACAAAGCCGCTGTAGAGCATGGCTATTTTGGTACCCCAGGAAATTCTCATAATCACACAGAGTGGGTTTTTATTCTGCCCCAAAAGGTCCGAGGAAGGTAGTGTTAATCGTAGTGATGCGCTCGTTGCCCTGATACATTCCGAGCTTCAGGTCGGTTTTGCGCTGATGCACATCGGCCCCATTGATAATGATAAAGAGCTGTCCGTCGATATCGCCGCCTTTGGAGATGTGCAGCGTTTTGCGGTTCACCAGCTGAATTTCGCCCTGAAAATTCTCCGGCTTCAGCACGACATCCATGTCTTTATGGGTTTTGTTCAGCAGCTTGTAGTTGTAGAGGTTGCTGAGCTTGCCGCCTTCGCGCTCCTGATAGAGCTGTCCGGAGGCGCGGTTTACGGCGGCACTCACGTCGCTGCGGGTGGCCAGCAGGGCGGCTTCTGCGCCCAGCAGCAGGAGCATCACCACCGTATAGGCCTTCATGCGGGTGGTGAAGCGGAATCGTTTTTTCTCTGCAATATTACTTTCGGAGGCATAGCGGATAAGGCCCTGCGGCAGCCCCACAGCATCCATCATGTGGTTGCAGGCATCAATGCAGGCGGTGCAGTTGACGCATTCCAGCTGTGTGCCGTTTCGGATGTCGATACCCGTGGGGCAGACTTTTACGCATTGATAGCAATCGATGCAATCGCCCAGTTCGCGCTCCTCGTTTTTCTTGAATTTACCGCGCGGCTCGCCCCGGCCATAATCATAAGCCACCACGATGGAGTCGCGGTCGAGCAATACGCTTTGCATCCGGCCATAGGGGCAAACGGCAACACAGACCTGCTCCCGGAACCAGAGGTAAACGAAGAAGAAGATACCGGTAAAAATCAGAATCGCCGTGAGGCCGCCGATGTGCTGACTGACCGGCTCGGTAACGATGCGTATCAGTTCATCTACCCCGATAATATAGGCCAGGAAGGTGTTGGCAATCACAAAGGACATCACCCAGAAAGTGGCCCATTTTCCGGCTTTCTTCCCGATTTTTTTGGCATTCCAGGGTTCGCGGTCGAGCATCTTCTGTCGGGCGCTGTCGCCCTCAAAAAAGTACTCTACTTTCCGGAAAATCATCTCCATAAAAATTGTTTGCGGGCATACCCAGCCGCAAAACACACGCCCGAAAACAACGGTAAAGAGCGCAATGAAAACGATAAAGAGCAGTGCGCCAACGGCGAAGATGATAAAATCCTGCGGCCAGAAAATCTTTCCAAACAGGATGAAACGCCGTTCTACCACATTGAAAAGAAACAACGGCTCGCCGTCCACCTTCAGCCAGGGCAGCCCAAAGAGGATGACCAGATACAGAACGGTCAGGGCAGTGCGCCAGTTGTAAAGTTTTCCTTTGGGCTTTTGGGGATAAATCCAGACCCGTTTGCCTTCTTTATCAATCGTGGCGACGCTGTCGCGGAATGTCTCGGTGTTGGCCAGTGGACTCTTGCTCATCGTTTCAACTGCTTTTTATCTTTTGGCCCCCAGGATAACGTGAGGGTCGGGGTTTTATTTGAGTTTCCCCGGCGGTGTGCCTTCACCCAGGCCCTCTTTGCTGTTGGCGTTGTCGTAGGGGCCTACGGGGTTGTTTTTGTTTTCGGTAGTTCCGGTGGGTGTCAGGGTTGGCGCGGTTTGGTTGCTGAGGCTATCCAGCGCACCGTCGCCGCCTTCTACAAAGAGGTCTCCCTGCGGCGCTTTTCCGCCCGGCGGGTTGGTGCCGTGCAGGGTTTTGATATAACTCGATACCATGGCTATCTGTTTGGCGCTCAGGTTGCCGTCCCAGGCGGGCATCCCCTTGTCTTTCACGCCATATTTAATGGTCTTGAAAACATCTTTCAGAGACCCGCCATGAATCCAGTAGTCGTCCGTCAGGTTGGGTCCTACGGTTCCGCCACCGTTGGCACCGTGGCAGGCCGCGCAGGAGTTGTTGAAGAGTACCTGTGCGTCGGCCAGTTGCCCTTTATCGATAATCATGGTAACGGTATTCTCGTCAATTTGTTCGCCCGACTTGGCCAGATAAGCCGCTTTTGCTTCTTCGGCTTTTTCTACGGCCACGTTGTATTCATCAATTTGATTAGGCCCGCCCCACACATGGTAGTATCCCAGATAGAGTACTGAAGTAATGATGGTGAGGATAAAGCCGTATTTCCACCACGGCGGCAGGTCGTTGTCCAGCTCGCGGATGCCGTCGTAGTCGTGGTCGAGCATGATAGTCTCTTCCTTCTCTACAGACACCGACTTGTTGAACACGTCGAGGATATTCTTTTTGAACAGCAGATGTGCCGGTGGCATTTTCACCGGGATGTCGCGCATCTCGCGGATGAGCGAGCGCACCACCATTGCCTGTGCGAGGAGTACGCCTACGCCCAGCAGGATGAGGCCGAGCAGAAACAGAAACTGAACACGCGGAATGCCGTTGATGGGTGCGGGATCAGTCCAGAACGAGGGCGCGGCAGCCGCTGCGTCCTGCGTCCAGGCACCGAGCGGGAAGGTAAAAATCAGCAGCAACAGGGCAGGAATGACCTTAGCGGCGACACCTGCTTTTTGCTTCCGGTTTTTCTCCCGAACGGCATCGGCCAGCTGCCGGATGACATTGGCCAGCACCATATTTCCAAACACCAGCACCATGGCGATGCTCACCATAAAGACGAGCGTGAGGTTGATTGGAACTTCCGCCGGGCCGCCCGATTGGGCAAAGGCCCCGACCGGCGCCAGCAGCAGCGCAACAGATAAGGAACGATAGAAGGCAGAGCGCATAAGAAAAAGACGGTCTTAAGATTCGGAAGAAGAGAGAGAGAGATTTTCGGAGCCGTCTTCGAGCGGAAGCTGCTCCATATCGGTAAAATGCTGTTTGCGGGATTTGACCACCCACACAAGCAGGGCACTGAAAAACAGGAAGAAGATAAGCAGCGATATCACCGGGAGAATGCCGATGCCGGAGATGGTTTCCAGATAGTTGCGAAATTTCATGGGATTTCCGGAAATTTTCTCAGGAAAGAGCCGCTCGCCAGGCCCCGCTTGTAGAGCGGGAGCGCAGATATAACACGGGGAAGGCGAGCGGCGGAAGGTCTTTTCCTGATTACGGGGTTTGAGGTTTGAAATGTGCGCCCAAAGGGTTCCGGCGCGGGATGGATTTTTCGGGGATTGGGTCTTTCGTCTTTCAGTAGAACGCCCCGTCGTCGGCGGGGGGTTCTACAGCGCCCATCTTTTGTCTTTTGTCTTTAGACTTTCGTCTCCCTTACGGCATCGGTGCGCCACCGGCGGCTTGTTCAGCCTTAATATCGGTGCCGAGCCTTTGCAGATACGCAATCAGGGCAACGATTTCTTTATCGCTTTTGATATTGATTTTATCGGCGGCAAGGCGCTTTTGAATGCCGGCAGCCTGTTCGGCCATGTCTTTGACCGCCTGTTGGTCATAGCCTTCGGGATAGGGAACGCCCAGCGTCTGCATGGCCCGGATTTTGGCCGGCATCTGCCCGGCATCAATCGTGCGGCGGAACAGCCACGGATAGGGCGGCATGATAGAGCCGTTGCTCATGGATGTAGGTTCATACATATGGTTGAAGTGCCAGCTATCCGGATATTTGCCACCCTCGCGCGCCAGGTCGGGGCCGGTACGTTTGGATCCCCACTGAAACGGGCGGTCGTAGATGCTTTCGCCGGCCTTGCTAAACTCGCCGTAGCGGGCTACCTCGTCGCGGAACGGACGAATCTGCTGACTGTGGCAGGTATAACAGCCTTCGCGCACATAAATATCGCGGCCTTCCAGTTCCAGCGGCGTATAAGGTTTCACGCTCGAAATCGTAGGTACGTTTTCCTTTACCATAAAGGCCGGAACAAACTCGATGATACCGCCAATGGCAACTACCACAAAAGACCAGAGCAGCATCTGAATCGGGCGGCGCTCAATCCAGCGGTGCCAGTGTTCTTTGCCATGCTTTTCTACCAACTGCTGACGCTCGAGCGGCAGCGCCTGTGCCGGCTCGTTGTCCAGCGCCTTGCCCATACGAATGGTCTTAAACAGGTTGTAGCACATCAGGAATGCACCTATCAGATACAGCAGGCCACCGATGGAACGCAGCATATAATAAGGACGCATCGCCTGCACGGCTTCCAGAAATTGATACTTCAGGGTGCCTTCGGGCGTAAACTGCGAGAGCATACTCCATTGCATCAGTCCGGCGATATAGAGCGGAACGGTATAAAACACGATACCCAGCGTGCCAATCCAGAAGTGAGCGTTGGCCATTTTCCGGGAATACAGCTCGGTGCGGAAAATCCGCGGAATCAGCCAGTACAAAACACCAAAGTTGAGGAAGCCGTTCCAGCCCAGCGCACCCACGTGTACGTGTGCAATCGTCCAGTCGGTGAAGTGCGAAATGGCATTCACGGTTTTGAGCGACAGCATCGGGCCTTCAAAAGTAGACATACCATAAGCAGTTACCGCCACGACCATAAACTTCAGCACCGGCTCTTCGCGCACCTTATCCCACGCGCCACGAAGCGTCAGCAGGCCGTTGAGCATCCCGCCCCAGCTCGGCGCAATCAGCATCACCGAGAAAACAGTTCCGAGGCTTTGCGCCCAGCCCGGCAGCGCGTTGTAGAGCAAATGGTGCGGGCCGGCCCAGATATAGAGGAAAATCAACGACCAGAAGTGAATCACCGACAGGCGATAAGAATACACCGGGCGGTTGGCCGCCTTGGGCAGGAAGTAATACATCAGGCCCAGATACGGCGTTGTCAGGAAGAAGGCTACGGCGTTGTGGCCATACCACCACTGCACCAGCGCATCCTGCATACCGGCATAGGCACTATAGCTTTTCAGCATTGAGAATGGCAGTTCCATGCTGTTTACAATATGCAGCATGGCCACTGTTACCCAGGTGCCGATATAGAACCAGATGGCTACATACAAATGGCGTTCGCGACGCTTGAGGATGGTGCCAAACATATTCCAGCCAAAAACCACCCAGATAACGGTAATCAGGATGTCGATGGGCCATTCCAGCTCGGCATATTCCTTGCCGGTGGTGTAGCCGGCCAAAAGCGTAACGGCAGCCGCCACAATAATCAACTGCCAGCCCCAGAAGTGGATTTTACTAAGCTTGTCGCTCCACATACGGGCCTTACACAGGCGCTGCAAAGAGTAATAAACGCCCATAAAAATGCCGTTGCCGACAAAGGCGAAAATTACCGCATTGGTATGCACCGGACGCACCCGGCCAAAAGTAGTGGCCGCCGCGTTAAAGCTCAGCGATGGAAACGTGAGCTGCAAAGCAGCCAGCAGGCCAGCCAGCATACCGATAATGCCCCAGAAAGCAGTGGCATAGGCAAACCACACGACAATCTTATTGTCGTAGGCAAACTGGTCCATTGGCCCGACGCTCGATTGCAGCGGAACCGCCGCCGCCCCCGAACGGGGCTGGTTTGTACCGGAGGATTCTTGAGGAGTATTCATGGATGTTCTATAAAAATGCGGGAGATGGGTTTAATGGATGCCGGGCGCAGCAGGCTTTTCAACCGGCGTGGGAAAGGTGCCGTCGTCGTGTAGCATACGCATCGCTGCGCCTTCTTTGTCTTCAAACTGATCTTTTTTCACCGACCACAAAAAGCCGCCCAGGAAGAACCCGGCGACCAGCAGACTGACGAACAAAACGAAGAACAGCGCAATCACGGCAAGAGACGTTTTTTTGAAGGTGTAAAATTCTAAAAACCTGCGATCAAAGTCAATGACCCACCGCAGGGAAAAACATGATTTTTATCAGGTTTTTTCCGGAAACGCAGTCCTCTCAGGAGCTTTTTTCCGGAAAAGAAACGCATAACCCGCCTCGCAAATACCCGTACTGACCAGCACTATCGTGAGCGTACTCGAAGGCATCAGGATGGCGGCAATCATCGGATGCAGCAATCCCTGCATGGCAAACGACAGCCCGATGACGTTGTAGAGAATGGAAAAGGCAAACGCCAGCCGGATGACAAACCGCCCCCAACGCGCCAGCGCCAGCAATTGCGGCAGCTTCGGCAGTTGCCGCGCATCCAGGATGGCATCGCAGGCGGGGGTAAAATTGTTAATATCTTCGGCCAAAGTAATTCCTATATTGCTTTGTTGCAAAGCGCCCGCGTCGTTCAGCCCGTCGCCCAGCATCAACACCCGATGCCCGACGGCTTGCAGGGCTTCTATTTTTTGCAACTTTTCTTCCGGCTTTTGATTAAAAAGCAATTCGCTGTTCTCACCCAATAAAGCCGACAAAGACTGTTGCTGCCGAGGCCGGTCGCCGGAAAGCAACAGCAGCCCAAAACGCCGCCGCAGTTGCTGCATCATCCGGCCAAGCCCATTGCGGAATTGCGGCGCTACGGCAAAGGCAAATACCGCTTCGCCCACGCGGGCATAGACCTGCGCTTCGCACGCCGCCACACCCACAAATGCAGCATTGCCCACCCGCACGGTTTTTCCTTCCACAACGCCTTCCACGCCCTGCCCGACCGTCTCCTTCCAGCCGGAAACCGGCAGATTTCCGGAACCTGCGGTGTATTCAGCCAGCGCCCGACTCAACGGGTGATGGCTGCCGCGCACCACGCTGTGAATCGCCGCGCGGTCTTTCTCGCCAACGGCCTCCCCAACCCCTCCGAAGGAGGGGCTTTCTCCCTCCCCTTTGGGAAGGGGCCGCTACGGCTCCACCGGCTGTACACGGCGGCGGCCAAAAACATTCACATTGATATAGCGGCCCGGATGCTTGCGCAGGTCTTCGGCGAGGCGCGAAAACTCGGCAGCCGACTGACTTAAATTCTGATACAAAGCCTTGTCGTTTACGAGTTGTCCGAGCGAGCCGTCGCCGTTTTCGATGCGGCGCAGCAGGCCGTTGATATTGCCGGCCACGTCTTGCAGTTGCTGCACCGTCTGCTCGATGGGCGCTTCCCGGAGCCGTGTGCTGAGGCGGTTCAGATTAGTGAGCATAGAGTCGATATTGGCGCGGTTGCCGGCGAGCATGGCCGTTGTTTTTTCGGCGTTGTCGATGGTGCGGGCCAGCGCGTCGCTTTTGCCTTTCAGCGTTCCGGAAACGGTGGAGAAATTCTGCATCGTTGCGTCGAGCGAGGCCACGGCGTGGGCCAGGCGCAGGCGGGTTTCAGTGCTAAAGACGGTGTTCACGCCCGTCAGCAGTGTGTCGAGGTGCAGGGTGATGCGCTGCACATTGCGCAGAATGGGTTTTAATTCTTCCGTCAGGGCATCCAGCTTTCCCGGCTCTACGGCGGCGGGCAGAATCGCGCCGTCGTCGAGCGTTTCACGGCTCTGTCCCAGCTCCAGCCGGATGCCCTTTGCGCCCATCAGGTCCACACTATAAAGTGTAGCCACCGTGCCGCGCGGCAGCGGATATTTATCTTTCACGGCCATGGCCACACGAATGCCGCCATCGTCGGCCAGTTCAATAGCGCGTACACGGCCCACCATCATGCCGCGAACGGTAACGAGCGAAGAAGACTGAAGTCCCTGTACGCTTTCAAAATGGGTATAAAATACTTTTTCGGTCGAAAAAATACCTTTGCCCCGCAGATACTGAAAGCCTGCGAAAAACACCACTACCGCCGCAGTTACTAAAATGCCGATGCGTATTTCTTTGCTCATCCCAAAAAGGAGCGCGGGTTCTGAATATTAAAAACGGCGAAATTAAACGCTTTGCCCTACCTACGGCATCACAAAAGATTAAAGTACAGGAATAAAAACGGCTATTGTACTTTTAGGCCGAACCCTTTTCAATTTTATCCCGCAGCTTCTTTAGTAATCCTATGCAGTACGAAATCCGACAGTCCGGCAAGTTTCAATTTGTAGAAGAAGGCACCGGGGAGCCGCTCGTTCTGCTCCACGGGCTGTTTGGCGCACTCAGCAATTTCCGGGATTTGGTGGAGCATTTCCGGAAAACGCACCGCGTCATCATTCCCATGCTGCCACTCTTTGACCTCGGCCTGCTCGATACGACGGTGGGCGGACTGGCCAAATTCGTAACCCGTTTTATAGAATCGCGCGGACTGGGAAGAGTGCATTTGCTGGGCAATTCGCTGGGCGGACACGTAGCACTGGTTTATACCCTTAAAAATCCCGGAAAAGTAGCTACCCTGACGCTCACCGGCTCCTCTGGCCTCTTTGAAAACGGCATGGGCGAAACCTACCCCAAACGCGGCGATTATGAATACATCCGTAATAAAACGGCACTGACGTTTTATGACCCGGCGATGGCCACCAAAGAACTGGTGGACGAGGTCTATGGCATCACCAACAACCGCGTGAAGGTGCTGAAAATCATTGCCCTGGCCAAAAGTGCTATCCGCCACAATCTGGGCGATGAATTGCAGGACATCAAAGCGCCCACCTGCCTTATCTGGGGGAAAAACGACACCATTACCCCGCCGATGGTGGCCGAAGAGTTTAAAAAGCTGATTCCCAATGCCGAACTGCACTGGATAGACAAGTGTGGCCACGCGCCGATGATGGAAGTGCCGCAGGAGTTTAACAAGATTCTAAGCGATTTTCTTTCCCGCCACTCCGTATCTTGAAAATGCTTTTGAGCGCCCGTTTGCGGGCTTTCCGGAAACCGGTAGCCGGAAACAGGCATTTTTATAAAAAAAGATAGATTTTGGCACTCCTCGAACAACTGATAGCGCCTTCGGTGCCCACGCTGCAACGCAGCGACACGGGCAATGACGCGCTGCAACTGATGGACGATGTACACCTGTCGGAGATACCGCTGGTGGAAGACGGCAAATACCTGGCGCTGGTGCGCGAGCAGGATGTGCTGGAATGGAATATGCCCTTTGAGCCGCTCCGCGAGGCGGATGAACTGCTGGCCTATCGCCCGGCTATTTCGGTGCGTAGCCATCCGTATGAGGTCTTGCGCGTGCTGCATTCCCAAAATCTGGCCGTCCTTCCGGTCGTGGACTCCGAAGACCATTACCAGGGGGCCATCACCCGCGCCGATTTGCTGGATTATCTGGTAGAAACTTCCGGCATTGATAATCCCGGTGCGTTGCTGGTATTGGAGATGAACCCGCGCGATTACAGCCTTAGCCGCATTGCCGGCATCTGCGAGCAGGAAGAAATAACGGTGCTTTCTAGTCAGATTTATACCAACCCGGATACCCAACTGCTGGAAGTAACCCTGAAGACCAACCGGACATCGCTCGGCGGACTGGTGCAGTCCTTTGAGCGCCACAATTACAATGTCAAAGAAGTACACGGCGACCATTCCGGAACCGACGACCTCACCGACCGCTATGATAACCTGATGGCGTACTTGAATGTATGATTCATGTGTCATGTGTCATGTGTCATGTGTCATGTTTCATGTGTCATGTTTCATACGTCCTGATTCTTGGATTTTGTATCTTGATACTTGATACTTGTGTCTTGATACTTGATACTTGATACTTGCGTCTTGATACTTGATACTTGATACTTGCGTCTTGATACTTGATACTTGCGTCTTGATACTTGATACTTGTGTCTTGATACTTTCTATCTACTTGATACTTGTGTCTTGATACTNNTCTTGATACTTTTGTCTTTCTACTTTAGACTTTTGTCTCTCTATTTATGATTGCGATTGACAACGTGCTGCTTTCCGACGATGTGATTGAAGCCCATTTTGTGTGTGACCTCGACCGCTGCCTCGGCGGCTGCTGTGTGGACGGCGACTGCGGTGCGCCCCTCACCGAAGCCGAAGCGCAGGCCATGCCGGAAATTTATCAGGACATCCGCCCGATGCTGCCCGAACATCACATCCGCGCGGTGGAAGAACAGGGCGCAGTGGTGTGGGACGATGAGCACGGCCACGTAACACCCACCATTCATGGCGGCATTTGTACCTATGCCCTTACCGACGAAAAAGGCATTGTGAAATGTGCCATCGAACGCGCTTATGCCGAAGGCAAAACCCGGCACCAAAAGCCCATTTCCTGCCATCTTTTTCCCCTGCGCATCACCGTAAGCGAGGGCTTTGAAGCCGTAAACTACGAACCGCGCA